>NZ_JBHXMA010000075.1:0-29078 GCF_042721035.1 Streptomyces sp. NPDC058464
GTGGTGGGGGAGTTGTTCATCGGTGGTCCGCAGGTGGCGCGTGGATACGGCGGGCGTCCGGCGTTGACGGCGGAGCGGTTTGTCGCGGATCCGTTTGCGGGGGATGGTTCGCGGTTGTATCGGACGGGTGACCGGGTGCGGTGGTTGCCGGATGGGCAGGTGGAGTTCCTGGGGCGGGTGGATGGTCAGGTGAAGGTGCGTGGGTTCCGGGTCGAAACCGGTGAGGTGGAGGCTGTGCTGGCTGCGCATCCGGGTGTGCGGTCGGCTGTGGTGGTGGCGGACGGTGACGGTGTGGATCGGCGGCTGGTTGCCTATGTGGTCCCGGTCGAGGGCGGTCCTGGCGTACCGGATGCTGGTGTGTTGCGTGGGTTCCTGCGGGGCCGGCTGCCGGAGTTCATGGTCCCCTCCGTGTTCGTGGAGTTGGCTGCGGTTCCGTTGACGTCGAACGGCAAGCTGGACCGCCGCGCGCTTCCTGATCCCGACACCTCTGGTCCTGAGGTGGGTTTGTTTGTTGAGCCGGTGGGGGCGGTGGAGGAGGTTTTGGCGGGGATCTGGGCGCAGGTGCTGGGGCGGGATCGTGTCGGTGCCGAGGACAACTTCTTCGAGCTGGGCGGGCATTCGCTGCTCGCGACCCAGGTGGTCTCCCGGATCCGTGAGGTGTTCGGCAGCGAGGTGCCGCTTTCTGCTCTGTTTGACGGTCCGACGGTCCGCAGTCTGGCGGTGGTCATCGAGCAGGTGGTGCCGGGGGTGGTGGTGCCGGGGGTGGTGCCGGTTTCCCGGGATGGGGTGTTGCCGTTGTCGTTCGGGCAGGAGCGGTTGTGGTTCCTGGACCGGTTGGAGCCGGGGTCGGTGGAGTACAACGTGCCGTCGCCGGTGTGGTTCGACGGTGGCGTGGATGTGGCTGCGCTGGAGGCTGCGTTGGCGGCCGTGGTGGCGCGGCATGAGGTGTTGCGGACCCGGCTGGTGGCGGGCCCGGACGGTGTGGCGCGGCAGGTGATCGACCCACCGGGGCCGGTTGCGTTGCCGGTGGTGGACGTCTCCGGTGTTGCTGATCCGATGGCCGTGGTCCGGTCTCTGGTCGAGGCGGATGCGGTGGCACCGTTCGACCTCGCAGCCGGGCCGCTGATCCGTACCTGCCTTGTGCGAGCGGGTCTGGATCGCAGTGTGCTGGTGTTGTCCTTGCATCACACTGTTTCCGACGAGTGGTCGGGCCGGATCCTCCGCCGCGATCTGCAGGTCCTCTATCGGGCGATCCGTGCCGGCGAGCCGGATCCGTTGCCGCCGTTGCCGGTGCAGTACGCGGACTTCGCCGTCTGGCAGCGCTCCTGGCTCACCGGCGAAGTCCTCGACGGCCAACTTGCCTACTGGCGTGACCGGTTGACCGGAGCGCCAGTGCTGGAGCTGCCCACCGACCGGCCCCGTCCCCCCGTGCGGTCCAGTGAGGGCGCGGCGGCACACTTCACCGTCCCCGCCCCGGTGGCTGACGGGCTGCGCGAGATGGCCCGCGCGAACGGGGCGACCATGTACATGGTGCTGTTGGCGGCTTACCTGGTGGTGCTGGGCCGTTACTGCGACACCGATGACGTGGTGGTCGGAACGCCGGTGGCGAACCGGAACCGTGCGGAGACCGAGGACCTGATCGGGTTCTTCGTCAACACGCTGGTGCTGCGGACGGACTTGTCGGGAGATCCCTCCTTCAGCGAGTTGCTGGGCCGGGTGCGGGAGACCGCGCTGGGCGCCTACGCCCACCAGGACCTGCCCTTCGAGCAACTCGTGGACGCCCTGATCACCGAGCGCGACCGCTCCCGCACCCCCCTCTTCCAGGTCTTCTTCAACTACCAGCGCGGCGAGGGCGACGGCCCCACGGCCCATGACGACCTCGACCGCGCGCAGACGTCACCCCAGACGGTGAAGTTCGACCTGACGGTGAACCTGATGGACGCCGGCACCGGACTGACCGGACTGATCGAGTACTGCACGGAGTTGTTCGATTCGGAGACGATCGCTCGTCTGACGGGGCACGTCGTCGCCGTGTTGGAGACGGTGGCCGTTGATCCGGGTCGTCCGTTGTCGCGGATATCGGTGTTGTCGGAGGCCGAGCGGCGGCAGGTGGCCGGCGGCTGGAACGGCGAGAGCGTGCCGTCCCCGTCGGAGGGCGGTGCGGCCGAGTTGATCGTCGCCCGTGCTGCGGCTGCCCCGGATGCGGTCGCGGTGGTGTGCGGACAGCGGCAGATGACATACGGGCGGCTGGTCGACCGGGCCTGGCGCCTGGCGGGCCTGCTGAGTGCGCGAGGTGTGTGCCCGGAGTCGGTGGTGGGGCTGTGTCTGCCGCGTGGGGTGGACATGGTGACGGCGGTGCTGGGGGTGTGGCTGGCGGGTGGCGCGTATCTGCCGCTGGATCCTGAATACCCGTCCGAGCGGCTGGAGTTCATGCTGGCCGACGCCGGCGCGGTCCTGTTGCTCAAGGGGCGATCCGTGGTGGGCGGCCCGGCTCGGGAGGACCTGCCGGAGGTGTGGCTGGACGATGCGGAGCTTGGCGTGCCGCCACGCGGTCGGCCTGAGGATGCCCGGGTGGAGCCGGACGCGCTGGCGTACGTCATCTACACCTCCGGGTCTACGGGGACCCCGAAGGGCACCCGCCTGCCCCACCGCGGCCTGGTGAACCTGGTGGCGGCGATCGGGCCGGTGCTCGGTGTGTCGTCGGGGTCGCGGGTGTTGCAGTTCGCGTCGTTGAGTTTCGACGCGGCGGTGCTGGATGTGGCGGTGACGTTGGGTCGTGGCGGCACGCTGGTCGTTGCTGCTGGTGTCGAGCGGTCTGATCCGGCTCGGCTGGCCGCGATGGTGGCGGCGCTGGGTGTGGAGGCGGCGAGTGTGGTTCCGTCGTTGCTGGAGGTGCTGGATCCGGCGCGGGTGCCGGGCTTGAACACGGTGTTGTCGGGTGCGGAGCGGTTGACGGCGACGATGGCGCGGGCGTGGGCCGAAGGACGTCAGCTCGTCAACACGTATGGTCCGACGGAGGCGACGGTCATGGTGACCACCGGCCCGGTGGATGCCAGGGCTGGGCGTGCTCCGGCGGTGGGCCGTGCGACAGCGAACACCCGGTTGTTCGTGCTGGACCGGTCGCTGAATCCGGTGCCGGTCGGGGTGCCGGGGGAGTTGTACATCGGTGGTCCGCAGCTGGCCCGTGGCTATGGAGGCCGCCCTGCGTTGACGGCGGAGCGCTTCGTCGCCGACCCGTTCGCGGAAGACGGTTCGCGCTTGTACCGGACGGGTGACCGGGTCCGCTGGCTGCCCGACGGCCGGCTGGACTTCCTGGGACGCGCGGACGCGCAGGTGAAGGTGCGTGGTTTCCGGATCGAGCCGGGTGAGGTCGAGGCAGCCCTGGCGGCGCATCCCGCGGTACGGTCCGCGGTGGTTGTCGTGGACGGGACCGGCGCCACCGCACGGCTGGTCGGGTATGTGATCCCGTCCGAGCCGGCTGAAGGCATCCCTGCCCCCGACGTGTTGCGGGCGTTCGTGGCGCGTCGGCTGCCGGAGTTCATGCTTCCCGCCGCGTACATCGAGCTGGCGGCGTATCCGCTGTCCCCGAACGGCAAACTCGACCGTGCCGCTCTCCCCGCCCCTGACCTGCGTCCCGTCCTGAACGGCTCGTATATCCCGCCGTCGACGCGGACGGAGCAGGTACTGGCCGCGGTCTGGGCCGGGTTGCTGGGCCTGGACCGGGTCGGTGCCGAGGACGACTTCTTCACGCTCGGCGGGCACTCGCTGTTGGCCACCCGGGTCATGTCCCGCATCCGCACCGAGTTCGGAGTGGAAGTACCCCTCGCCGCGCTGTTCGATCACCCCACCGTGCGCGATCTGGCCGTCGCGATCGACGGCGTACAGCCTGGTGTCGTGGCTCCGCCGGTCAGCCCGGTGCCGCGGGACCAGGAAATGCCGCTGTCGTTCGCCCAGCAGCGGCTGTGGTTCCTCGACCAGCTCGAACCGGGGTCCACCGAGTACAACCTGACGACATATCTGTCCTGGAACGAGACCACGGATCCCCGGATCCTGGGACTGGCGCTGACCGCCCTTGTCGCCCGGCACGAGGTGCTGCGGACCCGGCTGGTGACCGGCCCCGACGGTATCGCCCACCAGGTCGTCGACCCGCCGTCGCCGGTTCCCCTGCCCGTGGCTGACCTGTCGGAGCTCGGTGATCCACTGGAGGCCGGGCGAGGACTGGTCGCCGGGATGGCGGCCCGGCCCTTCGACCTGGCCCGCGGACCACTGATCCGGGCCTGCCTGATCCGGCTGGGAGAACGCGGAGACGTGCTGGCCCTGGCCGCCCATCACGTGGTCTTCGACAACTGGTCCGCGGGCATCTTCCGAGGTGAACTGGCCTTCCTGTACGAGGCGTTCCTGGCCGATGCACCGGACCCCCTGCCGCCGCTCGCGGTGCAGTACGCCGACTTCGCGGCCTGGCAACGGGTCTGGCTGACCGGAGAGGTCCTGGACCGGCAGTTGGCCTACTGGCGGGACCGGCTCGTCGGGGCACCGCTGCTGGAGCTGCCCACCGACCGACCGCGGCCTGCGATGCGCTCCAGCGCCGGGGCGGTCGCCGAGTTCCGAGTGCCGGCACGGACCGCCGAAGCACTGCGCGTGATGGCCCAGGACAATGGCGCGACGGTCTTCATGACGTTGCTGGCCGCACTCGACGTGGTGCTGGGACGGCATACGGGACTCGACGACGTGGCCGTCGGAACGCCCGTCGCGAACCGGAACCGGGCGGAGACCGAGGACCTGATCGGGTTCTTCGTCAACACGCTGGTGCTGCGGACCGACTTGTCGGGGGATCCGTCCTTCACCGAGTTGCTGGGTCGGGTGCGGGAGACCGCGTTGGGTGCCTACGCCCACCAGGACCTGCCCTTCGAGCAACTCGTGGACGCCCTGGTCACCGAACGCGATCGCTCCCGCACCCCCCTCTTCCAGGTCTTCTTCAACTACGCTCCCCGCGATCCCCGTGAGGACTCCAACCCGACCCACCCCGCTGCGGACCTGAACCTGGACGGCGACGGCACCGGCGAGTTCCAGGTGAAGTTCGACCTGTCCGTGACGATGGGGGACGCGAACGACGGCGGACTGGTCGGCGGCATCGAGTACAGCACGGCGTTGTTCGACGCCGGGACGATCAGCCGGCTGGCGGGCCACCTGACCACCGTGCTGGAGGCGGTCGCGGCCGACGCCGAGGTCACGATCGGCGGCCTGCCGATGGTGTCGGCGACGGAGCGTGCCGAGTCGCTGAGGCGGGGCTCCGGCGCCACGGGATCGCCGGCCGACGCCGTCGGCGTCCACGAGCTGCTGGTGAGGCATGCCACGGACCGCTTCGACGCGGTCGCGGTCGTCAGTGGGCAACGGCACGTGACCTACGGCGACCTGCTGGCTCGGGCAGCACGGCTGGCGAGTCGTCTGCGAGCTTCTGGGGTGGGGCCGGAGTCGGTGGTGGGCCTGTGTCTGGAGCGCGGGATCGACCTGGTGACGGCCGTGGCCGGAGTGTGGCTGGCCGGGGCGGCGTTCGTGCCGTTGGATCCGGAGTACCCGTCGGAGCGGTTGGCGTTGATGCTGGCCGACAGCGGTGCGCGGGTGGTGGTGGGCCATCGTTCGGTGGCTGCGGGGTTGGTGGATGCCGCGGTGGACACGGTCGTATGGCTGGACGACCCGGCTGTACGCACGGAGCTGAACGGATTGCCCACGCTGCTGCCACCGATACCGCTGGAGCCGGATCAACTGGCGTATGTGATCTACACGTCGGGGACGACGGGTGTCCCGAAGGGCGTCCAGGTGGGCCATGGTGGGCTGGTGAATCTGGCGGCCGGTCTGTGGCCGTTGCTGGGCAAGGGGTCCCGGGGCTTGTTGTTGGCGCCGTTCAGCTTCGACGCGGCGGTGTGGGAGCTGGTGATGGTGTTGGCGGGTGGTGGCACGCTGGTCGTGGCGTCGTCCGGTGAGCGGACCGAGCCCGGTGGGTTGGTTCGTGCGGCCGGGGTGGAACTGGCGTTCATGGTGCCGTCGTTGCTGCGGACACTGCGGCCGGCCGATCTGGCCGGGGTGAAGACCTTGGTGTCGGGTGCTGAGCGGGTGGATGCGGCGTTGGCGTCGGTGTGGCGGGCGGACGGGCGGCGGTTGCTGAATGCCTACGGGCCGACCGAGGCGACGGTGGTGGCGAGTATCGGGCTGGTGGACGGCGACGGTGAGGTTCCGTCGATCGGAGGGCCGGTTCCGGGCGCCCGTCTGTATGTGGTGGACGGTGCGCTGAATCTCGTGCCGGCGGGTGTGGCCGGTGAGTTGCTCGTGGGTGGCGTGGGTGTGGCGCGTGGGTATGTCGGTCGTGCGGCGCTGTCGGCGGAGCGGTTTATCGCTGATCCGTTCGCGGGTGATGGTTCGCGGGTGTATCGGACGGGTGACCGGGTGCGGTGGGGTGCCGACGGGCGGCTGGAGTTCGTGGGGCGGGTGGATGAGCAGGTGAAGGTGCGTGGTTATCGCATCGAGCCGGCGGAGATCGAAGCCGTCCTGACCAGGCATGCCGGGATCGGATCGGCGGTGGTCACGGTCGCCGGAGCCGAGGACGCCTCCCGGCTGGTGGCCTACCTCGTCCCCGCCGATCCCACGGAGAGCCTTCCTGCCCCGGGCGAGCTGCGCGAGTACCTGAGGTCCCGGCTCCCCGCGTTCATGGTCCCGGCCTCCTTCACCGAGTTGTCGGCGCTGCCGCTGACGCCGGGCGGGAAGCTCGACCGGGCCGCCCTCCCCGACCCCGACCCCGGCCGTGCCGATCTGTCCAGCCGCTACCTCGCCCCGCGAACCGCGACGGAGCGGGCACTGGCCGAGATCTGGGCGGAGGTGCTGGGTGTGGACCGGGTCGGCGTCGAGGACAACTTCTTCGAGCTGGGCGGCGACTCGATCATCGGGATCCAGGTGGTGGCGCGAGCGCGTTCGGCCGGAGTGGGCATCTCGGTCGCGCAGTTGTTCGACTTCCAGACGGTGGAATCGCTGGCGAGGGCCGCCGAGGTCGGTACGGGCGCGGTCCGGGACCAGGGCACCGTCGTCGGTGAGGTGGCGCTGTCGCCGGTGCAGAAGTGGTTCTTCGGGCTGGACCTGCCGGTGCCGTGGCACTTCAACCAGTCGGTGCTGCTGGGAGCCCCGGGCGCGGTCGACACGGCGATCCTGCGGGACGCGGTGGCCGAGGTACTGGCCCACCATGACGGTCTGCGCTCCCGGTTCGAGCCGGCGGGCGGGGAGTGGCGGGGCCGCGTCGCCGACATCGCGGACGACGCGGTGGACGCGGTGGACGCGGTGGACGTGGTGTGGGAGGCGGGGACGTGCCCGCCCGGAACTGCCGAGGAGCAGTGGCTGACGGGTGTCGCGAACATGGCGCAGCAATCGCTGGACCTGTCGGCGGGACCGCTGATGCGTGTGGTGCTCTTCGACCGGGGGGAGAGCTCGCCACTGATCCTGGTGGTGGCGCACCATCTGGTGGTCGACACCATGTCGTGGCCGGTGCTGGTGGGTGATCTGGGCTCCGCGTACGGACGGTTGGCCGCGGGGGAGCCGGTGGCGCTGCCCCCGAAGACGACGTCGTTCGCCGCCTGGTCGTCGTACCTGACGGAACTGGCCGGGTCGGACGAGATCGCCGCCGAAGCGCCGTACTGGGAACAAGTGGCGGCGCACGCAAGGCCGTTGCCGCGGGACCGGGCGGACGGGGGCAACGCGACGGTGGCGGCCCGGGACGTGCGGGTGTGGTTGAGCGGTGAGCTGACGTCGCTGCTGTTGTCGCGGGTGCCTTCGGTGTCCCGGCTGCGGGTCGACGAGGTGCTGTTGGCGGGGTTGGGGATGGTGCTCGGCGGGTGGCTCGGCGACGGTGGCCCGGCGGTCGTGGACGTGGAGAGTCATGGCCGGCACGAGGAGGGTCCGGGGATCGATCTGTCCCGGACCGTGGGCTGGTTCACGTGTCTGTACCCGGTCGCGCTGCCCGGCGGGACCGCGCCGGGTGCGGTGCTGGCCGACACCGACGCGATGCTGCGGCGGGTGCCCCGTCACGGCATGGGGTACGGCCTGTTGCGCCACCTCGCGGACTGGCGGCCCCCGGCCACCGCGGAGATCAGCTTCAACTACCTCGGCCAGGCCGCCCCCGGCAGGCCCACCGGCGACCGGACCGGCGACGCCCACGCCCCCTTCCGGGCGGTCGACGGACCACAGGGCCACGCACACTCCCGCGAGGGCGACCGGCCGTACCTGATCGAGATCAACGGACAGGTGGTCGACGGCCGCCTGAGCCTGGGCTGGACCTACAGCAGCGAGATCCACGACGCGGCCACGATCTCCGGCCTGGCCCACCGCCACCTGCAGATCCTCGGCGAACTGATCGACCACTGCTGCGCCCCGCAGGCCAGCGGGATCACCCCGTCGGACTTCCCGCTGGCCGCCCTCGACCAGTCTTCCCTCGACTTCATCAAACAACGTTTCGGCTCGGTGTCCCGGCCGGGTGGGAGCACCGATTCCGGAGGTCGGTCATGACAGCGTTCGATCTGACAGCATTCGATCCGACAGCGTTCGATCCAGCGCAGCCCGGCAGCGGAGCCATCGAGGACATCTACCCGCTCACGGGGCTGCAGCAGGGCATGCTGTTCCACTCCCGACTCGCTCCCGGAACGGGGGCGTACTGGATCTGGACGGGTCTTCCCCTCCAGGGCGAGCTGGACGTGGAGGTACTCCGGCGGGCCTGGGAGCTGGTGTTCGCGCGCCACGAGGTGCTGCGAACCGGGGTGGTGTGGGAGCAGGTTCCGGTGCCGATGGCGGTGGTGTCGCGGTCCGTGCCGTTGCCCTGGCAGGTGGTGGACGTGTCAGGGCTCGACGAGGAGGACCAACAGCGCGCGATCGACGCGTACGTGGCCGCTGACGAGTCGGAGGGTGCCGACTTCGGGGCGCGGACACTGGTGCGGCTCGCGCTGGTGCGCCTGGGCGAGCGTCGGCACCAGCTGCTGTGGAGCTACCACCACCTGGTGCTCGACGGCTGGAGCAGCCCCGCGGTCATCGGTGAGGTGCTGCGGGTCTACCAGGAACTGGTGGCCGGGCGGCAGCCGGTGCTGCCGGACCGGCGCCCGTTCCGCGACTTCGTGGCCTGGCTGCTCGGCCAGGACCAGGACGAGGCCAAGCGGTACTGGCGCGACCAGCTCGCCGGATTCGCCGTCCCCACCGCTCTCGGTGTCGGACACGAGACGGGAGAGACCGGGCGGGGCACCGCCTGGGCCCGGCTGGACCAGGACGCCTTCGCCCGGGTGACGGAGTTCGCGCGACGGCACCGGCTGACCGTCAACACGGTCGTCCAGGGCGCCTGGGCGGTTCTCACCGCCCGCTACGCGGGCACCGACGACGTCCTGTTCGGCGTCACCTCCTCCGGGCGCGGCAGCCGGCTCGACGGCATCGAGGCCATGGTCGGACTGCTGATGAACACCACCCCGGCCCGCATCAGGATCGACCCCGGCGAGACCGTCCCGCAGTGGCTGGCCGCGATCCAGGCCGAGCAGGCACGCGGCCGCCGCTACGAACACACCCCGCTGACCGACATCCAGGCCTGCAGCCAGATCCCCACCGGACAGCCCCTGTTCGAGACCCTGTTCGTCTTCGAGAACTACCCCGCCCCGGGCTGGCACGGCGGGCAGGACTCGCCCGGCACGGGCGGTGGCGGTCTGCGCGTCGGCGCGGTGTTCCACGGCCGCCCGCAGGGCAACTACCCGCTGACCGTGGCCGCGGGCATCGGACCGGGACCGGAGCTGTCGATCCGCCTCGACTACGAGCGGAACCGGTTCGTGCCGGCCGCGATGGAGCGGATGGCGGAGCACCTGGCCACCGTGCTGGAGGCGATCGCGGCGAGCACGGACCGGAAGGTGGCGGAGCTGCCCGTCCTGACCGCCGCCGAACGCGCGCAGGTGGTGACGGACTGGAACGACACGGCGGCGCCGTCGACCGCTGCGGGCGGGGCGCACGAGCTGGTCGCCGAACAGGTACGGCGGCACCCGGACGCGGTGGCGGTGGTGTGCGGCTCGTGGCAGATGACGTACGAGGCGCTGTGGCAGCGGGCCGGGCGGTTCGCGGGGCTGCTGCGGTCGGCGGGCGCGGGCCCGGAGTCGGTGGTCGGCCTGTGCCTGCCGCCCGGGATCGACATGGTCGCGGCCGTACTCGGAGTGTGGCGGGCCGGGGCGGCCTACCTGCCGCTCGACCCCGGCTACCCGCCGGAGCGGCTGGCGTTCATGCTGGCCGACAGCCGTGCCCCGGTCCTGGTGAGCACCAGCGAGCTGGCCGACGAACTGCCGGTCGGCCGGCTGCGGGTGCTGTGCCTGGACACCCCGGCCGATGCCGCGCTGCTGGCCGCCTCGCCGGCCCCGGAGCCCGTACCGGTGGACGCCGCCGGGCTGGCGTATGTGATGTTTACGTCGGGGTCGACGGGTGTGCCGAAGGGTGTGCAGGTGACCCATGGTGGTGTGGTGAACCTGGCGGTGGCGCAGCGGCGGTTGTTCGGGTTGGGCGCGGGTGAGCGGGTGTTGGGGTTTGCGTCGTTCAGTTTTGATGCGTCGGTGTGGGAGCTGTTGTTGGCGCTGGCTTCGGGGGCGGCGTTCGTGGTGGCCTCGGCGCGGGAGCGGGCCGAGCCGGGCCGGGTGGCCGGGTTGCTGCGGTCTGCGGGGGTGGGGGTGGCGACCGTGCCGCCGTCCCTGCTCCAGGCGTTGACGTCGGGCGACCCGGGACAGCTCGCGGGTGTGGGGACGTTGGTGACGGCGGGGGAGCGGCTGGACGAGGACCTGGCCGCGGTGTGGGCGGAGGGAAGGCGGCTGTACAACGCCTACGGGCCCACGGAGACGACGGTGTGCGCGTCGGCCGGCCTGTGCCGTCCGGGCGACGGCGCGCCGATCGGCACCCCGGTCACCAACACCCGGGTGTACGTGCTGGATCGCTGCCTGGGCCTGGTGCCGACCGGCGTACCGGGCGAACTGTTCGTCGCCGGCGCCCAGGTGGCGCGCGGCTACGTGGGGCGGTCGGCTCTGACGGCGGAACGGTTCGTCCCCGACCCGTTCGCGGCGGACGGCACCCGGATGTACCGCACGGGCGACCGGGTACGGTGGCTGCCGGACGGGCGGCTGGACTTCGTGGGCCGGGTGGACGACCAGGTCAAGGTACGTGGATTCCGGATCGAGCCGGGCGAGGTCGAGGCCGTGCTCGCCACGCACCCGCAGGTCAGGACCGCGGTCGTCGCCGCCCGGGGCGAGGGCGCCGCCGCCCGGCTGGCCGCCTACCTGGTGCCGGCCGACCCGGCCGAGGGGATCCCTGCCGCGGAGGAGCTGCGCACGTTCGCGGCCCGGCGTCTGCCCGAGCACATGCTCCCCACCGTCTTCACCGAACTGGCCGCCCTCCCCCTCACCCCCGCGGGCAAGGTCAACCGCGCCGCCCTCCCCGACCCCGACGAGAACGGCCCGGACCTGGACCACTACGTGCCCCCCGCCACGGCGGCCGAAGAACTCCTGGCCGCCATCTGGGCCGAGGTGCTGCACGTCGACCGGGTCGGCGCCGAGGACGACTTCTTCGAGCTCGGCGGCCACTCCCTGCTCGCCGTCCAGGTCACCTTCCGCGTCCGTGACGTCTTCGGGGTCGAGATCCCGTTCTCCGCGCCGTTCGACCACCCCACCCTGCGGGACCTGGCCGCGCTCCTCGAAGGCCCCCGGACGGAACCGGCCGCACCTCCGGTCACCCCGGTCGGCCGGGACCAGCCCCTGCCCCTGTCCTTCGGCCAGCAGCGGCTCTGGTTCATCGACCAACTGGAGCCCGGCTCGGCCGAGTTCGTCCTGCCCACCCGGATACGGTTCACGTCCGACGTGGACCCGGCCGCGCTCGGTGCGGCGCTGACCGCGGTCACGGCACGGCACGAGATCCTGCGGACCCGGCTGGTGACCGGTACCGACGGTGTGCCGCACCAGGTCGTCGACCCGCCCGGGGTCGTCGCACTGCCGGTCGTCGACCTGTCGGGATGTCCCGAACCGGCTCGCGTGGCCCAGCAGTTGGTCGACCAGGACGCCCGGGTCCCGATCGATCTCGCCGCCGGACCGATGCTCCGCGCCGTGTTGTACCGCCTCGGTCCGGCCGAGCACGTGCTCGCCCTCACCATGCACCACGTGACGTTCGACGAATGGTCGGACCAGGTCCTGCGCCGTGAACTGCGCGCGCTGTACGACGCGTTCCGGGCGGGCGAGGCCGATCCGCTGCCGCCGCTGCCGGTGCAGTACGCCGACTTCGCGGTGTGGCAGCGGTCCTGGCTGAGCGGCGACGTCCTCGACGAACAACTGACGTACTGGCGTGCGCAGCTCGCCGGGGTCCCCGTCCTGGACCTGCCCACGGACCGGCCCCGCCCGCCGGTGCCGTCCCGGGCCGGTGCCGTCGTCGGCTTCCGGCTGTCCGCTTCGGTCACCGAGAGCCTGCGGAAGGTCGCCAGGGAGCAGGACGCGTCGATGTTCATGACGCTGCTGGCCGCCTACACCCTGGTGCTGAGCCGCTACAGCGGCCAGGACGACATCGCGGTGGGCACACCGGTGGCGGCCCGGAACCGGGCCGAGACCGAGGACCTGATCGGCTTCTTCGTCAACAGCCTGGTGCTGCGCACCGACCTGTCCGGCGACCCCGCCTTCACCGAACTGCTGACCCGGGTCCGCGACATGTCGCTCGCCGCCTACGCCAACCAGGACCTGCCCTTCGAGCAGCTGGTCGACGCCCTCGTCACCGACCGCGACGAGACCCGCACCCCGCTGTTCCAGGCCATCTTCAACTACACGCCCGGCGAAGGCCGGCCGGCCGGACCGACCGTCACCGGCGACGGGCCCGGAGCGGCCCCGGAGGTCCTCGACATCGAGGTCGACACCCGGTTCGACGTACGGCTGACGATCTCCGACGACCTCGTCGGGGGCCTGTCGGGCGGGATCCACTACAACGCCGAGCTCTTCGACCCGGCCACGGTACGGCGGATGGCCGAGCACCTGCAGACGGTGCTGTCCGCCGTCGCGGCCGACGCGAGCCGTCCGCTGTCGCGCCTGCCGCTGCTCACCGCGGACGAGCGGGTCCGCCTGCTCGACGACCGCAACGACACGGCGGTCACCTGGCCCGACGCCGACGGGGTGTACGAACTGGTCGCCGCGCGGGCGGCGGCGACCCCGGACGCGATCGCGGTGGTCTCAAACGGGCGGAGCCTGTCGTACGCGGCCCTGATGGCGCGGGCCGGACGGCTCGCCGCCTACCTCCGCCTCGCACGGGTGGGACCGGACACCGTGGTGGGTCTGTGCCTGCCGCGCGGGGCCGACCTCGTCGTCGCGGTCCTCGCGGTCTGGCGGGCCGGCGGCGCGTACCTGCCGCTGGACCCGGGCTACCCGTCCGACCGGCTGGCGTTCATGCTCGCCGACAGCCGCGCCGAAGTGCTGGTCGGTATGGCGGACATGGTCGAGAACCTGCCGTTGCGGCGGGTACGGGTGGTCGCCCTGGACAATCCGAAGGTCCGGCGCATCATGGCCGCCTCCCCGGACCCGGACACCCGGGACGTCCCGGAACCGGCCGTCGCCGTACGGCCCGACGGTCTCGCCTACGTGATCTACACCTCCGGCTCGACCGGAACCCCCAAGGGCGTCATGGTCAGCCACGGGTCGCTGGCGAACTACGTGCGCTGGTTCGACGAGCGGTTCGGGATCACCGCGAGCGACCGGGTCCTCGTGTCGTCCTCGCCGAGCTTCGACGCCTTCGGGATCGAGCTGTATCCCGCACTGGCCGCCGGCGGAGCCCTGGTCGTCGCCCCCGCGTCCGGGGTCGCCGCGGACCCCGACGGTCTGATCGAGACGATGACCGCGCAGCAGGTCACCGTCCTCCCGACGGTGCCCGCCATGCTCGGCCTGCTCACCGGGCGCGCCGCCCTCGCCGGATGCTCCGCGATCAGGGGGGTGGTCTGCGGCGGGGAACAGCTCACCGGCCGGGCCGCCGCTGCGCTCACCCGTGTGCTGCCGGTGCCCCTGCACAACGTGTACGGGCCGACCGAGACCACCATCGACGTCACCGCCCACACCTACGAGCCGCACGGCGACCCGGCGGAGGGCGTGGTGCCGATCGGTGTCCCGGCCGCCAACACCCGCCTCCACGTGCTGGCCGGCGACCTGACCCCGGTACCCGAGGGCGTGCCCGGCGAACTGTTCGTCGGCGGGGCGCACCTGGCCCGCGGCTACATCCGCGCGCCCGGCCTCACCGCGGAGCGGTTCGTCGCCGACCCGTTCGCCGCCGACGGTTCCCGCCTGTACCGGACCGGCGACCGGGTCAGGTGGCACCAGGCGGGGCACCTGGAGTTCCTGGGCCGGTTCGACGACCAGGTCAAGGTGCGCGGCTACCGGATCGAGCCGGGGGAGATCGAGGCCGCGCTGGCCGGCCACCCGGGCGTGGGGGCGGCGGTCGTCGCCGTCGTCGGGGACGGCGACCTGACCCGGCTGGGCGCCCACCTGACCCCGGCCGAGGCCGGTGAGCCGATCCCGTCCGTGGCCGACCTGCGGGAACACCTCCGGCGGCGGCTACCGGACTTCATGGTCCCGGCGACCTTCACCGAACTGGCCGCGCTGCCGCTGACCCCCACCGGCAAGGTCGACCGTGCCGCCCTGCCCGACCCCGACCAGAGCGGGCCCCAGCCCGTCCACCAGTACGTCGCGCCCGCCACCCGCACCGAGGAACTCCTCGCCGGGTTCTGGTCCGACATCCTGGGCCGGACCCGGATCGGCACCCGCGACAACTTCTTCGAACTCGGCGGCCACTCCCTGCTCGCCACCCAGGTCGTGTCGAGGATCAGGGACGTGTTCGGCGTCGAGCTGCCCCTCACCGCCATGTTCCACGAGCCCACGATCGCCGAGACCGCCGCGACCGTCGACCGGGCCGTGTTCGGCTCCGCCGACGGTACGGAAGGGTCCGGCGAGTACGAGGAGTTCGAACTCTAGGAACGCGCCCCGCGCCCCAGACCCCCCTCCTGTGAGGGGGGTCTTCTAGCTCCTGAGAGGGATGCGGGCTGCGGGGCGTCGCTCCTCCCGGGGGCGGTGAAGATGGCACCGCCACGTGATGTCTGCGGCGCCTGGCCTCCCTAGCCTTGCTGACATGGAAGCAACCATCAAAGTCTCCGGACTGCGCAAGCACTTCGGACGCACGGTGGCCCTGGACGGGATGACGTTCGACGTCCGCCCCGGTGTGGTGACCGGGTTCGTCGGCCCCAACGGTGCCGGGAAGTCCACGACGATGCGGGTGATCCTCGGACTGGACTCGGCCGACGAGGGGACAGCGTTGATCGGCGGGAAGCCGTATCACAGTCTCCGGCACCCGCTGAGCCACGTGGGTTCACTCCTGGACGCGGCCGCGCTGCATCCCAGCCGCAGTGCTCGCGGCCATCTCCTCTGGCTGGCGCACTCACAGGGCATGGCCGCGCGCCGCGTGGACGAGGTGCTCGAACTGGTCGGCCTGACGTCGGCGGCGCGGCGGAAGGCCGGCGGCTACTCGCTCGGCATGCGGCAGCGGCTCGGGATCGCCGCGGCGCTGCTGGGCGACCCGGCGACGGTGATGCTCGACGAGCCGTTCAACGGCATGGACCCCGAAGGCATCATCTGGATTCGCGGCTTCCTGCGGTCGCTGGCCGCTCAGGGCCGCGCCGTCCTGGTGTCCAGCCATCTGATGAGCGAGTTGCAGGACACGGCCGACCGGCTGGTGGCGGTCGGGCGCGGCAAGGTCATCGCCGACACCAGCGTGGCCGAACTCATCGGGGCCGCGTCCGAGAGCCGGGTCGCCGTACGGACCACCGCCCCGCAGGACACCATGCGGGTCCTCGCCGAGGCCGGTGCCACCGTGGCGGCCATCGGCAGCGACACCATCACCGTCTCCGGGCTCGCCCCGGACCGCATCGTGACGGCGCTGAACAAGGGAGGGGTGCCGTTCTCGGAGGTGTCGGCGCACCGGGCCACGCTCGAAGAGGCCTACATGGAACTCACCCGCAACGCGGTCGAGTTCCGCGCCGCCGCACCCACGGAGGCGTCCCGGTGACCGCCACCATGACCCCGCGTCCCGTCGGCAGGAAGCCCGGCCGGGACGGTTTCCTCCAGCTCCTGCACGCGGAATGGACCAAGTTCCGCACCGTCCGGAACTGGCTGTACGGCATGGCGGTGGCGGCACTCCTGGTGGTGGCGGTCGCCCTGCTCACCGGGATCAGCAGCGATCAGAAGGGCTCGCCGCCGGTGCCGGTCGGACCGGGCGGCGAACCCGTCACCGACAGCTATTTCCTCGTGCACCAGCCGCTGACCGGCAACGGCAGCGTCACCGTCTCCGTCTCCGCGCTGGAGAGCCGCATCCCCAAGGGCCCCGATGACCTGCGGCCCGGCACCGTGCCGTGGGCGAAGGCCGGGCTCATCGTCAAGGAGAGCACCCGCCAGGGATCGCCGTACGCGGCGATCATGGCCACCGGCAGCCACGGCGTGCGGATGCAGGACGACTACGTCCACGACACCGCCGGCCTTCCCGGTCAGGTCACCGCCAAGTCCCCCCGCTGGCTGCGGCTGGACCGCTCGGGCACCACCATCACCGGCTACGCCTCCACCGACGGCACGAACTGGACCAAGGTGGGCACCGCGCACGTGAGCGGACTCGGATCGACCGTGCAGGTCGGGCTGTTCGTCGCCTCTCCGCCCGCCGTGCAGGGCCTGGGCACGGCCGGCAGCGTGTCGACGGCCGTCTTCGACGATGTGCGCCTCCAAGGGGGCTGGACCGGCGGTGAGTGGAAGGGCGAGCAACTGGGCGCCGACTCACCCACCTTCGCCGGCTACCCGAACAACGCGTCGGGCTCGTTCACCCGGTCCGGCGAGCAGTTCACGGTGAGCGGCGCAGGAGACGTGGCGCCCGCGGTCCGCGAGACCCTGCCGACCGGCGGCACCCTCCGGGACATCCTCACCGGCACCTTCGCCGCGCTGATCGCGGTGACCGTCGTAGGGACGCTGTTCATCACCTCGGAATACCGCAACAACATGATCCACACGACCCTGGCGGTCAGTCCGAGGCGGAGCCGGGTGCTGGTGGCCAAGGCGATGGTGCTGGGCGGCGTCACCTTCGTCACCGGGCTGGTGGGAACGGCCCTCGCGGTCCCGCTCGGCGAGCGGCTGGCGCGGAACCACGGGGTGTACCTCTTCCCGGTGGACTCCTCGGCCGAACTGCGGGTGGTGCTCGGGACCGCGGCGCTGCTCGCGACCGCCTCGGTGCTCGCCCTCTCCGTGGGCACCGTCTTCCGGCACAGCGCCGGCGCGGTCACCACCGTCATCGTGGCCATCGTGCTGCCGTACGTCCTGACCGCCACTCCGTTCATGCCCGCGAGCGCCGCGAACTGGCTGGCCCGGGTGACGCCGGGGGCGGCCTTCGCCGTCCAGCAGACGCTGGTGCAGTACGACCAGGTGGCAAGCCACTACACGCCGTACAACGGCTACTATCCGCTGGCGCCGTGGGCCGGGTTCGCCGTTCTGGCCGCATACGCGGTGGTGAGCGTGGCCGTGGCCGCCGTCCTCCTCAACCGGAGGGACGCATGAGCCTCGCACTGCACGCGGAGTGGACGAAGCTCCGGACCGTCGCCGGTCCGCTGTGGCTGCTGCTCGGTACCGTCGCGGCGACGACGGCCCTGGGGGCCGGGGCGACCGCGGTGGTGCACTGCACGGCCGACGGCTGCGGCGGCGACACGACCAAGGTCAGCCTCATGGGGGTCTACCTCGGCCAGGCACTGGTCGCCATCCTGGCCGTGCTGATCATCAGCGGGGAGTACAGCTCGGGCATGATCCGCACCACCCTGACGGCGGTGCCGCGGCGGGCGGTGCTCTTCGCCGCCAAGGCCGCGACTCTCGTCGGCGTCGTGGCTGTCGGCGGAACGGCCGCCGTCCTCGGGTCGGTGCTCGCCGGGCGGCTCATCCTGCCCGACGCCGGCGACCGGGCCCTGTCCCTGTCCGACGGGACGACGCTGCGCGCGGTCTTCGGAACGGTCCTCTACCTGATACTGATCGGCCTGCTGAGCCTCGGTGTCGCTACCGCCGTACGGGACTCCGCGACCAGCATCGGAGTCGTCCTCGGCCTGCTGTACATCGTCCCGATCGTCTCCCAGGCCGTCAGCGCCCCGCGCTGGCAGCACCTGCTCGAAAAGATCGCACCGATGAGCGCGGGGCTCGCCATCCAGGCCACCACCCATCTCGACAGCCTGCCCATCAGCCCGTGGGCCGGCCTCGGTGTGACAGCCGGGTGGGCCGCGGCGGGACTGCTGGTCGGCGGGGTGCTGCTGGGGAGGCGCGATGCCTAGCCCCGCGCGTGCCGCTCACCCGGTGCCGTGCCGCTCAGGCGCTGTAGTCCTCGAGGTCTCCGTCGCGGACGATGTCGAGGGTGACGCAGTGGAACCCGCCGCCGAGGACCCGCGAGTGCCGCAGTCGGTGGGGAAGCACCGTGATGCCCTTCTTCTCCATGGCGGAGATCAGCTCCGGCTGGTCCGCGTCCACGATCGCCACGTCCGGGCTCACCATGAGCAGGTTCATCCCCAGCCAGGGTGCGCTCAGCGGGCGCGCGACGATCGCCGGGACGTCGCGGATCGGCGGCGACCACAGGATGTCCCAGCCGCGGAAGCACGCGGGGACCGTCTCCTCGGTCAGCCGCTCGGGGTTGAGCAGCACCAGACCGGGGCGCAGCAGGGTGATGGTGGTGTCGATGTGCGTGTAGCCGTACACCCCGCGGACCGGATGGACCCGGAAGTCGCCGAACAGCCGCAGCGTGGACTCCAGCCAGCGCAGCCCGAGTTCGTTGCCGCTGCGGGAGACCTGGTAGATCACGTCCCGGCCGATGCGCAGCACGTTCGCCGCGTCGAAGACCGGCTCGCTCTCGCCCAGCAGCGGCAGGCCCTCGTCGTCCAGGGAGAACAGGTCGTCGGCCAGGCGCGGTTTGGGCGCGGAGAGCCAGGTCGCGCCGCGCAGCATGTAGTCCTGGAAGAGCTCCCGCATCCCGCCGAGCAGTTCGAAGTACCGGGCGCGCATGGGGCTCGGCGTCTCGACGATCGCCGAACCGAGGACCATCGTGATGTCGCGGGGGCAGTACGACAGGTAGCCGTCGCTTGTCCAGTCCGGCGAGCGGAACACCTTCGAGTGATCCGGTGCGGCGGGCTGGTGCACGGTCACGCCCAGGTCCCGCAGTGTGGCGATCAGCGTCGCCAGGTCCTCGGTGGTCTCCTCGACGACCTGCTGGGGGAACGCGCCCTGGGCGACCTCCTGCAACTCCTTTTCCGAGAGCGTCGGATAGCAGGCGAGCCATGCCGAGACATCACTCATCCGAGGAAGCCGGGCGTTCGCCACGTCGCCGACGATCACCTCCCGAAGCTGCGTGAACTCGTCCCATGAGTTGACCGCGGGCCGTGTCGCCTCGTCGGCGGAAGCCGATTCTGATATCGCGTTCGTCATCTTCTCCCCATTTACTCGTGGTCTTGGTCCTGCTGCGCACAGAATGCGCAGCACCGCCAATGAATCACGTTTTCCCGTAATAGGGAAAGGGGCATGGGGTTCAACTGATTAGCTGCCGCAGTCGAACAATTTCACGCCCGATACGGGGGTTTAAACGGGCATAAAGCCGACTGCCTGGGTGGCGTGTGGGGAAAAACGACCCAAGCTCTTGTCCGGGGCCTTCTTGTGGTGGCCGCCGAACGTCAGCGCTGCGGCGGCGATGATCACGAGGAGTACCAGAATCGCTATCGTCCAGCGTTTATCCATGCGCGAAAGTCTAGCAGCGGACGGGCGAAAGCAGGGGGCTTTACCACCGTGCGAATACTGTTTTCGGCCGGGTCGGGCTGGAGTAGGTTTGGCCTCTGACGGTGAGGTGTGCGGACAAAACGAGAGGCAGACCATGGCTGACACCACGGCACCACCGCCTTTCACGGTGATCTCCGGAAAGGCGGTGCACGACGTACTCCACGGCCGTGAGAAGGAACTGCTCGGCATCGTCGAGCACGGCTACCGGCTGCACGGCGACGGCAGGACGGAGAACCCGCCGTCGTACTTCCTGCGATTCCCCGACGACCCCGCCAACCGGATCATCGCGCTCCCGGCCCACGTGGGCGGTGACGTCGCCGTCTCCGGCATCAAATGGATCTCCAGCTTCCCCGCGAACGTGGCGAAGGGCATCCCGAGGGCGTCCGCCGTCGTCGTGCTGAACGACCAGGAGACCGGCTATCCGTTGGCGTGCCTGGAAGGCTCCATCATCAGCGCGGTCCGCACCGCGGCGTCCGCCGCGGTGGCCGCCGTCACGCTGGGCGCCGGCCGGCCGCGGCCCGCGAGGCTGGGCGTCGTCGGCACCGGCCTGATAGCCCGGTTCGTGCACACCTATCTGGTGGCGGCCGGGTTCGAGTTCGAGGAGATCGGCCTCTTCGACGACAACGCGGAGCACGCCCGGGGCTTCGCCGGACACCTGGAGCGCGCCGGCGCCCGCCGGGTCACCGTGCACGAGGATCTGGAGAGCCTGGTGCGCTCGGCGGACCTGCTGCTGTTCGCGACGACCGCGGGAACCCCGTACGTCGAGGACCCAGACTGGTTCGCGCACCACCCGCTGGTGCTGCACGTGTCGCTGCGCGACCTGTCGCCTCGGGTCGTGCTGGACAGTTGCAACGTCGTGGACGACGTCGAACACTGTCTCAAGGCCGCGACCTCGGTACACCTCGCCGAGCAGGCCGTGCACAACCGCGACCACGTACACGCCACCCTGTACGACGTGCTGACCGGAACGTTCACCCCTCCGGACGACCGCACAGTGGTGTTCTCGCCCTTCGGGCTGGGCGTACTGGATCTCGTCGTCGCCCGCCACGTCTACGACCGGACCACGGCGGGCGTGACCGTGGCCGACTTCTTCCACGAACTGTCCCGATACGGCGGTTGAGGGCGCCGCGTCCGCGCGGACGGCCTCGGCGGCGCCTCATTCCCGGCGATGCCTCATTCGTGCGCGATGGCCGCCAGCACGTTCATCCGCGATGCACGCAACGCCGGCAGCAGCGCGGCGACGATGCCCACCACCGCCGAGCCGATCACGACCGCGACGATCGTGCCCCACGGGACGGCGAGCGCCTTCATGCCCTGGAGCGCCAGGACCTGCTGGGTGCACACGCCCCACACCAGGCCCAGCGCCAGCCCCAGCACCGCGCCGAACACCGCGATCACCACCGACTCCAGCCGGATCATCCGGCGCAACTGCCGCCGGGCCAGCCCGATCGCGCGCAGCAGCCCGATCTCCCGGGTGCGCTCCACGACCGACAGAGCCAGGGTGTTGACCACCCCGAGCACCGCGATCACGATCGCAAGGCCGAGCAGCGCGTAGACGAGGTAGAGCAGCACGGCGATCTGGTCGTGCACCAGCTTCTTGTAGTCGGCCTGGTCGCGGACCTGCACCTGCGGGTACGGCGCCAGCGTCCTCTCCAGCCGCGAGCGCACCTGGTCGGCAGTGGTGCCCGGGGCCCGGTTGACGTACAGCGAGGAGTCCTGGCCGCCGGGGACGTACTTCTCCACGGTGGCGATGCCGAAGAAGAGCCCGCCCTGCGTGCCGAAGCCGCTGCTGCCGTCCTGGTCGGTGAGGGCGCCCACCTTCATCTCGGCCTTCTTCCCGCCCTGGAACTCGACCGGGAGCACGCTGCCGAGGCGCACCTTGTGGTCCGCGGCGAAGGTGGCGTCCATGCCGAGACTGCCGGCGGCCAGCGCGGCCGCGGTGTCGCCGCCCTTGTAGATGACATGGGCGACCTCGTCGACCTGGGGGTCGTACCCGGCGGCGGTCGTGGTGACCCGCTTGCCGTCCGGCAGCCGTACCGCCACCGCCGCGAACCGCTGCCGTACGACGAGACCCACGCCCTCCGTGCCCCGCACCTTGTCGGTGATCTCCTGGGTGAACGGCAGGAAGTTGCTGTTCTGGACGACGAAGTCGGCGCCCAGCGTCTTGTCGATCTGCTGGTCGAAGGACTTGGACATGGAGGCGCTGGCCACCGACATCCCGCCGACCAGGGCCAGTCCCACCATGAGCGCGGCGGCGGTGGCACCGGTGCGGCGGGGGTTGCGCAGGGCGTTGCGCTGGCTCATCCGGCCGACCGGGCCGAACAGGGCGGGGAAGGCCCCGCCGAGGACCCGGATCACGGGGCGGACGAGCAGCGGCCCGGCGATGACGGTCGCGATCAGGCTCAGCACGACCCCGAGGCCCAGCAGCGAGGCGGCGGAGGCGGTCTTCGAGGCCGCGGCGCAGCCCGCGAGGGCCGCCGCCCCGAGCGCCCCGACGACCCCGCCCACGATCGCCCGCACCTTCAGCGGCTTGCCGATCCCGGCGATCTCGGCGTCCGCGAGCGCCGCCATCGGCGACACGGTCGCCGCGCGCCGGGCGGGCAGGTACGCGGCGACGAAGGTGACGCCGACGCCCACGACGTACGCGGCGACCGGAGTGCCCCAGCCGATGACCATCTCGGTGGCCTTGAGGTTCATCCCGAACGCGCTCATCAGCTTGATCAGCCCGAACGCCAGCCCGACCCCGGCGCCCAGGCCCAGCGTCGAACCGACCAGGCCCAGCAGCACCGCCTCGGTGAGCACGGACCGCCGCACCTGCCGCCGGTCCGCGCCCAGCGCGCGCAGCAGGCCCAGTTCCCGGGTGCGCTGGGCGATCAGCATGGAGAAGGTGTTGACGATGAGGAAGACGCCCACCAGGGTGGCGATCCCGGCGAATCCCAGCATCACGTACTTGATGACGTCGAGGAAGCCGCCGAGGTCCGCGGCCGACGACTTCGCCTGCTCGTCGGCGGTCTTCAGGTCGTACGTCCCGGTGCCGATCGCGGCGCCGATACGGCTCTTGAGCTCGGCGTCCGTCACGCCCTGCGCCGCGTCCACGGAGATGCTGGTGGCCCGGCCCGTCGAGCCCAGCAGTTCCTTCGCGGCCACCGCCGGGTCGAGGAAGACCAGGGCCGCACCGGGGTTGGTGGTGGTGAAGGTGGCGATGCCGACGATCTCCACCTTGAAGGTGCCGGGCTGCGCCTGCACGGTCAGCGTGTCGCCGATCCGGACGTGTTTCTTGTCGGCGGTGTCCGCGTCGAGCAGCGCCTGGCCGGCGCCCTGCGGGGCGTGGCCCGAGGTGAGCTTCACGGGGCTGCGGTGGGTGAGGTACCAGTCGGTGGCGATGGTCGGGGCGCCGGTGGTCGGGCCGACCGACTTGTTGTGGCTGTCGACCACCACGATGTTCTGCACCGAGACGTCCGCGTGGGTGTCCGCGACCCCGTCGACCTTCGCCACCTCGCCCGCGAGCGAGGCCGGCACGGTCTGGACGGCGCCGGTGGGCACCGACGACTTGAGGTCCTGCTTCGGCTCCACCGTCACGTCCGCGGAGGTGGAGGCGAACAACCGGTCGAAGGTGCGGGTGACGGTGTCGGAGAAGATCAGGCTGCCCGCGACGAACGCCACGGACAGGACGATGGCCAGCGCGGACAGCATCAGCCGTCCCTTGTGCGCGAGGAAGCTGCGCAGGGTTGCCTTGAGCACCGGGTCAGTCCTCCTCGGGTCCGGAGGACCCGCGTCCCACGTCGAACCCGGGGGTCTGGGGGTCTCCCCCGGAAAAGAGGCGCATGCGTTCCAGTACGGCGTCGGCCGTCGGACTCTCCATGCGGTCCACGATCCGGCCGTCCGCGAGGAAGAGCACCAGGTCGGAGTGGGCGGCGGCGCCGGGGTCGTGGGTCACCATGACGACCGTCTGGCCGAGCTGGTCGACCGCCTCCCGCAGAAAGCCCAGCACCTCCAGACCCGCCCGTGAGTCCAGGTTCCCGGTCGGCTCGTCGGCGAAGATCAGCTCCGGGCGGGAGGCCAGCGCCCGCGCGCAGGCCACGCGCTGTTGCTGGCCACCCGAGAGCTGCGCAGGCCGGTGCTTGAGCCGGTCCCGCAGCCCCAGCGTGTCGATGACCTGGTCAAGCCACTTCTCGTCGGGCTTCTTGCCCGCGATGTCCATGGGCAGGGTGATGTTCTCGGCCGCGTTCAGCGTCGGTATCAGGTTGAACGACTGGAACATGAACCCGATCCGGTCCCGGCGCAGCCGCGTCAGCTCGCGCTCCCGCAGCCCGGTTATCTCGGTGCCGCCGAGCCAGACCTGACCGGCCGACACCGTGTCCAGCCCCGCCAGACAGTGCATCAACGTGGACTTGCCGGAGCCCGACGGGCCCATGACCGCGGTGAAGCGGCCGCGCGCGATGTCCACGTCCACCGAGTCCAGTGCGAGCACCGCCGTCTCGCCCGCGCCGTACGCCTTGGTCAGCCCGCGCGCACGGGCCGCGACCCCGTCGGCGGCGGACGCCTCCGCAGCTGCTGTGGACAAGACTGCCTCCCCGTTTCACCCGACGGTCACCCGACCTCTTTGCCGGGGTCTTTGTCCGGGTCGAGCGTAGTGTGACCCGTCCCACAGCCGGTATCACTTTTCGATTCCGATGCGCGCTGGCATTGCTAGCGCGGTCGCGCTAGCTTCGAGGTATGGCGAAGACCCAGCTGAACGTGCGCGTGGACGAGGGCACCGCCAAAGCGGCCCGCGAGCGCGCTCTCGCGCGCGGTGTGAGCGTCAACCGCTACATAGAGGAACTGGTCATGCAGGACACGGGTGAAGCGGGCCGCACGTTCGTCGAGGCCGCCGCCGATTTCATGAAGCAGTACGAGTCCGTCTTCGCCGAGGAGTTCGGCGAGCCGCACGGTACCGACACGTCTGACAAGACCGAAGGCCGTCACTGATCCCTTGAGCGACCTGACGATCGACCTCGCCTGGCTCCTCATGCTCGCCGAACAGAAGACCCCGGGTGACCCGCAGGTCACCGACTGGGGTGCGCTGATCGCCGCCGTCGCCAGGCATCGGGCCGAGATATTCGACGTCCCCGTCTACGACACCCCGCACGCCCGGGCCGCCGCCCTGCTGCAGCTCCTGATCCACGTCCCGGCCCTGGAGCGCTCGAACGCGCTGTTCGCGTCCTCGGTCGCGTACGCCTACCTGGTCGCCAGCGGCCTCAAGGTCGCCACCTCGCCCGAGCAGGTCCGCGACCTGGCCCGGTTGGTCAAGAACGGCGAGGCGGGCGTCGCCGACATCGCGGAGGAACTGCGCCGCTGGAGCCTGTGACCGGTCCGGCCGAGCCCGTGACGGGGCTGTCAGGCTTCCGGGGGTTTGCGGGCGACGCCCAGCGCACAGTACGAGGAGGGCAGCCGAGGGCCGTTCTCCGGCAGGAACACCCGGCGGTAGGGGCCGAGCTCGAACCCGGCCGCGCGCAGTTCGGCGACCGGGTCCCGGGACAGATGGCAGTCGCCGCTCAGCAGCGGCCACACCGTCCGGTCCAGGGCCCGCTGGGTGAGCCTCATCGCCGGGCCGCCGCCCACGCCGTGCTCGAAGAACCGCAGCTCACCGCCCGGCCGCAGCACCCGCCGCACCTCCGCGAGCGCCCGCTGCACGTCCCGGACACTGCACAGCACCAGGGACAGCACCGCCGCGTCGAAGGCCTCGCTCTTCACCGGCAGCGCCTCCGCCGCGCCCGGCACCACGTCCACCGGGACATCGGCGCGCACGGCGGCGTCCGCCGCCAACTGCCGCAGGGTGCGCTCCGGTTCGATCGCGACGACCTCCGCGACCGAACCGGGATACCGCGCGAAATTGAGCCCGTTGCCGGCCCCGATCTCGATCACGCGCCCGGACAGTCCGGAGAGCAGCCGCTCCCGGATCGCGGCCATGCCGAGTCTGGTCTCGGCGGTCACGCTGCAGCGGGCGTAGAAACGGGCGAACAGCGGGTGGTGGACGGGATCCCGCACCGGTGTCCCGGCGCCGGCGGACAGCAGCCGCATGACGGACCTCCCGACGGAAGCAGGCCTACGGTGATTGTCCCCCGCACGGGCCCGTCGCACCCCCGCGGCAGGCCCTACGAGATGAAGTTGCGCACCTGCTGGTAGACGCCGTAGTCGTCGTTCATGTCGGTGTGCGAGATGCAGCCCACGTCGACGTTGGTCGCCCCGCTCAGCTCCGCCGAGGTGTCCGGGTCGATCGCCGCGTCGCAGTCCGACCAGTACGCCGCGTACGAGACGCTGCCGGGCGTCTCGTCACCGGAGTTCAGGGCGGTCAGGAACGAGCTGCCGGTCGTCATCTCCTTGCAGGACGTGTACAGCCACCCGCACAGCGAGGCGACGCTCGTCCCGTGGTTCACCCCGGCGACCGAGACGAAGTCGTCCACGTACGAGGTCCCGCCGAGGTTCTTGAGGTAGTAGCGGCTGTTGAGCGCGCCCATGGAGTGCACCACCAGGTCGACCTTGGAGGCGCCGGTCTTGGAGAGGACGGACTGGATGTAGCTGGACAGCGTCGAGGCGGTGGTGACGTTCGACTTCGTCCAGTCGTACGAGATCGCGTACAGCTCGGAGGACGAGTAGCCGTCCGCCTCGAAGTCCGAGATCCAGGTGTTCCAGCTGCTGGAGTCGCTGCTCAGACCGTGTACGAACACGATCGGGTCGTGGCTCGCCGCGTGCGCGGTGCCGGCACTCAGGGGGAGGGACAGAAGGAGCGAACCGGCAATCGCCGACAGAGCGGTTGCGATGCGACGCTTGGCGCGTTGCATGATGCCTCCTGAAACGGGTGGGGTTGTTCAGGAGTGTCAGGACGGGTCTACGCGCGCCGCATCGGTGAAGTCGCCAGTCTTTACGAGTCAACTAACTCGCCAGTAACGTCTTTGGTGTGGTGATACCGGTGAACCCCCCACCTCTCGACCGCACTTCGCCACCGCAGCCGACCGACGCGGGGCCGTGCCCGGCTTCGGCGCTCCCCGAGGGCGTCCGCGCCCGGGTGCTCCGCGTCGTATACGAAGATCAGCGCGCCCTGGCCGAACTCGTGCCGCGTCTCACCGAACGGCAGGCGGCCGGCGCCGACCCGCTGCCGGTCGAACCGGCCGAACTGGCACCGGGGTTGCTCCATGCCCTGCGCCGGGAGATCCGCGCCCTGCCCGACGAGGCCCGGCTGCTGTTGCTGCTCGCCGCCGCCGACCAGTACCCGGTGGCCACCCACGCCTTCCTGCGCGCGGTCACCGCCGGCCGGCTCGACACCCGCCCGCTGGAGGCGGCCGAGGCGGCCGGGATCGCCCACGCCAGCGCCGGCGGGGTGTTCTTCCGCGACCCCTGGACCCGGATCGCCGCCTACGAGACCGCCTCACCGGCCGACCGGCGTGAGGCCCACCTGCTGCTCGCCCGGGTGCTCGGCGGCAAGGACGAGACGACCCGCCGCTCCTGGCACCGCGGAGCCGCCGCCCTCGGCCCCAGCGCCCGGCTCGCGGCGGAACTGCGCACCGCCGCCGACCGGGCCCGCGCCGAAGGACGGCCCGCCCTGGCCCGCGCGCTCGCCGAACGCGCCGCCGACCTCTGCCCCGACCCGGCCGAGGAGGCCCGGCTGCTCGCCCGGGCCGCCGCCGACGCCTGGTGCTCCGGGGAGCCCGACCGGGCCAGACGGCTCGCCGCCCGTACCGACAACACCGCCCTCAACGGCGTCCTCGCCCTCAGAGCCGGCCACGCCGCCGAGGCCTTCGACGCCCTGCTCACCGCCGCCGTACGGCAGGAACGTTCCGCCGATGCGGTCGAACTCCTCGCCCTCGCCACCGAGGCCGCCGTCTACACCGGCGATCTCAGACGCTGCCGCGAGGCCCATGTCCTCGCCCAGTGGCTGGACCTCCCGCCGTCCGGCATCCTCGCCGCACTCGCCTGCGCCGTCGAGGGCCGCTACGCCGACGCCCGCGTCCTCCTCAAGGGCACCGCCGGCCGCTGTGGGCCCGGCGGCGACCCGGGTCCGCTGATCCACTCCGGCATCGCCGCGCTGATGCTCGGCGACCACACCCGGACCGTCACCGCCACCCTCCGGGCCGCAGCCTCCGCCCGGGCCCGCGGCATCCCCGGGACGGAAGCACAGGCCATGGAGTTCCGGGCCTACGCCGACTTCTGGACCGGCCGCCCCCGGGCCGCCGAGGCCGCCGCCCAGGACGCCCTGCGCCAGGCCTACGCCGCCGGGCAGGACAACGGGGCCTGCCATCTCCAGGCCGCGCTCGCCATGTTCGCAGCCGTCACCGGCGACGAGGAGGCCTGCCGGGAGCGCGCGGCGGCCGCCCGCTCGCACGCCCTGGCCCACGGACTGGGCCTGCCCGCCGCCCTCGCCCAGTGGGCGCTCGCCTTCCTCGACCTGACCAACGGCCGCTTCCCGGCGGCCGCCGCCCGGCTGCGCGCCCTCGCCGGGTTCGGACCCGGGCACGGCCACCGGGCCATCCGGCACCTGGCCACCCCGCACTACGTCGAGGCCGCCGTCCGCACCGGCGACACCAGGGTCGCCCGCGCCGCGCACGCCGACTACCACCGCTGGGCCACCGCCGTCCGCAGCCCCGACGACCTCGCCCTCAGCGCCCGCTGCCGGGCTCTGCTCGCCCCCGGCACGGAGGCGGTCCAGCACTACCGGGCCGCCCTCGACCTGCACGCCCGCGGCACCCGGGACTTCGAACGCGCCCGCACCGAGCTGCTGTTCGGCGGTGCGCTGCGCCGGCTCCGGCAGCGCACCGAGGCCCGGGACCGGCTGCACAGCGCCCTGGAGGCCTTCGAGTCCTTCGGCGCCCCGCACTGCGCCGCCCAGGCTCGCGCCGAACTCCGCGCTCTGGGCACGGCGTTGACACCTGCCACCAGTGCGCCCGACCCGGCCGCCGCGCTGACCGCCCAGCAGCTGATGGTCGCCAGGATGGCGGCCGAGGGCGCCACCAACCGCGAGATCGCCGACCGGCTCAACCTCAGCCCCCGCACCATCGACCACCATCTGCGGGGGGTCTTCAGCCGGTTGGGGATCCGATCCCGGATCGAACTGGTACGGCTGCTCGGCGAATCGCCCTAGCCGTCGGTCGGGTGCGGCTGTGTGGGGGCTGGTCGCGCAGTTCCCCGCGCCCCTGAAGGGGCGCTCCACTGGCGCCCCCGAAGGGG
>NZ_JBHXMA010000076.1:0-28927 GCF_042721035.1 Streptomyces sp. NPDC058464
AGGTCGTCGACCAGGCTCCCCTGCAGCTTCCCGCTCAGCACCGCACTGATCACCAGCAGCATCCCGGGCCAGTTCAGCGCGAACAGCGCCAGAAAGCGCCGGAACCCCCCTCCCGGCGGCAGCGGGACGTGCACGACAGGCTCGGGCACCGGCTTGGCATGCCTGGCGTGGACAGGCGGAGCGGACTCGGCAGTCATGGGATTACTCCGTGGAGAGACGGCATTCGATGAGGGCCCGTGTGGTGCGCGGCTCGCGTCCGGACCCGGGGAATGTAATTAGAGATCTAACTATATGGACGAAGTGGCGGGCGGCAACCTGAGTGGACTGAGAATCGGCTGTGGATCCGTGTCGGGTCCGCCACCCTCGTCGTCGAACCACCGGGGGCGTCCCTCGGAATCCGCAGGACACCCCCGGCACCGCACACACGGCCGGACGGTCCGTCCGGCCGTGTGTGCGCGGCTAGCCGACCACCGCGTGGTCCGGCTCCCGCTCCGGTGCCACCGGAGCCTCGCCCCGGCGCGCCTGGCGACGGGCGGCCCGGCGTTCCCGCCGGGTCTCGACCATCGTGTACAGGGTCGGGATGAGCACGAGGGTCAGCAGGGTCGAGCTGAGCAGACCGCCGATGACGACCACGGCCAGCGGCTGGGAGATGAACCCGCCCGACCCGGTGATGCCGAGCGCCATCGGGATGAGGGCGAAGATCGTGGCCAGCGCGGTCATCAGGATGGGCCGGAGCCTGCGGCTGCCGCCCTCGCGCACCGCCTCCTCGATGGACATTCCCCGGGCACGGTACTGGTTGACCAGGTCCATCAGCACGATGGCGTTGGTGACGACGATGCCGATGAGCATCAGCATGCCGATCAGCGCCGCGACGCCGAGCGGGGTGTCGGTGATCCGGAGCAGGGCGATGGCGCCGGTGGCCGCGAACGGGATGGAGATCAGCAGCACCAGCGTCTGGCGGATGCTGCGGAACACGGCGACCAGGACCAGGAACACGATGGCGATGGCGGCCAGGATCGCGAGGGCGAGCTGGCTGAACGCGTTGTTCTGGCTGGAGGTGACACCGCCCATCTCGTAGGTGACGCCGGAGGGCATGTCGACCTTGTCCACGGCGGTCTGCACGGCGCGGCTCGCGGCACCGGTGTTGTCGCCGACCGGGGTCCCGGAGACGGTGACGGCCTCGGTGCCGTCGATACGGCTGCGCTCGACGGGCTCCTCGCTCTTGGTGACCGTGGCCACCTTGTCCAGCCGGACGTCGCCGGAGGACGTGGAGATCTTCAGGGACTTCAGGGCGGAGACGGAGTTCGGCGCCTTGGCCGCCGTCTTGACCACCACGTCGCGCTGGGTGCCGTCGACCGTGATCTGGGTGACGGTGGAGCCCTGGACCGCCTCGCTCACGGCGGAGGCGATGCTTGTGTCGGTCAGGCCGTACTGCGCGGCGGCCTCGCCCTTCGCCCGTACGGTGAGCCGCGGGGCCTCCTGGGAGAGGTCGCTGGTGACACCGGTGACCTCGTCGACGCCCTGCAGAGCCTTCGTCACGCGCTGCGCGGCCGTGCTCAGCGCCGAGTCGTCGTCGGACTTGAGGGTGACCTCGACGTCACTGCTCGTCCCGAAGCCCGAGCTGGAGCTGAACGTGAGCTCGCCGGCGCCGGAGAGCTTCTTGAACTTCGCCCGGAGGTCGCTCTGCACCGAGTCCGAGTCGGCGTCGTCCTTCACGGAGATGCTGTAGGAAGCGCTGTTGGACACGTCGCCCGTGGACATGAAGCCGCCCTGCGAGCCGATGGTCACCTGGTACGACGCGACGCCGTCGGTGCCGGAGAGCACGCTCTCCACCTTCTTGGCGGCCGTGTTGGTGGCGTTCAGGCTGGTCCCGGCTGGCATGGTCTGGGTGACGCTCAGCGAGTCCTGCCCGGAGTCGCCGAGGAAGCTGGTCTTGAGCCCGGCGATCATGCTGAAGGTGATCACCAGCAGGGCCACCGCGATACCGATCACGGTCTTGCGCCGCCTGGTGGCCCAGTCGATGACGGGGACGTACGCCCGCTGGAGGGCGCCGTTGCGCTCCTCGTCCTCGACGACCCTGCGGAACTCCTCGGGATCCTTGCCGGCGGCCTCCTTCGGCGGCTTCAGGAACCAGTAGGCGAGGGTCGGCACGAGGGTCAGCGACACCACCAGGGACGCGATCATCGCGACCGCGACCGTGACCGAGAAGGGGCCGAAGAGTTCCCCGACGATACCGCTGACCAGGCCGATCGGCAGGAACACGCAGACCGTGGTGATGGTCGAGGAGGTGACCGCGGCGGACACCTCGCGCACCGCCGTGATGATGGCCGTGCGCTTCTCCTCGCCGTACCCGAGGTGCCGTTTGATGTTCTCCAGCACCACGATCGAGTCGTCCACGACCCGTCCGACGGCCATGGTGAGCGCGCCCAGGGTGAGGACGTTCAGGGAGTAGTCCTCGTACCACAGCGCGATGAGCGCGATGAGCAGGGACAGCGGGATCGAGACGGCGGTCACCAGGGTGGACCGGACGGACCGCAGGAACAGGACGATCACCAGGATCGCCATCAGGAGCCCGAGGATGCCCTCCTCCAGCAGGCCGTTGACCGACTTGCTCACCTGCGGGCCGGAGTCGGAGACGATGGTGAGCTTCGCGCCGTCACCGAGCGACTTCTCCAGGTCCGACAGCTTGGACCGGACGTCGTCCGAGATGGAGGAGGAGCTGCCACCGTGGTCCATGGTGACCGAGACACCCAGGCTGGGCTTGCCGTCGGTGCGGGTCAGCGAGGTCACCTCGGCGTCCTTCAGTTCGACCGAGGCGACGTCCTTGAGCTGCACCGGGTTCGCGGTGGCGGAACCGCCGGAGGACGCGGCCGAACCGCCCATCGCGGATCCGCCCATGCCGGAGCCGCCCGTACCCGAGCCCGACGCACCGCTGGAGCCCGACCCGCTCGCGCTGCTCAGCCACAGGTTCTCGACCTGCTTCACCGACGTGATCGAGCCGCCGATCTCGATGCTCAGGCTCTTGCCGTCCGAGTCGACCGAACCACCGGCGCTGGTGCGGCCGTTGGAGGTCAGGGCGTTGCTGATCGACTGGGTCGTCAGCCCCGCCTGCGACAGCTTGTCGGAGTCCGGGGTGATGACGACGACCTGGTCACGCTCACCGGACACGGTGACCTGGTTGACGCCGTCGATCGTCTTAAGCTCCGGAACGACCTTGTCGTCGAGTTCGCCGGCGAGCTTCTGCTGGTCGGCGTTCGAGGTCGCGGCCAGGGTGAGCGTGGGCTGGTCGCCGGTGCCGCCGGTGACGACCTGTGGATCGACGCTGTCCGGGAAGCTGGAGCTGCTCCTGGACAGGGCCTGCTGCACCTCGTTCGACTTGGTGTCCGTGTCGACACCGAAGTCGAACTGCAAGGAGACCGTCGCGGAGCCCTGCCGGGACGTCGAGGTCATCGTCTGGATCGAGTCGACGCCCTTGACCGCGTCCTCGATGGGTTTGACGACCTGATCCTCGACCACGTCGGGCGACGCGCCCTGGTAGGTGGCGGTGACGGTGATGGTCGGGAATGACAGGTCGGGCAGCAGTTGCTGCTTGATCGACGGGATGGCGTACACCCCTAGGGCGACAACCAGCATCGTGATCAGCGCGGCCAACTTGCGGTTGGCGATGCTCACCCTGGACAACCAGGACATCGGGACGGATCTCTTTTCTGCGGACGGGCGAGGAGAGAGCCGCCGGGTCCATGGGCATCGGGCGGCCCGCTGCCACCCTGCCCGGCACCATCCGGCGTGTCGTCACCCCACCGCGGTGTCCCGTACATACCGCGGACGCGCTATATAGAACGCATCCGTACTACATTCACGGACGTTGGCGAGACCGCACCAGCCCGGTCTCGTAGGCGATGGTGACCAGCTGGGCGCGCTCGCTGACCCGCAACTTGTTCATGGTGCGGTTCACATGGGTCTTCACCGTGTGCCTGCTCACACCGAAGCGCCGCGAGATCTCCTCGTTCGTCAGTCCGCGGGCAACGAGGGAGAGGACCTCGCGCTCCCGGGGGGTGAGCTCGTCGAGCCGCCCCGCCTGATCGGTCAAGGTCTGTACCGCGACCAGCTGGAACTGCGTCATGAGCGCAGCCGTGGCGGCTGCGGAGAGCATGCGCTCGCCGGCGGCCACCGCCTCGATCGCTGCCAGCAGATCCTCGGGATCGGCACCCTTGCCGATGAAGCCACGGGCACCCGCCCGGACGGCCTGGGCCACGTACTCGTCGATCTCGAACGTGGTCAGGATCAGCACCTTCACCTCGGCCAGATCCGGGTCGGAGGTGATCAGACGGGTCGCCTCGATGCCGTCGAGGCCGGGCATCCGCACGTCCATGAGCACCACGTCCGGGCGTTCGGAGCGGGCGATCTCCACGGCCTGGACACCGTCCACGGCCTCCCCCGCCAGCTCCATCCCCGGGGTGGCCTCGACGAGCCGCCGCAGCATGCCCCGCAGTAGTGCCTGGTCGTCCGCGAGCAGCACCCGAACCGTCATACGACCCCTTCCATTTTGTCTCTCTGCCTGGTGCCGCCCTCCAGGACACGGCGGCCGAGCGGCAGCCGTACATCGACGAGAAAGCCGTCGCCCGGCCGGGGCCCGATCGCGGCCGTCCCCCCGGCCGCGGCCGCCCGTTCACGGATCCCGATCAGCCCGCGTCCGGTGCCGTCTCCGACGATCCGGCCGGCCAGGGTGCTCCCGGAGTTCTCGACGGTGATCCGCAGGGCGTCATGCCCGTAGCGCAGTCTCACCTGCGCGTAATCCGTCTTCGCGTGCTTGCTGACGTTGGTCAGCGCCTCCTGGACGATGCGGTAGCCCGCCACATCCACCGCTGAGGACAGAGCCTCCTGGTCCCCCTCCCGGATCACGTCCACGCGCAACCCCGCGCGGGCGAACGACCTCACCAGATCGTCCAGGCGGGCCAGCCCCGGAGTGGGTTCCATCGGAGCGCCCGGCTCCCCCGTTCGCCCGAGCAGACCGACGATGGAGCGCAACTCGTCCAGGGCTCCGCGCGACCCGTCACGTATGGCGAGCAGCAACTCGGTCAGCTGCGCCGGGTCACCCCGCCCCACATGGGCGCCGATCCCCGCCTGTGCATTGATCAGCGTCAACTCGTGCGCCACGACGTCGTGGAGTTCCCTGGCGATACGCACCCGCTCCTCGGCCACCCGTCGGGACGCCTCCTCCTCACGGGTGCGTTCCGCGCGTTCGGCCCGCTCCTTGAGGGCGTCGACGTAGGCCCGCCGGTTGCGCATGGAGTCACCCAGCGCGGTGGCGAGACCGGTCAGTGTCGCCGTACCCAGGCGCATGGGGCCCAGGATCGGCCCCTCCTGGAACATCGCAGCCGCCCCGGCCACCGCCACCGTGGCCGCCCCGGCCGCGATCCAGGCCGTGCGCCGGTCGGTGCGCAGGCCGCAGCCGTACAACGCGATCATCAGAGTGGGCTCGGTGGCCACGATCAGCCCCCCGCACGCCTGGTGCACGGCGGACAGCGCCGCCACTCCGGCCAGCACGGCCACCGGCCGGCGCTCACGTGCCAGGAGAAGCGCGCCCGCGAGCACGACGACCACCACGTCCAGAACGTTCGGGACGCGCAGACCTGCCGGGTCGAGGAAGTCGGCGACCAGCGACAGCAGGACCACACAGCCGACCAGACGGGCGTCTCTCACGTGAGCAGCCCTCCCTCAGGGGTCGATCAGCCCAAGGAACACAGAGTAGGCACCGCCCCGGAGATGCTTCGTCCCCCGAACGCGGCAGCTCGGTGTACCGCGACTGCGGTACACCGAGCTCAAATAGTACGAGATAGTTTCTCCGGGAAGTGTCCTGATCCAGCATGGGCGGGTCGCACGACACACTCACACCGCAGCAGAAGCAGCTCTCACGGAGATACGGCGTCTTCGCTCAGCACCTCGGGAAGGTCCAGCGCGATGCAGAGAGCGACCATCAGGTCGAGCGGGTCGTCCGTGCTCCGGTCCGGCAGCAGCTGTTCGGCCTGCTTCACCCGGTACGTCACGGTGTTGGGTGCCACATGGAGTTCGTCCGCCACGGCGCGGAGGCTGCGCCCGGAGACCAGGTAGCGCAGCAGCGTCTCGCGGAGATGGTGGTCACGCGCCTGCGGCCGGGCAAGGTCGCCCAGTGTGGTGCGGACGAACCAGCGGGCGAAGTCGTGATCCTCGACCAGCAGGCTCACGGTGTTCACCGAGTCCATCGTGAAGACCGTGAGACCGTCGCGAACGTGCGCCTGTGCGTAATCGGCCAGGCGCCGCGCGAGCATGTGGGTACGGCGGAAGCCCGCGGCGCCCGACAGCGGGGTCCGACCGCACACCAGACACCTGTCAGTGACGCGAGGCCGTCGTGCAGGGATCGCAGTTCCGCGGCCTCCGGCGGCGCGGCGAACGTCAGCCAGGCCGCGATCGTGTCGTCGTCCGTCTCGACACACATGAAGCGTGCATCGGTATCCGTCAGAAGCGCCACCGCACGATGCAGGTCGTCGGCAAGGCCCGACAGGGCACCGCCCGCCCGCCGCCTGGCCGCGATCAGCCCGACGTGGTGAGCACGCAGCCGGACGCCGAGGACCTGCTCCGCCTCGGCGGCCTCGACCGTGCCCTCGATCAGCTGCCGGATGGCACGGCGCCGTGCCACGGCCGTCTGCTCCTCCCAGAGGCGCAGGTCTCTCTCCCACGCCTCCTGGGTCCTGTCCTGGATGGCCTCCACGTAGCTGATCACGGATTCGCTGAGCTGTGCCGCCAGCAGCAACGCCTCCGTCGGGCTGCCCACCAGGTCGTGCTCCGCGAGGAAGTCCAGCAGTGCCTGCTGGACCCGCAGGTTGACCTGCCACATCGCCTGGAACATCCCGGCCAGTGGCATCCGGCGGTGCAACGCGTGCTGGTTCAGCTCGAGCGCCTCGGGCGACAACCGGAGTTCCGAGGGGACCCGCCCGGTGTACAACGCCTGAAGCAGCATGAACAGACCCACCTCGTACGAGCGCCGCTGGGCCTCGTCCTCGCCCGGCACCACCGGCTTGGTGCCCGAGAATCCGGTCGGTGGCGCCGAGGCCACGATGCGCGCGCAGGTCTGGACGCCCCACGCGACCGGTCCGGGCCCCAACTCGGCCTCCACGGCGGCGACCGTCTCGGGACCGCACGCCGGCGCCACCGCCTCGCCGACGGCCGGCACCAGTTCGGCCACCCACGCGTAACGCCGCATCGTCATGGATTTCCACGTCCCGGCACGCCGACGGATCTCGCCTGCAGCGGGCACGTCTGCGCTCCGGCGCGTGCTCCACGGCCATCAGGAGGGCACCGCCCCGCACGGCCCCGGCCACGGCGCCCTGCGACAACCGGAGCAGCACCGGCAGAACGGGAGGCGGCCACGGCGTTCTCCACGAGCACCGCGCCGTGCGAGGCGGTCCGCCAGGGAACGTCCGTGAACCGGTCGCCCCGCTTCGCGGCGAGCGCCGGGCAGGCCGCCTGCTGGTCCTCGGCCAGGCCGCACACCGCGACCACGCCACTCAGGAAACTGCCGAATGCCTTACGCAGCAGCGCGGAATCGGTGCAGCTCGTCGTGGCAGCGTTCACCGCTGAGTCCTCCTCAGGGCGGGCGACCCACGCCGCCCGTGCTTTCAAGTGCCTTCGGAAAGGCGGAGATCAGATGGTGTGGGCGCCGTGCAGCGGGATGGGTTCGAGCCCGCAGATCGTCCGTCCGTGGAGCTCGGCCACCTCGGACAGGCGGAGCATCCGGTGCGTCTGCATGACCCGGATGTCGCGCGCGTAGCGCTGGATCGGATTGCCGAGACCCACCGTGGAGGAGCCGAGCGTCACCTGGAGGAGGTCTATGGCGTCCGCGCACTGCTGGACCGCGTGGACCAGGTCCATCGTCATCTCGGACATCTGCTCGGAGGTGATGTCGTCACCGGCGAGCGCCAGGCGGTCCACCTCGTCGGCGTGCCGTTCGATGACCGCCTGCGCGGCGTTGACCGCGGCCTGGGCCTTGGCAGCGGTGATGTGCGTGGCCGGCATCTCGGCGACGCTCGGGTACGGGAGGCTGAAGGGTTTGCGGGCCTGGGACTGCTCGACGAAGCACTCCAGTGCTCCGCGCGCCATGCCGAGGGCGATCGGCACACAGTTGAGGTTGATCACCAGTGAGGCGGCGCGCGGACCGGTGCGGTAGCCGAGGCCGGCGTAGCGGTCGCGGAGACCGGCCATGCGCGCGGGGAACTCCGAGGTGGGTGCGAAGCGGTGGTCGGGGACGAAGACTTCGCCGTCGGTGGCGATGGCGTTGCTGGAGGAGCCTTTGAGGCCCATGACCTTCCAGTTGTCCACGATCCGGTACTGGTCCCGGGACAGCACCGCCATCGCGGGACGCCCCTGCCCGGTCTCGTCGACGTACTCGGCCCCCACGAGCGCCCAGGCCGCGTGATGACAGCCGCTGGCGAAGGCCCAGTTGTCCCCGCTGACCATCCAACCGCCGGGCACCTTGCGGGCTTTGCCCCCACGCACCGAGAGAACGGCCACGTTGCACGTGAGCGGACCGAGCCAGGAGGCGACGTCGGTGAACACCTCGTCCACGGCCTGCTCGGGGAAGCCCAGAAGCAGCCGCAGTCCGGTCCCGGCCCAGACGGTCCACGCGGCCGAGCCGTCGCCACGGGCGACCTCCGCGACCACGTCGGCGACGTCCCGCGCGCCCAGGGCGTAACCGCCGTACTCCAGCGGGTGGGCGATGCGGAACACCCCGGTCGCGGCGAGCGCCTGGAGTGTCTTCGGGGTCAGCATGCCGCTCTCGTCCGAGGCCACGGCTTCCTTGCGCAGCAGCGGGACGAGTTCGGCGACGGCGGCCCGGATCCGGTCGGCCGTCGCCCTGCTGCCGTAGCGTTCCGGTTCCTTGTCCTCCCGGTCGGCCGGTGTGGTGACGGTGTCGGTCATGTGCGGCTCCTTGCTGCGAGGTCCAGCCCGGTGGCCCCTGGCGCCCGGGCCAGGGACATCGGCAGCAGTAAAGCCAAGACCCGGGTCGCGGCTCTTGCGTCGGGACGGCAATCCTGACGTCGGCTCTGCGACGGCAGCACAACCGCGTCGGCGAGCCGCCCGGATTCGGGTCGTTCAGGAGTGGTGCAGGGCGGGGAGCAGTGCCTGGTCGACGAAGCGGGCCAGGTACTCGGGATCGGCCGGAACTCCGCGGAACATGGGGCGGGCCACGACGGCGCTGAACAGCATCTGCGGCAGGAACTCGGCCGCTGCCGGCCGATGCGCCAACTCACCTCGTTTCACAGCGCGTTGCACGATCCGTGCGAGGTCTTCCTCCTCGGGGTCGAGCATGGCGGTGCGGAACGCCCCGGCGAGCGTCGCGTCGGTGAGCAGCGCGTGGTGCAGGGCCGCGATCAGGGTGGTGTCCTGGTCCGCGCCCATGGCCAACTGGCTCACCAAGGAGAGCAGATCGCCGCGCAACGTCCCGGTGTCGAAGCTACCCGGGTTCACCGGCCTGAGCGCGGTGACGGCCGCCGCGATCATCTTCGGCTTGTTCCCCCACTGCCGGTAGAGGGTGGCCTTGCTGCACCGCCCTCTGGAGGCGATGAGATCCATCGTCAGAGCCCCGTAGCCGACCTCACGCAGCGCGCCCAGTGCGACGGAGAGCAGCTCGACCTCACGGTCGGGCGTCATCCGGGGACGACGGATGACGGGACGCTCGGGCTCGCCGGTCATGATGGGCACCTCCTGCAGAACGGAACAGTTCCGCACCCTACGGGAGTGGGCCGGGCATCGCCGCCGGTCAGCCCTGCCTCAGCACGGGCAGCAGCACCTCGTCGACGAACCGGGCCAGATGGCTCTCGTCGGCGGCGGTCCCCTCGATCAGCGGGCGGGCGACGACCGCGCTGAACAGCAACTGCGGCAGGAACTCCATGGTTCGGGACCGGTGGGTCAGTTCGCCTCGCTCCACCGCCCGGTCGACGATCTCCTCGACCCGGGCCGGCCCCAGACCGAGGAGCGCGGTACGCAGGGTGGCCGCGACCTCCCGGTCGACCAGTGCCGCATGATGCAGCGCGGCGACCAGGCCGGCTTCCTCCTCAGCAGCGGTCGCCAGCCAGGCCGTCATCACCAGCAGGTCACCCCGCAGGCTGCCGTTGTCCGTGATGGCCGGGGCTTCCACCTTTCGGTCCCGCAGGGCGGCGGCGACCATCCGTGCCTTGCTCCCCCACTGACGGTAGAGGGTCGCCTTGCTGCACCGCGCGCGCTGCGCCACCCCTTCCATCGTCAGTGCCTCGTACCCCACCTCGCGCAGCTCCTCCAGCACCACGGCCAGCATCTCCCGCTGCCGGTCCGCGGTCATCCGGGGCCGCCCGACACGTGAACGCGCTTCCTGAACCGTCACGGCGACAACCCCTTATAGAACGACACGGTTCCGTACTATATTACCGGAGATCAATCTGCGTGAGCATCGTCGCTCCGCCCGTCCCCGCTCGGGCCCAGGCCCACTCACCCCACCCGTGCCCGGCCCTCCCCACTTACAGGATGCCCAGGACCATGACCGGCAGCACCGCTACGACCAGCGCTTCCGCCCCCAGGTCGCTCACTCCCAGACAGACCAACCTCGTCTTCGCCACCATCATGCTCGGCATGCTGATGGCGGCCCTCGACCAGACCATCGTCTCCACGGCGCTGCCGACGATCGTCACCGACCTGGGCGGCTCGGGACACATGTCCTGGGTCGTCACCGCGTACATGCTCGCCGAGGCGGTCTCCACGATCCTCTCCGGCAAGCTCGGTGACCTCTTCGGCCGCAAGCGGGTCTTCCAGATCAGCGCGGTCGTCTTCCTGGCCGGCTCCGTGGTGTCCGGAGCCGCCGGCAGCATGACGACACTGATCGTGGCGCGTGCCGTGCAGGGCATCGGTGGCGGCGGTCTGATGGTGACCGCGACCGCGCTCATCGCGGACGTCATCCCACTGCGCCAACGCGGCAAGTACCAGGGCGCCATGGGCGCGGTCTTCGGTGTCACCACCGTGCTCGGCCCCACGCTGGGCGGCCTGTTCACCGACCACGCGAGCTGGCGCTGGTGCTTCTACGTCAATGTGCCGATCGCCGTCGTCATGGTGATCGCCGCCGCCCGGACCATCCCGGCCGTGCGCGGCGCCGTGCGCCCGGTCATCGACTACGCCGGTGTCGCCCTGGTGGCCCTGGGCGCCTGTTCCCTGGTCCTCGCCCTGGAATGGGGCGGCTCGGAGTACGCGTGGGGTTCGGCCGTCGTCATCGGCCTGTTCGCCGCGTCGGTGCTCCTGTTCGCGGCCTTCGTCCTCGTCGAACTGCGGGCCGAGGAACCGATGCTGCCGATGGGCCTGTTCAAGCAGCCGGTGTTCACCGTGTGCTCGATCCTCAGCTTCGCCGTCGGCTTCGCCATGCTCGGCGCGATGACCTATCTGCCGACGTACCTCCAGTACGTCGGGGGCGCCTCGGCCACCTCGTCCGGGCTGCGCACCCTGCCCATGGTGGTGGGGCTGCTCGCGACCTCGATGCTGTCCGGGAACGTTGTCAGCAGCACCGGCCACTACAAGATGTTCCCGGTCGTCGGCATGGCCGTCACCGGTCTGGCGCTGTATCTGATGTCCACGATGAACAGCGGGACCGGCGCCTGGCTGGAGTCGCTGTACATGTTCCTGCTGGGCCTCGGCCTCGGTCTCTCCATGCAGGTGCTGACGATCGTCGTGCAGAACACCGTCCCCTACGCGCAACTCGGCACCGCCACCTCCGGGGTGACGTTCTTCCGTACGCTCGGCAGCTCGTTCGGCACCGCCGTCTTCGGCACCCTGTACAACAACAAGCTCGATCCGCTGCTGGCCGACGTGGTGGCGAAGACCGGGGTCCCCGCGCAGGCGGCACACAGCGCGTCGGCCATCAGAAAGCTGCCCGCCGACCAGGCGAAGCCGGTCATCGACGCCTACGCCCAGGCGATCGACCACGTCTTCCTCTGGGTCGTGCCCGTGGCCGTGGTGGGCTTCGTGGTCGCCTGCTTCCTCAAGGAAGTGCCGCTGCGTGACTCCGCCCGTGCCTCGGTGACCGACCTCGGAGAGGGCTTCGGAGCCCCCGACTCGACCGACCGCGTCGCCCAACTGGAGCGGACCGTCTCCAACGTGATGCGCAAGATGCGCGACGACGCCGCCCTCCGGGACGAGATCCACGCCGGCTCCGGCAGCACGCTGCCGCCGGGCCAGGCCTGGGTGCTGGGCCAGGTCCACTGGTACACCCGCGTCTTCGGAGAGGCCTCCGCGTCCGCGATCGCACGCTCGCACCGCATGCCCGTCGAGGTGCTGGAACCGGCCTTCGAGCAGGCCGTCGACGCCGACCGTGTCGAGCGCACGGGCGATCTGCTCAGCCTCACCCCGGCCGGGGACGCCGAGGTGGAGCGGTTGCACGCCGCCTGGCGGCGGTGGCTGGACACCCGGCTCGACGACTGGAACGTCTCCGACCCCGACGACCGGGCGCTGTTCGACCAGGCCCTCGACAACATCGCCGCCAGGCTTCTCGACGAGGAGCAGCGGCCCCGGGAGACGGCGGCCTGAGGGCAGGCGGATCGAAAGACATGACTCCGGTGCGCCGGCCTCGACGGGCCGACGCACCGGAGTCGTCGTACGGAACCAACATTCGGCGGCCGACGGCCGCGGCAAGCGGAGACGACTTCGATGACCCACATACGGCGAGCCCGCAGGGCTCCCCACACCAGACAGCCCACGATCCGCGTCAGACAGCGCCTGACACGGCCCAGCCCTCGTCCGTACGACCGGCCGGCCGACGTCGCAAGGATTCCCGGCCGCTCGTACGCGGCGGGTCCCCGCCCCCTCCTGCCGGACCCGGTGCGCCGCCTCGGCGCCTGGAGCGCGGTGGCGCTCCTGGTCACGGGGGTGGTCGCCGTCGCGATATGGCTGTGCGTCACCTTCCAGACCGCGGTCACGCCCGTCCTGCTGGCCCTGCTGGGCAGCGCCCTGCTCGGCCCGCTCTACCGGCGCATGGTCTCGCTGAAGGTCAACCGGTCCCTGGCCGCCGGTCTGACCTGCGCCGCGGTGGTCCTGGTCGTCGGCGGGTCCGTCACGATCGTGGTCAGCGCCCTGATCGACACCGGGGACCAGATCGTCGCCTCGCTCCGCGACGCGGCGCAGTCGTTCTCCGGCCGGTCCGGCACCGCCGGCGCCTCCCTCGACGACCTGGCGAAGACCCTGCGCAGCCTGCTGTCGAAGTTCGGCGGCACCGCCGCCTCCGGGCTGATGAGCGGGGTCAGCGTCGTCAGCGACGTGGTCACCATGGGTGTGCTCGCGCTGCTGCTGGTCTTCTTCTTCCTCCGCGACTCGGACCGGGCGCTCGCCACCATGCATTCGCTCTCCCCCGCCCGCTCGGCGCACACCGTCGAAGCGATGTGCCGGCGGGCCTTCCAGGCGATCGAGGGCTACATGCGCGGCACCACGCTCATCGCCTTCATCGACGCGCTCAGCATCACCGTGGGCCTGCTCGTGCTCAGGGTGCCCGGTGCGCTCGGCCTCGGAGCACTGGTCTTCGTCGGTGCCTACATCCCGTACCTGGGCGCCTTCCTCTCCGGAGCCGTGGCCGTCCTCGTCGCCTTCGCCGACCGCGGCTGGGTGACGGCGCTCTGGGCGTTGGGGGTCGTGCTGCTGGTGCAGGTCATCGAGGGCAACGTGCTCCAGCCCATGGTCCACAGCCGTACGGTGCAGATGCACCCGGCGGTGGTGATGCTGGCGATCACCGCGGGCGCAACCGTGGCGGGCGTCATCGGGATGCTGCTCGCGGTGCCGCTGACCGCGGCTGCGTTCGGCGTGGTCTCCGAGATCCGCGCCCGGTACACGGCCTGAACGACAGTTGGGCCCCGGTACACCGAGCGTACCGGGGCCCAACTGTCAGGAATTCTCCGGCTACTTGGGCATCGGGGGCATCTTCGGGGGCTTGGGCGGGGCGATCTTGTTGATTCCGCTCCAGTGCTCGGCGAGCAGCCCGTCACGGACGCGGAAGGCGTCGAAGACGAGGTAGATGTACGTCTTCGACTCGTCGTCGGGCTCCGGCTGGGGGCGGGGCTGGGCGTAGATGACGATGTCACCTTCGGCCATCAGGATGGTCGGCTTGTTCATCACCTCCGGCTGGACCGGCTTGGGCTGCACCGTCCGGAAGAGTCCTCGGACGAACGTCTCAAGGCCCACTCGTCCCTGTTCGGCCCTCCAACGGGCGTGCTGCGTGTAGTCGTCGGCGACGATGTCCTTGATCGCGTCCGGGTTCATGGCGTCGAAAACGCAGCGGTAGAGATCGGTCACCAGCTGCTTGCGGTCGGCGAGTTCGGCACTGCTCGCGCCAGGCTCCGGTGTCACGGGACGCCGGGCCGGGCCGTCCAGCAGTTCCAGGGGCAGGGGCGCGATCTTGTTGAAGTTCGACCAGTGCTCCGCGATCAGGCCGTCGCGCACCCGGTAGGTGTCGAAGGAGAAGTAGTCGTACGACTCCTCGGGCGCCTCCGGCTCCGGCTGCGGCACATAGAAACATACGGTCACCAGGCCGTCCTCGGCGACGACGAACTCAGGCTCGCCCGTCTCGGCACCGGGCTTCGGGCCGCGGGAACGGACCTGCTCCTCCAGTGCCTGCCGGTCCTGCGGCAGACCCGGTGAGTGCTCGACGAAGCCGGCGGCGACCAGCTCGCGTACCGCGACCGGGTCGTGCTCGGCGATCGCACGGCGCAGGAAGTCGAGCACGATCTCCTTGTCCGCCTTGGTGTTGTGCTCTGTCACGGTTCTCTCCTTTGTTGGGTCATGCGGTCCGGGCCGGGCGGGTGCCGTAGCGGGCCAGGACCGCCGATGCGGTCGCGGCGACGCAGACCGTGCCGACCAGGGCGGTGGCGGTGGCGTGGTCGCCGGACACGAGAGGGGGGACGAGCGCCCCGAGCAGGTACTGCACGCAGCCGAGCAGGGCCGCGGCCGTTCCGGCGACGCGTCCGGCGTCGTCGAGGGCGAGCGCGGTGGCGTTCGGTGTGGTGCAGCCGACCGAGGCGACCAGGACGAACAGCCCTGGCAGCAGCAGCCAGAGGGGAGGCCCGAAGGCCAGTGACACCACCAGCAGCGTCGCCGTCGCGAGGGACGCCGTGGTGGCGGCGGCCGCCAGCCGCTCCGGGCTCACCCGCAGCAACAGTCTGCGGTTGAGCTGGCCCGCTCCCACCAGTCCGGCCGCGTTGAGGGCGAAGACGAGGGAGTACTGGCCGGAGGTCAGCCCTTCACCGTCCTGGAGTACGTACGACGACATCGAGATGTAGGTGAACAGGACCACGGAGGTGGTGCCCAGGAGTCCGGCGTAGGTGCGGAAGCGGCGCTGGGAGAGGAGCCGGAGGAGTTCCCGCCTGGTGCTGCCCCCATCTGTGCTGGTGGCTCGCCCGTGGGTCTCGGGGAGCGTCGTGGCGGCCAGGAGCAGGACCAGCCCCACGGCCGCCAGGACGACGAACGTGCCCCGCCAGTCGGTGAACCGCAGCACGAGTCCGCCGGCGAGGGGTCCGCAGACCGGCGCCGCCCCGGCGAAGAGCATGATCAGCGAGAAGACCCGGGCCGCCTCACGTCCCTGGTACAGGTCCCTGACCATGGCCCTCGCGATCACCAGACCGGCACCGCCGGCCAGGCCCTGCGCGAACCGGAGCACGAGGAGCACCTCGATCGAGGGCGCCAGCGCGCAGCCGGCGGACAGCAGGGCGAAGGCGCCCACCCCGACCAGCATCGGACGGCGTCGCCCGAAGCGGTCGGAGAGCGGGCCGGTGACGAGCTGCCCGACCGCGAGGCCGATCACGCACAGGGACAGCGTCGCCTGGCCGAGCGAGTCACCCGCGTGCAGCCGGCGGGTCAGGTCGGGCAGTGCCGACAGATAGAGGTCCGTCGACAGCGGGCCGAAGGTGCTCAGGCCGCCCAGCACGGCCAGCCGGCGCCAGGGGAGACGTGGAACGGTCGCGGCCTCCGTGGGTGTGGCGGGCGGCGAGGGCACGGGGCGGCCGGGCGTCATGCGCTCGCGGCCAGCATGCTGTGGGTACCGAACGCCCGGGCGTGATAGGTCAGCGGAGGAGCGACGCGATGCTCGGCGGAGAGCACCCGGCCGAGCAGGACCACGTGGTCGCCGCCGTCGACCAGAGTCTCCGTCTCACAGGCCAGCCAGCCCGTCGCCTCGGGCAGCCGGGGCAGGCCGTGCACCAGGGACCACTCGGTGCCGTCGAACTTCTCGGCTCCGCCCTTGCGCGCGAAGCGCAGTGCCAACCCGGCCTGGTGCGAGGAGAGTACGTTCACGCCGAACCTGCCGGAGCCGCGCACCACTTCGAGCAGCCGGCTGCCCCGGTCCAGCGAGACCAGCACCATCGGCGGGGAGAGCGAGAGCGAGGTGAAGGCACTGACCGTCGTACCGTGCGGGACACCTTCGCTCACCCCCGTCACGACCGTCACCGGGGAGGCGACCCCGGCCATCACATCGCGGAACGCCTCCGGCTCGAAACCGGTCTCACCGGCGCCAGCGGACGACATCGTCATTGCACCCACCTCCGGGGCGGGGGCGGAGATTTGACTCCGCCCTGCTGATATATCAAGATCGGATCTGGTTGTCGGAACTGTGGAGGAAAACGGTGACCTCACAAGCGGCGGACGCCACGGGCAGCGGTACCGGTCTGTCCATGACCGAGCAGGCGTACCGGAACCTGCGACGCGCCGTGGTCACCTGTGCCGTGGAACCCGGCGCCTGGCTCTCCGAGACAGAGCTGCGCGAGCTGTCGGGATTCGCGCGCACGCCGACCAGGGAAGCCGCGTCGCGGCTGGTGGACGAGGCCCTCATGGAGGTGCTGCCGCGCCGCGGCTACCGCGTCACGGACGTCACCGTGACCGGCGCACGCCAGTTGTTCGAGGTGTCCGAGCCGCTGCGCCTGATGAGCCTGCGGTACGCCCACGGCCGCGTCCCGGCCGAACGACTCGACGCGTTGCGGCGCTGGATCGACGAGGCTCCCCCCGAGGGCCCCGCGGCCACGGACTGGATCCACAACGTGTCGGTGCGCATGTCCGACACCCTGCTGGAAGCCACGGCCAATCCCTGGCTGGCGAAGCTCGAACAACAGCTCGCCGGCCATCTGCACCGCCTGTGGTCGCTCACCTATCGGCACGTCCCGCTGCGGGACGTGGTCGAGCAGGGGCTGGAGCCTCTTCTGGCGGCGCTCATGTGCGAGGACGTGGAAGCCGCCACCGACCGGCTGCGCGCCTCGCACGTGTGGATCCGCGAGACGACACTGGCCGTACTGGAACGGCGCGACGCCGAGCGGGCCTCGGGCCGGCCGGGCGCCTGAGGAGCCCGCTCCCCTCGTACGCACGCCGTACGTTCGCCGCCTCATCGTTCCTCCTCTCCCCCTCGGGCGGGGGGCACATGGCTGTCGGCCGGTTCAGGCGACCTTGGGCAGTCCGGCACCGAACAGCGAGATGGGTTCCAGGCCGAAGACGTCCCGTCCGTTGATCTCGGCCATGGGGTCGAAGCGGATCGCGCCATGGGTCGTGAGCACACGGACGTCCCTGACGTACCGCTGGATCGGGTTCTTCAGGCTCACCGTCGACGAGCCGAGCGTGTTCTGCATGAGGTCGATGGCCTTCGCGCACAGGTGGGCGCCGTAGACGAGGTCCATGGTCGCCTGGGTCTCCTCGCCCGGCGCGTACGGCTCGTCGGCCAGGGCGCGCCGGTCCAGTTCGTCCGCGTGACCGAGGATCACGGAGGTGGCCGCGTTGATCATCGCCCTCGCCCGGCCCGCCGCCACCTGCGCCGACGGCATCTCCGCGACCGTGGGATACGGCAGGTTGAAGGGTGCGCGAGCCTTGGCCTGCTCGGCGAAGCACTCCAGGGCGCCACGCGCCATCCCCAGCGCGATGGCGATGTTGCTGACGGTCGTGATCAGCATGCCGCCGTGCCCGCGGAAGGTGGCGGCCTCGTACCGGTCGCGCAACATCTTCATGAGAGCGGGCAGTTCGGCCATGTCGATGAAGCGGTGGTCAGGGACGAAGACCTCGCTCTCGGTGGCGATACTGTTGCTGGACGATCCCGCCATGCCCATCACATGCCAGTTGTCCAGGATGGTGAACTGGTCCCGGGTCAGCAGCACCATGCCCCGCCCGGAATGACCCGCCTCGTCCACCTCGACACCGGCGGTCGCCCAGGCCGCGTGCTTGCAGGCGCTGGCGAAGTGCCAGGTGCCCTGTGCCATCCAGCCGCCGGGAACCTTGTACGCGGAGCCCACCTTGCCGGCGAAGGTGGACGCACCGGCGACCAGCGGGCCGACCCACTCGGAGGCACGGGCGAAGACCTCGTCCACCGCCGGCTGCGGAAAGCCGGCCAGCGTACGGCTGCGGCCGCCGATGAAGGCCACCCAGCCGGCCGAGCCGTCGCCCCTGCTGATCTCGGCGATCACCTCGACCGTGTCCCGGGCGCCGCCGGCAAGGCCACCGAGCTCGGCCGGGGCGGCGAGCCGGAACACCCCCGCGCTGTCGAGCGCCCGGAGCATCTCCGGCGTAAGAGCGCCCAACTCATCGGATTCGACGGCCTGCTCGCGCAGCATCGGCACGATCTCGGACACCGCGTCGCGCACCTTGCGACCGGCCTCACTCAGATAGGGCGATTCCCGGCGGGGGCGCGGCCCCGGGTGCTTGGGCGCGTCAGCTGCGAGGCGGGGCGAAGTGGTCACTGACTCTCTCCTCTGCTTCCAGTTCACCCGCACGCCGCCGTCCCCCCAGGCGACACCCGACAGGGCATGGCCGACAGACATCAGATACGGCGTACGGAAGGAGACCGTCCCCGGGGAACTCTTCGTTCGGCAGGGCGGCGGGCACGGACGGGAACGATCGTGAGGTAGGCGCGGTGACCGGTGACCGGGCCGGGCGCGGCCCGGTCACACGGCATGACCGATGCGTCTGCCATGGGCAGCACAACCCGTTTCACCAGCGCTTTCGCTGGTTTCACGGTGTTCTTCCGCCGTTAACACGAAGCTACACCCCTGCAGATATATCAGCAAGGGTTGCGGGGGCCCGATGCCGTCGGGGCCGACCGGGCAGGTCGGCCCCGACGGCTGACGCCCTCTCACGTCGCTGCCCGGAGCGCCTCGATCACGCTGTCCAGATGCACGTGGACGGCCTGCTGAGCCGCCGCCGGGTCCCGTGCCGTGACCGCCTTGATGATGGCCAGGTGCTGGGGCGCCGAGACCTGCGGCCGCCCCGGCCGCAGGGACAACTGGAACTGGTGACGCACGATCTGTGCGTTCAGCCGTCCGATGAGGTCGGCCGCGGTCGTCTGCCCGGCCAACTCGGCCAGGAGGGCGTGCAGTTCCTGGTTGAGAAGGGAGTTCTGCCGCGCGTCCCGGTCCCGCGGATCACCGTCGAAACGCTCGGCGAGCCCGGTGAGCCGCTCGACGCCGTCCGGCCCGATACGCTCGGCGGCCTTGGCGGCGATCAGCCCTTCGAGCACCTTGCGGCACTCCAGGATCTCCACCGCCTGCGCCAGCGACACCGAGCGGACCCTGGCACCCCGGTGGGGAGTGCGCTCCAGCAGTTCCTCGGAGACGAGTTCGTCGATCGCCGCCCGCAGGCTGCCCCGCGTGACCCCGATCAGCTCGACGAAGTCGGACTCGACCAGACGCTGGCCCGGGATCAACTCGCCGCTCAGCACGGCGTCGCGCAGGTAGGCGACCGCGGTCGCCTTGCCTCGCGCTCCCCCCTCCAGGATGTCTTCCGCCGTCATCGGCTACCACCGCCCCGGCTACGCGGGGAACGAGACACCGACACCACCGAGCGTCTCGGCTCCGTAGCGGTTGATCTCGGACTCGAGGTCGAGGGAGCGCCGTGCGGTGGTCGCCTCGGCCAGCACCTCGGGGGTCAGCAGACGCTCGGGGAGCAGCCAGCAGACCTCGAAGTCCAGGCCGTCCGGATCCTGCGCGTACAGCGACTTCGTGCTCACATGGTCGGTCGCTCCCACCAGAGCACCGGCCTCCATCAACTTCTCGCGGACACGGGACAGTTCGGCGAGCGTGTCCACCTCCCAGGCGAGGTGGTACAGGCCGACCGTGCGCCAGCCGGCGTCCGACGGGAGAGCGGCCGGCCCTATCCCGAACAGCCCGATGTCGTGGTCGTTGTTCGACCCCGGCGCCTGCATGAACACTCTGCCGGGTTTCTCCGCCTTCACCCGGAACCCCAGCACGTCGCGGTAGAAGGCGACACTGCGCACGACGTCCGAGACATAGACGACGGCGTGGTTGAGACGTTGGATGGGCATGTGTTTCCTCCTCGCCCTAGTCGAAGGTCGGTGTACCGACGCGCTTGCGCTTGAGTTCGGACAGGTACGGGAAGCCGAGCAGCAGTCGCGCGCCGTCGAAGACCCGTGCGGCTTCCTCACCCCTCGGGATCGCCGTCATGACCGGCCCGAAGAACGCCGTCCCGTCCATGTGGACGATCGGTGTACCGACCCCCGGCCCTACGGGTTCGACCGCCTCCCGATGGCTCCGGCGCACGATGTCGTCGTAGGCCGTGGAGTCCGCCGCCGCCAGCAGCGTCTCGGGCGCGGACAGGTGGGCCAGGGTTTCCTTGAGGACCCGGTCGATGTCCTTGTCACCGCATTCGTGGAAACGGGTCCCGAAGGCGGTGTAGAAGTCCCGCAGGACCTCCTCCCCTCGTTCCTGGACCAAGGCGGCCGCGACACGCACCGGCCGCCAGCGGAGGCGGTAGCGCTCCACCAGTTCCTCGGTCAGGTCGGCACGGTCCTCGTTGAGGACGGAGAGGCTCATCAGGTGGAACCGCAGCTCCAGGTCACGGTGCTGCTCGACCTCGAGCATCCAGCGCGACGTGATCCAGGTGTACGGACAACTCGGATCGAAATAGAAGGCGACGGAGGTGGCGGAGGCGTCTCCGTCGTGGACGACCGGGCTCACGGGATCTCCTGTGCGGGGCGGGTGTGACGGGTCGCGACGGGGCCGGCGCGCGGGCGGCCCCGTCACCGTGATCGGACCCGCCGACGGGGGCCGATCGGAGGAACTGCTCAGGCGCCCGGGACGACGACCTTGACCGGGGCCCCTTCGAGCATGCCCTGCACCCGCTCGACGTCGACCACGATCGCCGCACCCTTGCGGTCCGGGTCCTTCGTCTGCTCGGCTGCGGGCGTCACCTCGAAGACCTGGTCGCGCTCGGTGTCGTCGGAGGCGAGACGCGCACGGCCGCGGATGTTCAGCGTCGTCTTGGCCGCCGCGTCACGGTAGAGCAGCGCCACCGGGGCGGTTGCCGCCGCCGCGGCGGCGAGCCCGCCCTCCGCGTTGCGCGCCCAGATACTCAGCCGTGTCGGCCCGTACACCTGGACACTGCCGCGGAACGACATGACGGGCGCCCCCGTCGGGTCGGGGTGCGCCACCGTGATCGGAAGGCCCTTCGTGAGCGCGCCATTGATCACGCTCTGCACACCGTCGGGAAGATGCGCCTGCGCGGTGGACGCCTCGGTCATAACCATCAACTCCTTGGCACCCGACAGGATCTATGTCCTGTCAGGCAGAACTAGTATCTCAACAAGAAGGACACTAACTTCAGACTTCAACCATCGTCAACGCTAATGTCAACAATCTCGTTGACCGGTAGTCGGGCTGCCGGGCCGAAGAGTTCGCGATCGGATGTTCCAGCTGCGGGCGAGGTACCGGTCCGGGCGGGAGAGACAGATGCCGGTCGGCAACAGCGCGACTACGACTCCCCGCGCCGGGCATGTGAGCACCTCGCGCATCCACCGTGCGGTCTCGACAACCCCGGCTCGCGCGAACGTACTGACGGCGGCGGGACGGCTCAGGCTGTGCACTCGCCGGAGAGCGCCGACGGGATGCGCATCGGTCTCTTCACGATGCCTACGGCTCGTCCGGCCGGCACACGAAGGCGGGACGCGATCAGGAACCCGCCAAGCCGAGGCTCTCGCTCCGGCCGCCGATGGGCAGGCCGGCGAGGAGCGCGCGCCGGCTGGCCCTGACATGCTCACGCGTCACCTGCTCGGCGCTGTCGCCGTCCTTTGCCAGGATCAGCTCCAGGACCACTGATGCTCGCGGTCGGACCGGGTGGCGCGGCCCGGCCGGCTCAGCGATGCGTTCACCAGCCGGGAGTACGCCAGCTGATTCATCAGCATCTGGTAGTGGGTGCAACTTGCTGTTGTCGACACCGGTGATGATCAGGACGTGGAACTCCTGGACCAGCGCCGCGTACCGCTCCCGGTCGTCCCGTTCCACCGCCGCATCGGCCGCGCGCAGGTTCCGCTCGAGCGAGTCGGTTCGCTCTCCGTGCGATCCACCGAGTACTCCTCCGGGTCCCGTACCGCCCGCCGGATCACCCCATGGGCGTGAGCGCACCGCCATCGAAGAAGCCGCCCGCGCTGTAGACCATGGGGTGACGATCCGTGACCGCGGCGTGCACCACTCGGCAGATGAAAATGGTGTGAGTACTGGCCTGGAGCCGCTCGCGGATCCGGACCTCCATCTGCGCGCTGCTGTGGGAGATCAGCGGACTGCCGAACGGTCCGCTCTCCCAGTCGAGGTCCTTGAACTTGTCGGCGGCCTTGCTCGCGAAGGTCCCGACCACGTCGAGCTGGTCGGTGGAGAGGATGTTGATCGCCAGATGGTCCGCCCGGAAGAGGCAGTCGTGGGTGGACGAGGTGTGCTGCACGCACACCATCACCGTGGGGGGATCGAGCGAGATGCTCGAGAACGCATTGACGGCAAGGCCCCGGGGGGTCTCCCCGTCCATCGCGGTCACGACCGTGACGCCGGTGACGAACCGCCGGTTGACCTGCTTCATCACGTCGATGTCCGGCGTCGGGGCGAGCGCGGCCATGAGGGTGCTCCTTGTCATTTCGATCATCAGTCCTGTCCGACGCTGATGATGCCCAGGGCCGAGAGCAGCGCCCTCGGATCCCACGTCACGTACTCCTCGACAACCCGGTCCCCCTCGAAGCGGGCGAAGGTGGCACCGCTGACTTCGACGTGTCGCCTCGTGGACGGGACACCGAGGAAAGCGTTCACATGGGTTCCGCTGCTGTGCCAGCGGATGGCGGCCATGTCACCTTCGACCACGATGTCGTCGATGACCGTGGTCAGGTCCGGGAACGCCGCCCGCGTGGAAAGGACCGCCGCTTTGAAGGCGTCCAGGTTCTGCGGGTGCGCCTCTGTCCCGTGGCGTAGGTAGACCGGACTCAGCAAGGCGTCGAACGCGTCGACGTCGCCGTCTCCCCAGGCCTTGGCCCATACCTTCTCGATGAGTTCTCGACGGGCGTCGGTGTCCGTCATCTCGTCTCCTCTTTCACAGTGGCGGCCCTCTGGAGTGCGGCCGGTCGCCGGCCGGGACGCGGAGTACCCACACGCTCCGGCGAGGCCCTCGGCCGTGCCATTCGAAGGTGAACGGACAAGAACATCCTTGCGCCCGCAAGGCCGATACCCGGACCGCACTGCCATACAAGAAGCAGTAAGGCATGCCACTGCGGGAGCGTCAAGGGCCCGGCAGCGCCGAATCGCCCCTCCAGACCTAGATCCAGCTAAACAAACAGCTCAGATGACACTTACCAGTCCCCCGCCGGAGACCTCGGAGGTATCCGAAGACCGCTCGGGCCGGACCCCTTGACCGGTTTGCGGACGCATGCCTATCGTCCTGTGCCATGCAAGAGCGCTTGGAACGACCCGACGAGAGCATCGGGCTCCGCAAGATCGTGGTCTACCGTGATGTCATCGTCACCGAGGCGGGCGAGGCACTCGCGCAGCCCGCGCGGCGAGCCAGCGTCGCCGCGGTCATACGGAATCCTTGGGTGGGTTCCGGCCCCGCGTCCGATCTGTCCACGGAACAGGCCCGTATCGCACCGGAGCTGGCGAAGCTGCTCACCGACCGCCTTATCGCCTCCCTGGGCGGTGTGGACGAGATCGAGACCTTCGGCAAGGCCGCCATCGTCGGTACGGCGGGTGAGATCGAGCATGCCGGAGCACTCATCCACACGCCGTACTTCGGCAACCTGGTGAGGGAGTTCCTTCAAGGCGAGTCCATCATCTGCTTCGCCGACACACGTGCCGAGGCCGGAGAGACACTGGTAGTCCCCCTCTGGCACAAGACCCACGCCGCGACGCGCAGTCACTACCAGACCATCAGCGCCCGCGTATCCGACGCACCGCGCGCGGACGAGATCGTCGTCATCGCGGCCGCGTCGACCGGGCCGCGCCCGCATCCCCGCATCGGGGACCGCATGACCGACCCGACCGTCACCGCCGAGACCCTGGAGGTCGTTCCCTCATGAGCATCCGCAAGATCGTGACCGTCGTCGAGGAGATCCGCGCCGAGGGCGGCCGGAAGCTCGACCGGCCCGCCCGCGTCGCCGTCGTCGCCGCGGTGATCGAGAATCCCTGGGCCGGTCAGGGCTTCGTCGAGGACCTCGGCCCCGGCATCGAGGCGAACGCCTCCGACCTCGGCGCGCTGCTGGCCCCAGCGGTGCTCGACGCCCTCGGAGCCCCCGCCGAGGCGTACGGCAAGGCCGCCATCGTCGGCCTGGACGGCGAGATCGAACATGGCTCGGCGCTGATCCACACGCTGAAGTTCGGCGACCACTTCCGCAAGGCGGCCGATGCCACCACCCTGTTGCCCGCGGTCGAGAAGCGCGGACCCGCCGGCGTGGTCTTCGACATCCCGCTGAAGCACATCACCGATGCCACGATCCGTTCGCACCACCAGAGCTTCGAGGTCCGGATCAGCGACGCCCCACACCCGGACGAGATCGTCATCGCGCTCGCCGCCGCCGCCCAGGGGCGGCCCCAGCAGCGCCTGGCGCCGCTCACGACCGAACAGTAGGTGCTCCATGAGCAAGCCGACCGTGGTTCTGCTGCACGGCGTAGGGCTCGACCACACCATGTGGGAGCCCGTCGCGGCGCTCCTGGCCGACCGCTTCACCGTGATCACCCCCGACCTGCCGGGCCACGGCACCCGCCCGCCGGTGCGCGAGGACGTCACGCTCGCAGACCTGGCCGACGGGGTGGTCGACGAGATCCCGGACGGCTCGCACCTCGTCGGATTCTCCCTTGGCGCGCTGGTCGCCCAGTACGTGGCGCTGCACCGCCCCGAGCTGGTGGCCACGCTGACCTCGGTCGGTTCCGTGTGCCGGCGCACGGCCGGGGAACGGGCCTCGGTCCTCGACCGGCTCCGCGTCGCGGAGGCCGACTTCACGGCGAGCACGGCCGCGTCCCTGGCGCGGTGGTACGCCGGCTCGGACGTCGACCCCGGCTGGGTGGCGCGTACCGAGGCCACGCTGCTCGCCAATGACGTCGGTTCATTCCTCAGCTGCTATCGCGTGTTCGCCACGGCGGACGCCGAAATCGGGCCGGACCTGGACTCCATCACCGTACGCGCACTGGCCGTGACAGGGGAGAACGATCCCGGTTCCACCCCCGAGATGACCCACCGGCTCGCCGCGGCGCTACCGGACTGCCGTGCGGTGGTCGTCCCCCGGGCACGTCACATGCTGCCTGTCGAGCGTCCTCGGGCGCTCGTCGACACCCTCACCACCTTCCTCGGAGAGTGCGCACATGTCTGACCTCACCACGTTGCAGCACTTCATCGGCGGGACACCGGTGGAGCCCGAGTCGGGCGAGTACTTCGAGAGCACCAACCCGGCCACCCGTGAAGTCCTCTACCAGGCGGCACGCGGCGGAACCGCCGACATCGAACGGGCTGTCGCCGCCGCGACCCGGGCCTTCGAGGACCCGCGCTGGCGCGACCTCAGCCAGACGCGGCGGGGCCACCTGCTGCGCCGCCTCGGTGACCTGATCGCCGAGAACGCCGAGGACCTCGCCCGTATGGAGACGCGGGACAACGGCAAGCTGCTGCGCGAGATGCGAGGGCAGCTGGCCACCCTGCCGGAGTACTACCACTACTACGCCGGCCTCGCCGACAAGATCCACGGCGATTTCATCCCCACCTCCGACCGTCAGGTACTGAACTACACGGCCCGGGAACCACTGGGAGTCGTCGGAGCGATCACGCCCTGGAACTCCCCGCTGACACTGACCAGCAGCAAGCTGGCGCCCGCTCTCTGCGCGGGCAACACCGTCGTGATCAAGCCCTCCGAACACACCTCGGCGTCCGTCCTCAAGCTCGCCGAACTGGCACTGGAGGCGGGGCTCCCGCCAGGCGCGGTGAACGTCGTCACCGGATTCGGGGCCGAAGCGGGACAGGCACTGGTCGACCACCGCGACCTCGCGAAGATCTCCTTCACCGGCAGCACCGCCACCGGGGCCCGAATCGCGGCGGCCACCGCGAGCCGGTTCATCGGTTCCACGCTCGAACTCGGCGGCAAATCCCCCAACATCGTGTTCGAGGACGCGAACATCCCGAACGCGGCGATGGGCGTCGTCGCCGGCATCTTCGCCGCCGCGGGACAGACCTGCATCGCCGGCAGCCGTGTCTTCGCCCACCGGTCGGTCTACGACGAACTGCTGGAGCGAGTCGCCGAACGCGCAAAGACCATCCGCATCGGCGACCCCATGGACGAGCAGACGGAACTCGGCCCGCTGGCCTTCGCCGACCAGCGCGACAAGGTGGCCGGATACGTCGATCTCGGGCGTGACGAAGGCGCCCGGGTGCTGACCGGCGGGCACGCCACCGACGGCGGGCTCGGAGGCTACTTCTACGAACCCACCATCCTCGTGGACGTCGACAACAGCATGCGCGTCGTACGTGAGGAGATCTTCGGTCCCGTCCTGGCCGTCATGCCGTTCGACACCGAGGACGAGGTCGTACGTCTGGCCAACGACACCGAATACGGACTCGCGGCCGGCGTCTGGACGACGAACCTCGCCCGTGCGCACCGGATGGCGGCGCGCCTGGACGCGGGCACCGTCTGGGTCAACACCTACCGGGCCATGTCCCCCATGTCCCCCCGGCAGGGCTTCAAGACCAGCGGCGTCGGTATCGAGCACGGCACCGAGTCCATCAAGGAGTACACCCGGCTCAAGAGCGTCTGGATCAACACGAGCGACGAGCCCGTGGCTGATCCGTTCACCATGCGGAGCTGACATGCCACAGGTCGTCATCACCCTGGCCGAGGGGCGCACCCCGGCCCAGATCCGGGACCTGCTGCACGAAGTGCACGCCGCGGTCCTGCGCACCACGAACACCCGGCCCGAATACATCCGTGTCGTCGTTCACGAGGTTCCCAGGTCGCACTGGGCCACCGGCGACGTCACCCTGACCGAGATGGACGCCGCCGGCACGGGACAGTCCGGCACGGCCACCGATGAGCGCGACGACCGGGACAGCACCCGGAACCCGGTCACCGCGGCGGACGAGGAGCAGTCATGAGGTTTTCGTTGTTCGTGCACATGGAGCGCTGGGACGAGGAGGTCGGCCACCGCCAACTCTTCGAGAATCTCAGCGAGCTGGCCCTCATGGCCGAGGCCGGCGGGTTCGGCACCGTGTGGATCGGCGAGCACCACTCGATGGAGTACACCATCTCCCCCAGTCCGATGCCACTCCTCGCCTACCTGGCCGCGAAGACCTCGACGATACGACTCGGCGCGGGAACCATCATCGCCCCGTTCTGGAACCCGATCCGGGCCGCCGGCGAATGCGCGTTGCTCGACGTGATCAGTGACGGCCGGATGGAGGTGGGGCTCGCCCGGGGCGCCTACCAGTTCGAGTTCGACCGGCTGGCGGGCGGGCTGTCGGCCCGCGACGGCGGCAAGCACCTGCGCGAGCTCGTGCCCGCCGTCCGGGCTCTGTGGCAGGGTGACTACGCCCACGACGGCGAGATATGGCAGTTCCCGACGTCGACCAGTGTGCCCAAGCCGGTGCAGCAGCCCACCCCGCCCATGTGGATCGCGGCCCGCGACCCCGACTCCCACGACTTCGCCGTCGCCCAGGGCTGCAACGTCATGGTCACCCCGCTGATGAAGGGGGACGAGGAAGTCGTCGACCTGAAGCGGAAGTTCGACACGGCGGTGGCCAACCACCCCGAGATGGCACGTCCTGAGCTGATGGTGCTGCGGCACACCCATGTCCACTCGCCCGGCGAGCCCGACGGGTGGCGGCCTGCAGCGGAGGCGATCGGCCGGTTCTATCGGACCTTCGACGCCTGGTTCGGCAACCAGACCACCCCGCGGAACGGGTTCCTCGACCCCAGCCCGGAGTCGAAGTTCGCGGGCCGCCCCGAGTTCGAACCGGAGTCCTTGCACAAGACGGCGATGATCGGAACCCCGGCCGAGGTCATCGAGCGGCTGCGCACCTACCAGGAACTCGGCGTCGACGAGTACAGCTTCTGGATCGACACCGGCCTGCCGCACGAGGAGAAGCGCAGGTCGCTGGAGCTCTTCATCAAGGAGGTCGTCCCCGCGTTCCAATAGGTCAGCGCTGTCCGGCGGAGCAGTCACCCGGGAGAGCCTGCCGACCGCGCACCCCCGACGCGGCCGGCCCCGGGGACTGCACCGTCCGGGCAGGGTCATCCTGCTCGCTCCCCGGCCCGGGCCCCGAGCTCCCTCCCCACACCTCTGATCCGCAGGTCGTGCACCCGGTGGGACGTGAGGATCGGTGACCGGTCCGACGCAGAACGGCCACGTCGCCCTCGCCGACCGGGTCATCCATCCCCACGGCTTCGGCCCACTGGAGTGCGACGACAGGGGTGTCCGACGTCGAATCGATGGATTCCGCGTCGGGGTGACAACCCCGCGGTCGCCTTCCCCACCACCCACTACAGCACCCTCCTTCCACCCGTCCCCAGGAGCACGCCATGACCCACGACGCTTCGGCGCCGGTGTACGGCAGCGCGGTCACGAAGGTCGAGCCGTTCGGTGTCGACCACATCCCCGACAACGAGCGTCACGGCAGGCCCAGTTCGCAG
>NZ_JBHXMA010000077.1:0-28520 GCF_042721035.1 Streptomyces sp. NPDC058464
GTTCCCCGCGCCCCTTTGGGGCACGGTTCGGCAGCGCCCCGTAAGGGGCGCGGGGACTGCGCGACCAGCCCCCGCGGCGCCGCAGCCGTCCGACGGCACCCGGCGCCCCCCTACGGGGTCAGCCCGCCAGGGCGATGAGCCGCGCGGCGAGGTCAGCGAACGGGCCGTCGGTCGGCTCGTCCTGGACCATCCGCTTCACGAGCGCCGTCATCTCCTCGTCGTACGCCGCACTCACCGCCGTCAACGCCGCGAAGTCGTGCACGAGCTGCACCTCCAGCTCGGCGCGCGGAATGCGCCGTCCGTCCAGCCAGATCAGTGCCGTCGACTCGGCGAGCGAGATCCAGGAGCGGATGACCAGTTCGAGGCGGGGCGGTGCCTCGGTGATGTCGAGGTGGGAGAGGATCTGCTCGTAGGCGACCTGGCGCACGGAGTCGATGAGCGCGTTGGTCGCCGAGGAGCCGACCGCCGGGCCGCCGCGCATCAACGCGGCGAAGCCGGGCCCGTGTTCGTCGACGAAGTCGAAGAAGCGGCGCATGACGCGCAGCAGCCTGGCCCCGAGCGGGCCCTCGTGCGGCTCGGTGAAGCGGGCCGCGAGATCCTCCGAGGCACGCTTCAACGCGGCCTCGTACAGGCTGAGTTTGCCGGGGAAGTAGTGGTAGACGAGCGGCCGCGAGATGCCTGCGGCCGAGGCTATCTCGTCGATGGAGACCTCGTCGGGTGAGCGACGGCTGAACAGTTCGAGGGCGACGCCGATCAACTGCTGCCGCCGCTCCTCGACTCCCATCCTGCGACGTACCCCGGTTGTCATGCGAACACCTTACCGATCGGATCCGGCCTCCCACGGACCCGACCCTTCACGGGCGTTCACAGATCCAGCACAAGTCTCCCACTTCGCGCCCGTGATACACAGATGAGCATCGAGTCGGCACGCTCCGTGTCGGTGAGCAGCTCGTCCCGGTGTTCCACTTCCCCTTCCAGCACCCGCTGTTGACAGGTCCCGCAGAACCCCTGCGCACAGGAGTACGGCGTGTCGGGCAGCTCCGCCCGTACCGCGGCCAGCACCGTCGAGTCGGCCGGGACCGTCAACGTCCGTCCGCTGCGCCGGAGTTCGAGTTCGAAGGCGTGGTTGCCGTCGGCGTCGGTGCGCGGCGCGAAACGTTCGAGCCGCACCTCCGGGAAGCGCTCCTCCACCGCCGCCATCAGCCCCTCCGGACCGCAGCAGTACACCGCCGCGCCCTCCGGGACGGCCAGCGCGTCGAGGTCGGGGCGCCCGTCCTCGTCCTCCGCGACGACCGTGACCCGGTCGTCCCCGGCGAACTCCGCCAGGAACGGCATGGACCCGCGGGTTCGCCCGCAGTACAGCAGCCGCCACGCCACCCCGTCCGGCACGGCCCGCACCATCGACAGGATCGGCGTGATCCCGATGCCCCCGGCCACGAACACGTAGGACCGGGCCCCGACGAGCGGGAAACGGTTGCGCGGCCCGCGTACCTCCAGCTCCATGCCCGCCACGATCTGCTCGTGGACCTCCCGCGAACCGCCCCGCCCGTCCGCGACCAGCCGGGCGGCGATCGTGTACGAGGAGGTGTCGGCCGGATCCCCGCAGAGCGAGTACTGCCGGACCAGTCCGGACGGCAGCACCACATCGAGATGGGCCCCCGGTTCCCAGCCGGGCAACCGCTCACCCTCCAGGCGCAGTTGGACGACCCCTTCGGCGACCGTCCGGCGCGAGGCGACCAGGAGCCGCAGGGCCCGGGAGCGCGGCCGCCCGGAGGTCGGCGGATCCAGCGCCGGCATCGGCCACAGCGGGGAGGCCTCGATACGGCGGCGCAGGGCCCGCTGCACGAGCAGTGCGGCGCCCGCGACCGCGACGACGGTCCGCAGTCTCGGCGTCATCACTTGCCCTCCTGCTCGGCGGCCAGTGCGGCGGGGGAGGAGGCCAGGTAGGCGACGGCCTGCTCGGTGGAGCCCTCCTGGGAGGGGTGGTAGGTGCGGCTCAGGTACGTCGGGATCGACCTCAGCATGTCGCCGGTGGCGGGGAGCGTGCCGCGCCGGCCGGCGAGATAGAAGTCCCGGAGCCGGGCCCGGCCCTCGACGAGCGTCGGGTCGTTCGCCATGAAGAAACGGGCGCCGCGCTGCCACAGGAACACGATCGCCGTGAACGCCGTCGCCCAGGTCCGCACCCGGCGCCGGTAGCCGCCGTCGAGGTGCAGGAACAGGTCGAAGGCGACCGACCGGTGCTCGACCTCCTCGGCGCCGTGCCAGCGCAGCAGGTCCAGCATCATCGGGTCGGCGCCGCGCCGGTCCAGCTCCTCGGCGTTGAGCACCCAGTCGCCGAGGAAGGCGGTGTAGTGCTCGATGGCCGCGATCAGCGCGACCCGTTCCAGGAGCCACCAGCGCCTGGCCCTCCCGGGCGGCAGGGTCCGGTCGCCGAGCAGCTTCTCGAAGAACCAGTCGACCTGTGCGGTGTACGGCGTCGGGTCGAGCCCCTGTTCCCTGAGGTGGGGCAGCACCTCGTCATGGGCCTGGGAGTGCATCGCCTCCTGCCCGATGAACCCGATGACGTCCTCGCGCAGCCGCTCGTCGCGGATGAGGGGCAGCACCTGCTTGTAGACGTGCACGAACCACCGCTCGCCGGCGGGCAGCAGCATGTGCAGCACGTTGATGGTGTGCGTGGCGAAGGGATCGCCGGGCACCCAGTGCAGGGGAGTGTCCTCCCAGGCGAAGGACACGTTGCGGGCCTTGAGCGCGATGTGCTCGGACTGCACCGGCTGCGGCTGCTTGTTGGACATGGCGTCAATGTACTGACGGGTAGGTGACCTGAGAAGACCCCCGGCGGACCTTGTTTACGTGAGCGTCAGCAAGAGCGCGGTGCCGTGCTCACCGCAGACCGCTGATCTCGCCGCCGTCCTCCAGCGTCCCTTCCAGTTCGGCCTGCGCCCCCTGCTTCGCCCTGGCCACCAGCTGCGTCCCCGGCGCCGACGCCGTGACCCCGCCGGTCGCCCGGATCGACGCGGTGTCGCGGCTGCCCGCGGCCAGCAGGTACCACTGGCCGCCCCCGGACTTCCACAACACCCCGGCCAGCACATGCGGGTCGCGCGGGCCGCAGGCCGTCACATCGGCGCCCTTGGCCGCGACCGCCCCGTACTGGCTGCCCGGCGTCCGGAACTGCGCCAGCGACACGGCCCCGCCGCCCCGCCAGGTCTCGGCACGCGTACACACCCACGACCCGGTGCCGGCGGCCTCCGGCAGCTGCTGCTCGGCGAACGCCCACGCGTTGACGCTGCGCACCCCGGCCGACCGCTCCGCGGCCAGCGAGCAGGCGAACGGCGCCCAGTCGCGCAGCGCCGCCGAGCCCGAGGCCTCGCCGGTGTCCCCGGGCCGCCCGGCGGTGAGCCGGGCCGGCACCAGTTCGCCCAGGTCGGTCGCGAGGTGCACCCCCTGCGCATCGGTCAGCTGGAGCACGTTCCACGACGTGCACGCCCCCTGCTGCAGCGCGGAGCTGGCCAGCGGCCCGGTCACCCCGTCGGCCAGCGCGAGGTCCATCGCCCCCGCGGTCGGCTTCATCAGGTCCCGCTCGGCCGCCTTGGTCACCCAGGGGGCGGTCAGATAGCGGACGTTGCCGTCGGCGCGGCCGAGGACCAGGGCGCTCGCCTCCGCGCCGGTCGCGCCGTCGACCCGGGCGAAGTCCAGGGCGGCGCCCTCCGTGCCGTCCTTCGGTTCGGCGTAGCGGGCGATGCGCAGACCGTCGTAGAAGACCACCACCCGGGCGCTGTCGACCACGCCCGCGTACAGCAGCTGCGGCGGCCCTGCCGGGCCGCCGGTCTGGGTGCCGGGGGTCGCCGAGACGCGGACGGTGTCGCCGGGGCGGGCCCAGACGGCGAGGGCGCGGCGCAGCAGCGCGGTGTCGCCGGTGAGGGTGCCGCGGGCCGGCCAGACCGAGAAGTCGGTGCGCGCGGCGGTCTGCCAGGCGGTGGCCGCGACCTCGGTCAGCCGGGCCGGGTCCAGGGCGGCCTGGGCGGCCGGGTTCTGCGCGTACACGGGGGCGGCCGCGCCGTCGGCGCCCCAGCCGCCGCCCGGCAGCGCGACCAGCGCCCCGCACACCGCGAGGGCGGCCGCGGCGGCGAGCGCGGCCTTGGTGTGCTGGCGGCGGCGCATCAGGTCGGTGGGCCGGGCCTGCAGGGAACAGGGGTCGAACTCGGGGGAGTCGAGCAGCGGGTACTCGGCCGGGACGCCGTTGGCCTCGGCGAGCGCACCCTCGGGGTGCTCGACGCCGACCGCCCGCAGGATCCTGCGGACGTCGCCGTCGGGGAGCTGTTCGAGACCGCGCAGCGCGTAGGCGGCGCGGGCCGGGCCGGAGAGGCCGGCGAGCCGCTGGTCCAGGGCGAGTTCGTCGGCGCCCCCGGAACGCGGGAAGAGCCTGAGGCCCCACACCTGGGGGAGCAGCGGCGGCAGCTGGGCGCGGGTGGGCCACGCGGTGAGCCGGAGCGGCCGGCCCGCCTCCAGTGCCGTACGCACCACCGCGAGCCGGACCAGCGAGTACCCGGGGTCGGTCTGCCGCCCGTTCGCCTGGGCCGGGATCACCGGGACCTGCCTGCGGCCCCGGGGCAGGGCCCGCTGGACCAGGGAGTGCGCGGTCAGGACGCGGCGGCCGCGCGCGAGCCCCGGCGGCAGGACCAGGTAGGCGAGCCGGACCAGCCGGGGGTAGTGCTCGACGAGCGCGGCCTCGGCCTGCTCGACATCGACGGCCGGATGCGGGGCTCCGGCGGAGGCGGCTGCGTGACGCTGGGCTACATCCTGTGACTGCACGTCCTGAAGAACGAGCGACCCGTTGGTTGGTCACCGCCACACGGGTGACACTGCGGTGTCCGCACGATGTGAGCCGATGTGAGTGCTTCGCGGCCCGCAGCCGTATCGAAGGGGACGGGCCCCTGAAGGCACCGGGGGCCGGCAACGCGACCGGAGGAACAGATGAGGTTGACCCGACCGATGCTCGCCGCGGCGGGCGCCGTGGCCGCCCTGGCGCTGGCGGGCTGTGGATCCGGAGACGGCAAGGCGGAAGCGAAGATCCCGGTCACCGCGACCGGCAGCCTGGAGAGCCTCGCCGCCAAGGTGAAGTGCACCCCCGACATGCAGATCGACTCCGACGAGGTCCGCCAGGCGATCTGCAAGGTCCCCGCCGGCAAGTTCGTCTTCGCCACCTTCGCCACCGACCGCGGCCAGCGCGAGTGGATCAACGACGCCAAGGACTACGGCGGTTTCTACCTCGTCGGCCGCAAGTGGGTCGCCGTCGGCACCGACAAGCTGGTCAAGTCGCTGCAGACCACGCTGGGCGGCGAGGAGGAGATCGGCACCGACCACAGCAAGCACACCAGCTGACGCACCACTTGAGGTTCACGGCACATACGAAAGCGGGCGGTGGGAGATTCCCACCGCCCGCCCCGTGTTACCGGGTCACCGGCTGGCTACTGCTCCTGCTGCTACTGGCACTTGCGGCCGGTGTTGACGCAGTTGGCGATCGTCGCCGCCAGGTTGTTCTTGGTGACGCTGATGAAGTCGTCGTGGTCGGTGGCGGCCTTGTGCAGCTGCTCCGGGAAGCCGTCCACGGCGTAGGCGTTCTTGACCTGGCCGTTCACGATGCTCGGCTGGGCCAGGTTGTACACCAGACGCATCGTCAGCTGCGGGATCGCCTTGAAGCCGTTCGGGCAGACACCGCTCGCCGGGTCGGCGAAGGCCACGTGCGTACGGTGGTTGGCGCTGTCGATGTTCACGCCGTCCCAGCAGCTCTGGAAGGCGAACGTCCGCACCACCTGGCTGCCCTTCGGGCAGATCGGGTACTGCTCGGTCAGCTGGACCTTGTTCTCGAAGCCGGTGCAGCTCCAGTGCGCGTTGGCGTTGGCCAGACCGTTGGTCGTGGTCTTGGCGTCACCGGTGATGATGCGCAGGAACTGGGGCATCGCGACGACCTTGCTGGCCGGGCTGCCGACGTACTTGATCTGCGCCTGGACCGGCGTGATGATCTTGCCGACGTTGCCTTCCTTGCCACCGCCGTCCGCGTTCGCGTCGAACTCCTGCGAGCCGTCCTGCTCACGCACGACCGGCCAGTAGTACGACGAGAGGTCACTCTGGTTCTGGCAGCTGGAGGGGGCGGCCAGCAGCGAGTCGTTCGTCGAGAACGCGTTGACCTTCTGGTTGCCGACGTAGTCGTGCTCGTGGTGCGCGCCGTTGGTCACGCCGGGCGCCACGATGACGTTGTCGGTGTTGTGGTTCTTGTTCTGGTTCGTGCCACAACGGGTGGTGAAGGTACCGGTCGAGGCCTGGCCCGTCTTCGCCGGCTTGCCCTGGACGTTGTTCGCGACCTTGGTGATGTCCACGAAGTCGGCCGCGGACGGGCCGTTGCCGGCCTGTCCGCCGGCGCCGACGTCCACCGGGGTGCTGGCGCTGGCACTCGGGGCGGCACTGGCGCTGGCCTGGCCGTTGTTGTTCTGGCCACCGTTGTTGTTGTTCTGGCCGCCGTTGTTGTTCTGACCACCGTTGTTGTTGCCCTGGCCGGCGGTGGTCTGGTTGGCGGCCTGCGTGGTGCAGGCGGCGAGCTGGGCCAGCGAGCTGTCGAACTGGCCGCCGACCCGGGTGATGTCGATACGGATCCGGTCGATCGTGGCCGCCCGCTTCTCCTTCAGGGGGCCGGTGATCGCGTTCTGCACGAAGTTGGCGTCGTTGGCCTGCGCCTGACGGGTGGAGGCGAGCCGGGAGTAGGCCTCGGTGATCTGCTTGTCGAGGTTCGCCAGCTCCGCCGCCACCCCCATCTTCGCCTTGGCGGGCACGTTCGTCAGCTTCTGGCCGACGTCCGGGCAGGAGATGGTCGCCACCGTCGCGGAGGCGGCCTTCGTGTAGTTCTGCGCCGAGTTGTTCGACTCGTGAGCCGAAGCGTTCATCTGCGCATAGAGCAGCCCGCCCCCGCCGAGTGCTACGGCCGCCGATGCGGCTATGACCTTGACGGTCAGCGGCGAACGGCGTTTGCGTATGTTGCGTCCCATGGAACTCCTCAGACCTTCCTTGCGGGGCGGCATCGAGGCGCCCGACAGGAGTGAAGCGGCGCCCTTTCATACGCACCCCGTCTCAGAGGTGTTCAGGCGTCTCACAAATTCATCAGAGATTTGTTACGCACTTGGGGCACAACTGCCGTTTGAGCAGCGGAGTTTCTGGAAAATTAGCGGTCGCGGTCAAGGTACGCGAGCACTGCCAGGACGCGCCGGTTGTCATCGTCCGACACCTCAAGTCCCAGTTTGGTGAAGATGTTGGAGGTGTGCTTGGCGATGGCCCGTTCCGTGACGACGAGCTGCCCGGCGATCGCCGCGTTTGACCGGCCCTGCGCCATCAGCTCCAGGACCTCCAGCTCCCGCGGTGTCAAGCCCCCCAGCGGCCGGTCGTCGGCCCGCCGGGACAGCAGCTGCTGGATCACCTGCGGGTCCATGGCCGTACCGCCCGCCGCGACCCGCCGTACGGCGTCCACGAACTGCTCCGCGTCGAACACCCGGTCCTTCAGCAGATAGCCCACCCCGCCGCTGCCGTCGGCCAGCAGCTCCCGCGCGTACAGCTGCTCCACGTGCTGGGAGAGCACCAGCACCGGCAGTCCGGGCCGCTTGTGCCGCGCCTCCAGCGCGCACTGCAGCCCCTCGTCGGTGTGCGTGGGCGGCAGCCGCACGTCGACCACGGCCACGTCCGGCTCCGACTCGGCCAGCGCACGGGCGAGTTCGGGCCCGGACTCGACCGCGGCCGCGATCTCGAAGCCATGGGCCTCCAGCAGCCGGACCAGTCCGTCGCGCAGCAGGAACAGGTCTTCGGCTAGGACAACGCGCACGGAATCTCCATGGTGACCATGGTGGGACCGCCCGCGGGGCTGCTGACGGCCAGGACGCCGTCGAATGTACCCAGCCGCCGCTCCACCCCGGCGAGCCCCGACCCGGCGCCGACCACCGCGCCGCCCCTGCCGTGGTCGGTGACCGAGATCCGCAGCATGCCGCCGCCTTCCGGCACGTGGTGCAGGTCCACCCAGATCCGGTCGGCGCCGGAGTGCTTGACCGCGTTGGTCAGCACCTCGCTCACCGCGAAGTACGCCGCCGACTCCACCGGCGCGTCCGCCCGCCCCGGCAGCTCCACCGTCACCTCCGTCGGCACCGGCAACCGCAGCGCCAGCGCCCGTACGGCGTCCCCGAGCCCGCGCTCCGCCAGCACCGGCGGATGGATGCCCCGGACCAGGTCCCGCAGCTCGCCCAGCGCCTCCACGGACGCCTGCCGGGTCTGCGCGAGCAGCTGCCTGGCCTTCTCCGGATCCCTGTCCAGCAGCATCTCGATCGTCCCGAGATCCATCCCCATGGCCACCAGCCGCGCCTGCGCCCCGTCGTGCAGGTCCCGCTCGATCCGGCGCAGCTCGGCGGCCGACGCGTCCACCGCGTCCTTCCGGGTCTCCGTCAACACCCTTACCCGCTCCACGAGTTCGCCCTTCCCGGGGTCGAGGACGGTGCGGGTGAGCCGGAAGTGGGCGGTCAGCGCGGCCGGGGCGTAACGGAAGGCGCCGACGAGGAGGACGGCGCCGAGCGCGGCGGCGCCGAACGCGGTGGCCTGCCCGCTGACCGGCACGAAGCCGTACCAGTACGGCCCGTACTTCCCGTAGGGCCCGCCGGTCATGGTCCGCCACAGCCCCGCCGCCAGCGCGAACCCCTCGAACGGGTAGAAGACGAGCACCGCCGGCAGCAGCGCGGTCACGAACCCGGCCGTCATGTCGACGAACAGCCACAGCACGTCGCGCCGGACCTGCGGGTCGCCCAGCATCCCGAAGGTCCTGGCCCAGGGGTTGGCGTCCGCCGGGACCGTCCGGTACGCCGACCGGATCCGCACCCCGCACCACTCGTACGCGAGCCGCCGCCGCACGTCCGCCACGTCCCGCACGCCGCCGAGGATCCACGGGGTGGTGACGATCCCGACCCCGATCGGGATCAGCGCCACCGAGACCGCGACCAGCGTGAAGCAGAGCACCGAGACCGGCAGGATCACCAGCGCCAGCACCAGCCCCCGCACGGCGGCGAGCAGGGTCTCCCGGGCCCTGGCACGGAAGCCCCTGCTGTCTGTGTTCGTCGTCATGCGACCAGTCTCCCGAACCTCCCGGATGCGGGTCACTGGCCCGAAGCCCCATGTCAGGGGGTGGTGTTGGGTACACCCCGGGCGCGCTGAATGCTCCGCCGGAAGTGCCGCGCTGTGCCGTCTGCCGACTGCAGCGCCGTCGTGGCTGGTCGCGCAGTTCCCCGCGCCCCTTACGGGGCTTCGGGCAGCGCCCTGAAGGGGCGCGGGGCTGTATCTGATATGCGGCTCCGCCGCGTGGGCGCGACCAGCCCCCACCGGCCCGCAGCTCAGATCGAACCCCTGCCGACCGAACCCCAAGCACCCGCGCTTCGACATCGGGGTCGAGTCGTACACCGAGCCGCTCGACAGGTACGTATACCGTCCGGGGCGCGCCCGTCAGCGGCCCGTCGGCGGGGTGTACTTGTATCCCACCCGGCGGACCGTCTGGATCGCCCGGCGGTGCTCCGCGCCGAGCTTGCGGCGCAGCCGGGCGACATGGACGTCGACCGTGCGGCCGTCGCCGACGTGGCCGTAGCCCCAGACCGTGGTGACGAGCTGGTCGCGGGTGTGCACCCGGCCCGGATGCGCCACCAGATGGGCGAGCAGCTCGAACTCCAGGTAGGTGAGGTCGAGTTCACGCCCGTCGACCTGGGCGGTGCGCTCCACGGTGTCGACGGTGACGAGCGGCCGGGCGCCGGCCGCGGCCGGTTCCCCGGCCGGTTCCTGCGGGTCCGGCACCGCGACCGGCAGGAAGGGCGGCTGCTGGTCCGCCGGGACCAGCACCAGGTAGCCGATCATCGGCGGCTGGCCCGGCAGGGTGGGCAGGGCGTGCTGCGGGGCGGGCAGCCAGGTGGCGCCCGGCGGCAGCAGGTCCGCCATGTCCACGACCTCGTCCCGGTTGACGGCACGCAGCCGGTGCCGGCCGGGCGAGGAGGAGGTGAGGGCGGAGGCGGGGGAGAGAGAACGAGTGGTCGCCATGAGACGTCAGCTCTTTCGCGCGAGGAGTCAGTCGGTCGGGGCGACGGCCGCGATTCGTGGTCGGGCGCGCCGGGGACGTACTGCGTTCCGCGCTGGCCGAAGGCCGGGGTGTACGGCTTTAGAGGGCCCGCGCGTTCATCGCGCGGCAACACACCCGGTCGAAGTCGTGGTGCTGACGGGAAGGCCAGAACGGCTCAAGGTCCTGGCGACCCGTCGCGCTGCACTTCTGGAAGCTGGCCATGGGCCCATTGAAGCAGACACAGCCGGGAAACAGGACCCTCCTCTCACTGCTTGGACGCTTCCTTGGCATGACATTGACGTTGCGGCGGCGGGGGAGCCCATGCCGAAGGGGCGCCCACCGCGAACGGTGGACGCCCCTTCGGAAGGCTGCCGGCGGATCAGACCTGGTCGGCCTTCTCCAGCGCGGAGCAGCAGGTGTCGACGATCAGCCGCGTCACGACGTACGGGTCGACGTTGGCGTTCGGGCGGCGGTCCTCGATGTAGCCCTTGCCGTCCTTCTCGACCTGCCACGGGATACGGACCGAGGCACCGCGGTTGGAGACGCCGTAGGAGTACTCGTTCCACGGGGCGGTCTCGTGCAGACCGGTCAGGCGGTCGTCGATGCCGGCGCCGTAGTTCTTGACGTGGTCGAGCGGCTTGGAGCCCTCGCCGAGCGACTCGCAGGCGGTGATGATCGCGTCGTAGCCCTCGCGCATCGCCTTGGTGGAGAAGTTGGTGTGCGCGCCGGCGCCGTTCCAGTCGCCCTTGACCGGCTTGGGGTCGAGGGTGGCGGAGACGCCGAAGTCCTCGGCGGTGCGGTAGAGCAGCCAGCGGGCCACCCACAGGTGGTCGGAGACCTCCAGCGGGGAGACCGGGCCGACCTGGAACTCCCACTGGCCGGGCATGACCTCGGCGTTGATGCCGGAGATCGCGAGACCCGCCTTCAGACAGTTCTCCAGGTGGGCCTCGACGATCTCGCGGCCGAAGATCTCGTCGGCGCCGACACCGCAGTAGTAGCCGCCCTGGGGGGCCGGGAAGCCGCCCTCGGGGAAGCCCAGCGGACGGGAGCCGTCGAAGAAGGTGTATTCCTGCTCGATGCCGAAGATCGGCTCCTGGGAGGCGAACTTCTCCGCGACCTCGGTCAGCGCGGCACGCGTGTTGGAGGAGTGCGGGGTGAAGTCGATGTCCAGGACCTCGCACAGGACGAGGACGTCGTCGCCGCCGCGGATCGGGTCCGGGCAGGTGAAGACCGGCTTCAGCACACGGTCCGAGGAGTGCCCCTCGGCCTGGTTCGTGGACGACCCGTCGAAGCCCCAGATCGGCAGCGCGTCCAGACCGGCGGGGGCGCCCGCTATGATCTTCGTCTTCGAACGCAGCTTGGCCGTCGGCTCGGTGCCGTCGATCCAGATGTACTCAGCCTTGAAGGTCACGGGCCACATCCTTCGGGGTGGGTCGGGCGCACTTGCGGGTGCAGTGGCGCTACGGCACTGGGGCGCCTCGGTGTTGCCCGGCAGCCTGTCAACAGGCGATTTCCCGATCATTGCTCGAATGTGAACCCGGTGTTACCTGGTGGTTCTGTGGTGCGACTCACGTTGTGAGAGCCGGGCGGGCGGGGTACGGAGCCCAATTCGGACGCCGTGCCGACCTCTTCGCGGCCGACCCCTTCGCGGCGGCCGCCGGCTTTCCCTCCGTGAAAGCCGGCGGCCGAGCCTCGACCCGTGGTGTCGGTCAGCCGACCTTCTCGATCAGCGCGCGGCGGATCAGGAACTTGCCGGGTTCCCGGACCTGTTCGAAGGCCGCGTTGTTGAGCAGCACGCAACTGCCGGAGACCGACGTGACCTTCACCGTCGTGGACTTGTTGTTGTCCAGGTTGGTGACCTTCAGCGTGGTTCCCGCCGGGAACTGGTTGCTGGAGGCGGCCGGCGCGCCGGCCTCGCCGGAGAGCGTGACGGTCGAGCCCTTGCAGACCTGCTGCCCGGAGGCGGCGGTGCCCCCGGTGTTGCCCGTGTTGCCGGTGGCCGCGCTCTTCGAGGGCGCCGCCGTGGCGGTCTGGCCGGTCTGGCCCGTCTGCGTGCCGCTCGCCGCCTGGGAGCCCTGAGCCGACTCCCCAACGACGCAACCGGACGCCTTCTGCTGGACCTTGATCTGCGCGATGACCGCCTCGCGGTTGGCGATCCGGGCCGACGACTGGGCGTCCGGGTTCGCCTTCTGGTCGGCGATGAACTTCTGGTTGTTGCCGAGGGCCGTGGCCAGCCCCGAGCAGACGGTCGAGTCCGCCGCCGACGACAGCGTCTTCGCGTTCTGCGGGCTCTGTGCGGCGTTCGAGGTGGACGCCAGGACGAAGGCCCCGCCGCCGGCCACGGCTGCGGCGCCGACCAGCAGTGCGACGGTCTTCTTGGCGCCGAGAGTTCTCCTACGCGACATGCGCGCCTCCTCAGAGGGGGTGGGGGAACGTACGCCGGTAGGTACGAGATACCGAACGTTGTTACTCAGCGGTTACAGGAGTCACTGAAGTAACCTGCGTCACACTTCGGTTGAGCGCTGCTCAGCTCTTGCTCCTGGCCAGCGCTTCCTGTACGGCCTCGTCGGTACGGGCGACGATCGCCGTGCCGTCGTCGGCGGTGATGATCGGCCGCTGGATGAGCCGGGGGTGCTCGGCGAGGGCTGTGATCCACCGGTCGCGCGCGCTCGCGTCCCGCGCCCACTCCTTCAGCCCCAGCTCCTTGGCGACCGCCTCCTGGGTGCGGGTGACGTCCCAGGGTTCGAGCCCGAGCCGTTCCAGTACGGTCCTGATCTCGTCCTCGGTCGGTACGTCCTCCAGGTAGCGGCGGACGGTGTAGTCGGCCCCCTCGGCGTCGAGCAGACCGATCGCGGTGCGGCACTTCGAGCAGGCGGGATTGATCCAGATCTCCATGCGGGGAACGGTACGCGGACCGCCGCCGAGGAGCGCTCTGTTCGAATTTAGGGGAGTGTCGTGGGAACCCCTCACGCACATCGCGCCCCACCTGAAAAACCCTTCTCCACCTGGCAGTTCGGTGCCTTTACGGGCTGTCTCATTGTCAGTCCCGGCCGGTACACTGGAAGCAGTGTTCGAGAGGGGCGCCGGGGAGTCCGGAGGCGCCCCGACCGCGACAGGAGGATGCCTGTGCCCGCTGCCGCACTGAAGCCGAAGCCGAAGTCCCTGCCGACCCAGTCCACCGCGAAGCGAGCGGTCCTGCTCGACTCGCCGTACGCGCCGGCGGAGAAGCGCCCGCTGCCGGCCGGGCGGCCACGCGAGTGGTACGTCACACACAACCGTCGCCTGAAGGCCATGCGCCTCGCCATCGCCCTGCTCGACTCCGGCGTCTACCTGCCCAACCAGGCGCGCAACGAGACGATACGGAGCACGGCGGAGAGCATCGGCATCCACCCGCCGTCGGACACGACGTGCCACATGGTGCGGGCGCTGATGCGATATTCGCGGTGAGCCGGTGGCGCCGGGTGCCGTGCGTCTACGGCGGCGCCCGGTGCCCTTGTGTTTCGGCCGCGGGCCGGTGGGGGTTGCCCGCGCAGTTCCCCGCGCCCCTTACGGGGCACATAGTCCGCGGGCAGTCGTGCCGCTGGGGCGGCACGGGTGGGCGCGGGCGGCACCCTGCCAGCGCCGGTAAGCGTCCCCACCCCCCCGGCCCCCGCCCCCCCGGTTCCGCTCACCCGCTCAGCTCCCGTTCCACCGGTGTCCGGAACCTCGGTGTGACCTTCGCCGTGCCCACCCAGCCGCGCAGCCGCTCCGCCTCCGCCGCGATCGCCTGCTCGGCCTCTCTCCGGATGCCGGGATCGAGGATCCGCCAGACGATCTCGCCGTCCCGGCGCTGCGCCCAGCCGCCCACCACCAGCCCGTTCCACCACACCGTCGGCCCCACGTTGCCGCTTCTGTCGAAGAGCAGCGGCCGGAGCTCCGGCGGCAGGTACCAGTCCCGCTGCTGCCATGCCATGGCCGTCGGGTCGAGGGCGGGGAGGAGGGCCGCCCAGGGCCGGGACGGTTCGGCGACCGGCGGCAGGTCCCCGGCCGTCACGTACCCCGTGTCGCCCTCGTCCAGCGTCACCGGCTGCGCTCCGATGGCGGTCAGCGCGCGGCGGACCTCCGTCACCCGCCACCCCGTCCACCACTTGAGGTCCGCCTCCGTGGCCGGGCCGCAGGCGTGCAGCCAGCGGTTCAGCAGGACGGCCTGGGCCTCGGCCGGGTCCAGCTCCGGATGGTCCGGCGCCGGTGCCCAGCGGAACTGGCTGGACGTCCAGGAGCCCAGCGGGCGGCCCCGCACCACCTTGCCCTCCACGCCCAGGACCCTCAGCAGGCGCGTGGAGACGGTGTGGACGCCCTCGTAGCTCTTGCCCGCGGCGTACGTGAACTGCTCGCGCAGGCGTGGCTCGGCGGCCGCCAGTTCCGTCGCCGTCGCCTGGCCGAGCCTGGCCAGCTCGGCCAGCGCCGCGGACTCGACCTCCGCGAGCCAGGCCGCGTCCGGGGCACCGGCCCGCGCCATGTCCTTCAGCAGGTGGGCGCGTTCGCGGGCGGCGACCGTGAGGCCCGTCGAGGCGTGCACGACCGCCGTGAGCTCCGCCGGGAAGACGAACACCGTGTGCCGCATGCCGTGCATCCGCACCAGGGTGCGGTCCTCGTACAGGGCCCGCTCCGTCGCCGGCACGGTCTTCGCCGCCTCGGCCAGCCGCGCCCCCACCGCCAGGTGCACAGTCGCCGGATCCGAGCCGTGCAGCGCCACCAGCGCCTCGGCGACCTCCTCCGGCGCCGTCGCCCGTGCCGGGCCCGCCAGCAGGTGGCGCACCGCCAGCCGGGAGCGCCGCTCCGCCACCCCGATGTGCCGCCGCCCGTCGCTCATGCCGACCTCCCCGTGGACTCCTGACCGCATCCTGCCCGACGCCACTGACAATCACCTGTTCGCCGGGCTCGGCATGCGCCGGACCCGGCATCTCCCTTTCACTGCGATCAGCAGGTCAAGGAGGGAGCAGTCGACCGAGGGGAGCGCCGTATGACCACACCCGCCGACCGTGCCGCCCGCGGCAAGGCCGCCCGCAAGCGGGTCCCCCGCTCGGCCCACGCCTTCTGGCTGCCCCCCGTCGACCGCCCCGACCCCGTCGCCGTACTGGAGCGGCAGGGCCGCGACCGGCTGCCCGAACTGCTGCCCATCCGGTACGGGAGGATGGCCGCCTCGCCCTTCGCCTTCCTGCGCGGTGCGGCCGCCGTGATGGCGGCAGACCTCGCCGCCCAGCCGCACACCGGGCTCACCGTGCAGCTCTGCGGAGACGCGCATCTGCTGAACTTCGGTCTCTACGCCTCCCCGGAGCGGTCCCTGCTCTTCGACCTGAACGACTTCGACGAGACGTTCCCCGGGCCCTTCGAGTGGGACGTCAAACGGCTCGCCGCGTCCGTCGCCGTCGCCGCCCGCGAGAACGGGCACGGCGATCCGGAGGCCCGCGCCGCCGCCCGGGCGGCCGTGGCCGCGTACCGGACCGCCATGCGGCGGCTGGCCGGGCTCGGGGAACTCGCCGTCTGGTACGAACGGGTCGACACCGAAGGCCTGCTGGCCCTGGCCGGCTCCGCGCGCCGCCGGCGCCGGATCGAGGACACCCTCACCCGGGCCCGGCGCCGCACCAGCCTGCACGCGCTCGGCCGGCTCACCGAGACCACCGGCGGACAGCGCCGCATCATCAAGGACCCGCCGCTCCTCGAACCCGCCGGCGCCTCCGACATGGCCTCCCTGCGCAAGACCTTCAGCGACTACCGCTCCACCCTCACCGAGGAGCGCCGGCTCCTCCTCGACCGCTACCGCTTCGTCGACGCGGCCCGCAAGGTCGTCGGCGTCGGCAGCGTCGGCACCCGCTGCTTCATCGTCCTGCTGGCCGGCCGGGACGCCGACGACCCGCTGTTCCTGCAGATCAAGGAGGCCCGGACGTCCGTACTGGAGCAGCATCTGCCGAACGGGCCCCACGCCCACCACGGCCACCGGGTCGTCGCCGGGCAGCGGCTGCTCCAGGCCGCCGGGGACATCTTCCTCGGCTGGATGACCGGCCCCCAGGGCCGCGCCTTCTACTGGCGTCAGCTGCGCGACATGAAGGGCGCCGCCGAGGTCGCCGCGATGGACCCGAAGGGCCTGCGCGGCTACGCCACGCTGTGCGGTACGACCCTGGCGCGCGCCCACGCCCGGTCCGGTGACCGTATCGCCATCGCCGCCTACCTGGGCGGCACCGACACCTTCGACCAGGCGGTCACCGACTTCGCCCTCGCCTACGCCGACCAGACCGCCACCGACCACGCCGGCCTCGGCGCGGCCGTGACGGCGGGCGTCCTGACGGCGGCGCCGGGGATCTGAGCCCGCCGGGCCGGTTCAGCCCTGGTGCCGGAGCAGCATCGCGACGAACTCCCGTCGGTCGTCCGGGTGTTCACGGAACCAGAGGCCCAGCCGGTGCTCCGCGTCCGGGAGTTCGAAGCGGGTGTAGCGGGACCGGGTGCGCAGGGCGTCCTGGACGGCAGCCGTGACCTGCGGCGGGATCACCGCGTCCGTGCCCGGCACCGCGAGCACCGCCCGGCCCGCGTACGAGCGCAGCGCCGCCAGGGCGGGTGAGGCGCGCCAGGCGTCCGGGGTGCGGATGAGGTCGGTGAAGCGGCCGGTGCCGTCGCCGAAGGGGACGTCCCAGGACTCCGGGGTGTAGACCGCGGGGGAGCAGAGGCCGATCGCCGAGGCGCGGTCGCCGTAGTGCCGTACGAGATCCGCGACCGTCTGGCCGCTCATGCTGAAGCCCACCAGGATCAGCGGGCGTTCCGGCTCCACCTGGGCGTCGATCACAGCCGTCGCCTGCTCGAAGCGGCGACGCAGGCTCAACTCCGCGAGTGCGCCGGTGCTTTCGCCGTGGCCCGAGAAGTCGAAGGCCAGGGCGGGGCGGCCGTGGGCGGTGAACTCCGCGAGCAGCGGGCGCAGTCGCCGCTCGGTGCCGGTGCCGGCGCCGTGCAGCAGGACGGCGACCGGTCCGCCGCTGCCGTCCGGACCGCCTGCGGCCCAGGTACGGACCCCGCTGAGCCGTTCGCCGTCGTAGTCGTGGGTGAAGTCGGTGAGTTGGACCATGCGGCACATTCACCCACGGGTGCGCCCACGCGTGCACACGGGAAAACGGGATGCACGCCGAGTGACCGGCTCCCTACGCTGGAGAGGCGTTGCGGAGTGGTCCACCACCGCTTTCCGAAGGGCGGGCCGCGCCCCCGGGACACGGGACTACACTGCCGCGCACCGACGGACGGCCGCCCGTCCCCCGCGTGCCGTCGGATCCGTCGACCGCTCACACACCCACGCCACGGAGGCCCGTCATGGGCACCATCGTCCTATCCGGAACCGTCGTCCTGGTCATCCTCGGATTCGGCAACCACAACTGGTGGCTCGCCGCCGTCGCCCTGCTCTTCCTGTACGTCCAGTACGGGCGGGGTTCGTCGTCGGCCTCCTCGTCGGGCGGTTCGTCCGGCGGGGGAGGGGGCATGGCCAACGACTACAAGACGTACCGCGACCGCCGTGACCAGCAGGCCAAGTGGGAGCGCCGCTACCGCCGCGAGCGCCCCCTGGAGTCCCGGCGCCAGCAGAACGAGAAGGGGAAGTAAGGGGAGGCAGAGGTAACAGGCAGCGGGTGCCCCGGCCGTTCAGAGGCCCGGGGCGCCCCAGACCGGGAACCAGCGGCTGAGGTCCTGCTCGATCCGCAGGTCGTTCGCGAGGACCGCCTTCACCTGCAACTCCAGCGCGCTGTCCCGCCGTTCACCGGATCCGGGCAGCGGCGCGAAGGGGTAGAAGGTGCCCCGCTTGTAGAGGTACACGAGCGCGAGCCGGCGCCCGCGCTCGTCCTCGAAGGCGGCCAGGGAGCAGAGCAGCTGCGGGCCGAAGCCGTTGACCTCCATCGAGCTGTTCACCGCGTGCAGGTCGTTGACCAACTGTGGAAGCTGGTCTGAGGGGCGCCGCGAGACCAGCCAGGAGTAGCCGTAGTCGTCCTGGTGCAGTTCCACCGGGTCCCCGCCGCGGTCCGTGTCCGCGTCGAGGAGGGCCTGGATCTCCCGGTGGATCTGCTCGAAGGCCGCGCCCTCCACGGTGGCGAAGCACACCGCGCCCCCGCCGGTGGGCCGGAACCCGGCCGCCGCCTCCAGCGTCACCGCCGCCGACGGCAGGGCGAACAACTGGTCGAGATCGGGTGCGACCGGCTTCGTACGGCCCAGCAGGATGTCCAGGAACCCCATGCTCACCCGGCCTTTCCGGGCGTCGCCGCCTCACCCAGCTCCGCAGAGATCCGCCCCAGCTGGTCAAGGCGCTGCTCCAGGGTCGGGTGGGTGGAGAAGAAGCGCTCGATGCCGGGCTCCTTGCCGGTCGCCGGGGTGAAGTAGAACGCGTTGAAGGCCTGGGCCGTGCGCAGGTCCTTGGTCGGGATCCGGGCGATGTCGCCGGAGACCTTGGTGAGCGCCGACGCCAGCGCGGACGGCCGGCCGGTGAGATGCGCGGCGGCCCGGTCGGCGGCCAGCTCCCGGTACCGGGACAGCGCCCTGATCAGCAGGAAGCTGATCGCGTACACCGCCGCGGAGACCCCGATGACGGCGGCGAACACGGCGGCCGTGTTCTGGTCCCGGCGGCCGCCGCCGAAGAGCTGCGAGTAGAACGCGAACCGCACGATCAGCCCGGCGATGACCCCGAGGAAGGACGCGACCGTGATCACGGCGACGTCCTTGTGCGCCACGTGCGACAGCTCGTGCGCCAGCACACCCTCCAGCTCGGCGGGCTCCAGGCGGCGCAGCAGCCCCGTCGTCACGCACACCACCGCGTGATCGGGATTGCGGCCGGTCGCGAACGCGTTCGGCATGTCCATCTCGGAGACGGCGACGACCGGCTTCGGCATGTCCGCGATGGCACACAGCCGGTCCACCACGGCGTGCAGCTCGGGATACTCCTCCCGCTCCACGACCCGCCCGCGCATGGCGAACATCGCGATCCGGTCGGAGAACCAGAACTGCGCCACGAACATCGCGCCCACCAGGACGACGACGAGCAGCCACGACTTCAGCAGCACGATCAGCGCGGCAACGAAACCGACGTACAACAACCCGAGCAGGAACAGCGTGACCGTCATCCGCACGGTCAGCCGCCGGTCGCTCCGGAAGCGGCTCTGCATCTTGCACCACCCCGCAGTCAGGCACTCGTCCCGCTGTCCAGTGTGCACCTGCGCCGTCCCATGGGGAGGTTCCGAACGGCCCTAGTAGCGGCAAAGGCTCAGCCCGGCACGCCGGCCTCCCGCTTGCGCCTGGTCAGCACCCACGCGCTGAACAGATGCCGTCCCCGGTCCAGCAGCGCCGCCACCTCCTCGGAGCCGAGCGGCACGTCCGGCGTCGCGTGCCACTGCTGGACGGACCGCTCGGCCCAGCCCCGCAGTTTCCCGTCCGGGTCGTCGAGCAGGGCGACCGCGGCCCGCAGCCGCACGAGTCCGCCCCGTGCGTCCAGCAGCCGGAACGCGGCGACCCGCACATGCCGCGCCCGGCCCGCCGCGAGCCGGTCCATGAGCCACCCGGCGTCCAGTGACCCGGCGGACGGCAGCAGGTTCACGGTCGCCGCCCGGACGACGCCCGGAGCCGGGTCGTCGAGCAGTTCCCGGAACCGCGGCAGGTCCGTGATGTCGAGGATCCGCAACCCGGCCACCGCAGCCGCCCGCACGCCGGGGGAGGGGTGGGCGAGCAGCGGTGCCAGCAGCCCGGCGTCCGCCCGCTCCCCGCACTCGGCGAGCCCGATGACCGCGCCGGGCGGCAACGCGGGGTCGTCGGCGTCGGCGACCCGGCGCCGGTACCAGGGCAGCGGATCGGTTCCGTACCGCCGTACCACGTACCGTGCGCAGGCGCGTACGGCACCGGACCGGTCGGCGAGAAAGCCGGCCGCCCGCTCCGGTCGTCCGGCCCGCCGCAGTGCCGTCACCCCGATCGACCGGACCCGTGGCCCGCGCGCGGCCAGCAGCGGTCCGAGCACGTCGTCGGCGGCCGTGCCCTCCGGTACGAGGGCCACCGCGGCCTCCGCGCAGAGGGTCTGGACGGCGGGGTCGGAGTCCCGGGCTGCGGCCTGGGCCAGCTCGGCGGCGGACAGCGTTCCTTCCGCCACGGCCAGGCGGTGGGCGAAGCGCCGGACGGTGCGGTCGCCGTCGGCGCGCAGCCGCCCGAGCTGCTCGCGGGACGCTCCCCGCAGGACGTCGCCGAGCACCTCGACGGCGAAGGCGCCGCGTCCGCGCCGGCCGAGGAGCAGGATCAGGGGCGCGAGCGCGACGGCGGCGTCCACGTCGAGGCGCTCGCGCAGCAGCTGCCGGGCCCGCTCCTGCACCGGCGCGACCCAGTCCGCACAGCGGACGACGACCAGCGGCAGCAGCGCGGGAAACCGCGCCGCCGTCTCCAGCGCCGCCTCCCTGATCCGGCCGTCCCGGTGGCAGAGGGCCAGCGCGGTCCGCGACTCGGTGAGCGCGTTCCGGTGCGCGCCGTCGATCTCGGCACGGCTCGGCAGCGCGTCCCGCAGCAGCCAGGACCGCGCACCGGAGTCGAGGGCGAGCCAGCCGCCCGGACCGTTGCCGTCGATGACGTCGCCGGGCGCGGCCCCTTCGGCGAGCCGCAGCGCCACGGCCTCGCCGTCCTCGAACTCCTCGCGCATCCCCGTACTCCGTTCCGCCTGCCGTTCGGGCGATGGTAGGCGGACAGGCGGACGCGGGTCGCGCCGATTACCCGAGGCCGACGGCGGGCCGACGCGCCGGGTTCCTAGTACGGCGCCCGTGTCTGTATGTACCCCAGCAGCAGGATCACCGCCGCCACGCACCCCAGCACCAGCGCCGTCGACCCCCACGACGACCGCCGGGGCGCCACCGGCCCCGGATCCGCCCGGAACGGCGCCGGCTCCGGCGGGTTCTCCTTCCAGCGGGCGGCGAGCATCCGCGCCCGCGCGGACGGCTCCTTGTGCTCCGCCTCGGCGGCCCACCTGAGGTCGAACTCGTCCTTCTCGTCGCCCTGTCGGGACATCCCGGCTCCCCCGTATCGAACATGAGTACAGACGCACGATACGACGACGCCCCCGCCCTGAGAAACAGGAACGGGGGCGCCGCAGAGGCTCAGGTGCCGATCACACGTCGAAGTACAGCTCGAACTCGTGCGGGTGCGGACGCAGCTGCAGCGGGGCGATCTCGTTGGCGCGCTTGAAGTCGATCCACGTCTCGATCAGGTCGGGCGTGAAGACGTCACCGGCGAGCAGGAACTCGTGGTCGCGCTCCAGGGAGTCGAGGACGGCCGGGAGGGAGGTCGGGACCTGGGCGACGTTCGCGTGCTCCTCGGGAGCCAGCTCGTAGAGGTCCTTGTCGATCGGCTCGGCCGGCTCGATCTTGTTCTTGATGCCGTCCAGGCCCGCGAGGAGCAGGGCCGAGAAGGCCAGGTACGGGTTGCCGGAGGAGTCGGGCGCGCGGAACTCGACGCGCTTGGCCTTCGGGTTCGAACCCGTGATCGGGATACGCATCGCGGCGGAGCGGTTGCGCTGCGAGTACACCAGGTTGATCGGCGCCTCGAAGCCCGGGACCAGACGGTGGTACGAGTTCACCGTCGGGTTGGTGAAGGCCAGCAGCGACGGGGCGTGCTTCAGGATGCCGCCGATGTAGTAGCGGGCGGTGTCCGACAGGCCCGCGTAGCCGGCCTCGTCGTAGAAGAGGGGGGAGCCGCCCGCCCACAGGGACTGGTGGACGTGCATGCCCGAGCCGTTGTCGCCGAAGATCGGCTTCGGCATGAAGGTCGCGGTCTTGCCGTTGCGCCAGGCCACGTTCTTCACGATGTACTTGAAGAGCTGGAGGTCGTCGGCGGCGGCGAGCAGCGTGTTGAACTTGTAGTTGATCTCCGCCTGGCCGGCGGTGCCCACCTCGTGGTGCTGGCGCTCGACCTGGAGGCCGGACTTGGCCAGCTCCAGGGAGATCTCGGCGCGCAGGTCGGCGAAGTGGTCGACCGGCGGGACCGGGAAGTAGCCGCCCTTGTAGCGGACCTTGTAACCGCGGTTGTCCTCCAGGGCACCGGTGTTCCAGGCGCCGGCCTCGGAGTCGATGTGGTAGAAGCTCTCGTTCGCCGAGGTGGCGAAACGGACGCTGTCGAAGACGTAGAACTCGGCCTCGGGGCCGAAGTACGCGGTGTCGGCGATACCGGTCGACGCCAGGTAGGCCTCTGCCTTCTTCGCCACGTTGCGCGGGTCACGGGAGTACTGCTCGCCCGTGATCGGGTCGTGGATGAAGAAGTTGATGTTGAGCGTCTTGTCCCGGCGGAACGAGTCCACCCGGGCGGTCGACAGGTCCGCACGCAGCGCCATGTCGGACTCGTGGATCGCCTGGAAGCCACGGATCGACGATCCGTCGAAGGCGAGCTCGTCGTCCGGGTCGAACGCCTCGACGGGCAGCGTGAAGTGCTGCATGACGCCCGGCAGGTCGCAGAAACGGACGTCGACGAACTTGACGTCCTCGTCCGCGATGAACTTCTTGGCCTCGTCGGCGTTCTGGAACATCCAGCTCCTCCTACTCCCGGCCGTTCCCGTGCCGGGGTGGTAGTTCGTTCGTGCGGCCAGTGCGGTGGCACACGTTGTCCACGACCCTAGGGACGCGTGATTTCTCGGGCGTGACCCATTTGTTTCGCTGAAGTTAACCGGGCTCGGCTCCACGGTAGCCCCGGGACACCCCGCCGGACCCCGGGCGGATACCGGGGCAGTACCGTTGACGGGTGGACAACAGGCAAGCAATCGGATCGTGGCTCTCCGGGCCCCGCGCGGCCATGGAAGACGCAGGTGTGGAGTTCGGGTACCGGGGCGAGCAGCTCGGTCTGCCGGAGGACGGGCCGGGCTCCATCGCCCGCCCGGGACGGCGGCTCGGTGCGCTGGTCGTGGACTGGGCGCTGTGCGAGTTGATCGCATACGGCCTGATCACCAACGGCTACGACCCGGCGTCGACCGGCAACTGGGCGCTGCTCGTCTTCTTCGTCCTGGGAGTCCTCACCGTGGGCACGCTCGGGTTCACGCCGGGCAAGCGGCTGTTCCGGCTGCGGGTGGTGGGCGTCGGCACGGGCCGCGTGCAGCCGCTGCGCGCACTGGCCCGCACGGTGCTGCTGTGCCTCGCGATCCCGGCACTGGTCTGGGACCGCGACGGCAGGGGGCTGCACGACCGGCTGGCGAAGACGGTAGAGGTCCGTATGTAGGTGGGGGCGGGAAGACCCGCCCCCACCCCGGCTCACCTCCTCCGTAGCACCCGCCCCAGCAGCTCCCGCAGCTCCCCCTCCGGGTCGGGCACGGCGCCCTCCGAGCGCCAGGCCACGAACCCGTCCGGCCGGACCAGTACCGCCCCGTCCGCCGTCGTCCCGTGCGCCTCGGCCCAGTCGGCGCCCTCCGCGTCGTACACGAGATCGGCCGCCGACCCCGCCGCCCCGATCCGGTACGTGTCCAGCCGCAGCCGCTCCGTGTCCGCGATCCGCCGGGCGGCCGCGTGCCAGGCCGCGCCGCCGGCCGACTCCGCGTCGCTCAGCAGGACCAGGGAGCGTTCGTACAGGTCCAGCGTGGAGACGCGCTCGCCCGCGCGGCGCAGCCACAGGTGCGGGGCCCGGCTGCCTGGCTGGCCGGTCAGGTTCATCCCGTCGGGTACGACCGGCTGGCCGGGGTCGGCCCCGAGGACCGCGCCCTTCGGGTACCGGTAGCCGAGGACGATGTTGAGGATGCCGCCGCGCCTGCCGGCGCCGATGCCGGGGGCGGGCGCGAAGCCGGGGTGGCTGTGTTCCACCGAGCGGGCGGAGGCGCGGGCGCTGGTGGCGAGGGCGACCGGGCGGCGCTCGGCGTCGTAGGAGTCGAGGAGCCCGGGACCCGCCCAGCCGTCGAGGACCGCCGCCAGCTTCCAGGCCAGGTTGTGGGCGTCCTGGATGCCGGTGTTGGAGCCGAAGGCCCCGGTCGGGGACATCTCGTGCGCGGAGTCGCCGGCCAGGAAGACCCGCCCGGACGAGTACCGTTCCGCGACCCGTTCGGCCGCCCGCCAGGAGGCCCGGCCGGTGATCTCGACGTCGAGGTCGGGGACGCCGACGGCCCGGCGGATGTGCCGGGTGAGCCGCTCCTCCGTGAACTCGTCGAGGGTTTCGCCGCGTTCGGGGTGCCACGGGGCGTGGAAGACCCAGCGCTCCCTGTTGTCGACGGGCAGGAGGGCGCCGTCGGCCTCCGGGTCGGTGAGGTAGCAGCAGATGAAGCGGCGGTCCCCGACCGTGCCCGCGAGCAGCTTGGAGCGGAAGGTGATGCTGACGTTCGCGAACAGGTCGCCGGGGCCCGTCTGGCCGATGCCGAGCCGGCCGCGGACCGGGGAGCGCGGGCCGTCGGCCGCGACCAGGTAGTCCGCGCGGACGGTGTACATCCGGTCGGAGTCACGGTCGCGGACGTACGCCGTCACTCCTTCGGGGTCCTGTTCGAAGGACTCCAATTCGTGGAAGTAGCGCAGCTCGCCGGTGAGCGATTCGGCCGCCTGGCGGAGCACCGGTTCGAGGTCGTTCTGGCTGCACAGGCACCAACCCGTGGGGCTGAACCTCGCGAGTCCGCCGCCCGGGTCGATCTCCTTGAACAGCCATTCGCCGGCGTCGCCGACCAGCGTCGGGGTCTGCAGGATGCCGTGGTTGTCGGCGAGCAGGGAGGCCGCGGCCTTGATGTCCGGCTCGATGCCCGCTCTCCGGAACAGCTCCATCGTCCGCACGTTGTTGCCCCGGCCGCGTGGGTGGATCGAGGTCCCGGAGTGTCTCTCGACGAGCATGTGGCGTACGCCGAGACGGCCCAGGAAGAGGGACATGGACAGCCCCACGAGGGAGCCGCCCACCACGAGGACGGGGACCTGGTGATCGGTGTTCCGGTGCATCGGGCACTCCAGAGGCGGGTGTTGGTGCGTCAGGTGCGGTTGGAACTTCCATGCCCCTCCGGGCCCCCCGGGGAGGGGTTCCGCGGACTCAATCACCCACCTGGTTCACGCGAGTCGCGCGCTTCGGAGGACCGGCACAGGATCAAGAAGCGCTGACGCCGCGTCATCGGCCGAGGCGCAGGCCGCTGCCCCCGCGAAGGAGATGTGCGAAGCATGACGACGATCTCGGAAAAGGTTTCGGAAAAGCCGACCCGAAAGACCCGCCCGGTGTCGACCCGGGTCTCCCAGTCCGTCTTCGACGGCTCCCGGCTCCGGGTCGTCCTGCTGGTGGACGTCTACGACGGCGCGCAGCAGCAGTTCCTGGAGGCCTACGAGCAGCTGTGCAGCCAGGTCGCCCAGGTGCCCGGCCACGTCAGCGACCAGCTCTGCCAGTCGATCGAGAACCCCTCGCAGTGGCTGATCACCAGCGAGTGGGAGAGCGCCCCGCCGTTCCTCGCCTGGGTGAACAGCGAGGAGCACGTGGAGATGGTGAAGCCGCTCCACAACTGCGTGCGCGACACCCGCTCGCTCCGCTTCCACGTCGTACGGGAGACCGGCGGACCGTCGGCCGACGCCGTACGCGTCCTGCAGGCCCACCCGCGGATGGGCAACGGCGTGATCCGCCACGCGCTCACCTTCACGGTCCGGCCGGGCAGCGAGGCGAAGGTCGCGAAGATCCTCGCCGACTACGCCTCGCCCCAGGCGAAGGTCGACGACTCCACCCGGCTCCTGCGCACCTCCCTGTTCATGCACGGCAACCGGGTGGTGCGGGCCATCGAGGTGCGCGGCGAGCTGATGGCCGCCCTGCGCCACGTCGCCCGGCAGCCCGAGGTGCGGGCCGTCGAGGAGGCCATCAACCCCTACCTGGAGCAGGACCGCGACCTCGACGACCAGGAGTCCGCACGGGTGTTCTTCACCCGGGCGGCGCTGCCGGCCGTGCACCACGTCGGCGCCGAGGAGCCGGCCGAGGGCGACCGGTACGCGCTGTACTACCCGGCCCGCCCGGGCTGCGGGATGCGGCTCGCGGAGCTCCTCGCCCAGCAGGACGAGGCCGCGGCCGAGGACCCGGCCAGCCCGGTGCTGCACAGCACGGTCTTCCAGCGCGACGACGTCGTCGTACGCCTGGTCGAGCAGCGGCCCGGGACGCCCGTGGACGTCACCCCCGCCCACGCGCTGACCGCCCTGCTGGACGGCGACACGGTGCGGATGCAGCTCATCACCGACCGCCGCTCGCCGGACGCCTGACCCCTCACCGCTGCCTCACCCCCACGGAGGAACGCAGACATGCAGCCCATTCCGAAGATCGTCGACCTCAGCGAGATCGAGCCCAACACCCGGCGCGGCGGGGACCTGCGCGCCATGCTCACCCCGGCCACGGTGGGTTCCACCAGCGGCTTCCTGGGTGTGGCCATCGTGCAGCCGGGCGACCGCATCGCCGAGCACTACCACCCGTACTCCGAGGAGTTCGTGTACGTCGTCTGCGGCGACATGGAGGTCGACCTGGACGGCGAACCGCACCCGCTGCGGCCCGAGCAGGGACTGATGATCCCGATCAACATGAAGCACCGTTTCCGCAACGTGGGCAACGTCGAGGCCCGGATCGTCTTCCACCTCGGCCCGCTGGCGCCGCGCCCGAGCCTGGGGCACGTCGACACCGAGGAGACGGAAGCCGTCGCCGTGGGGCAGGTCCGGTCGTGACCCGGCGCGTGGCGGTTACGGGCATAGGCATCGTGGCTCCGGGGGGTGTGGGCGTACCGGCGTTCTGGGATCTGCTCGCCTCGGGCCGGACCGCGACGCGCGGCATCACCTTCTTCGACCCCTCGGGCCTCAGATCGCGGATCGCCGCCGAGTGCGACTTCGACCCGGCGGCGCACGGCCTGGACGCCGAGGAGATCGAACGGGCCGACCGTTACATACAGTTCGCCCTGGTCGCCGGTGACGAGGCGGTCCGGGACTCCGGGCTCGATATCGGCCGGGAGGACCCCTGGCGGATCGGAGTCTCCCTGGGTACGGCCGTGGGCGGCACCACCCGCCTGGAGCACGACTACGTCCTGGTGAGCGGCGCGGGTCAGCGCTGGGACGTGGACCACCGGCAGGCGCAGCCCCAGCTGCACCGGGCGTTCTCCCCGAGCACCCTGGCCTCCGCGGTGGCGGAACGATTCGGCGCCCAGGGTCCGGTCCAGACCGTCTCCACCGGCTGCACCTCGGGCCTGGACGCCGTCGGCTACGCCTTCCACACCGTCCAGGAGGGCCGCGCCGACATCTGCATCACCGGCGCCTCGGACTCGCCGATCTCCCCGATCACCATGGCCTGCTTCGACGCGATCAAGGCCACCTCCCCGAACAACGACGACCCCGAGCACGCCTCCCGGCCCTTCGACAACCGCCGCGACGGGTTCGTCATGGGCGAGGGCGGCGCGGTACTCGTCCTGGAGGAGCTGGAGCACGCCAAGGCCCGCGGCGCGCACATCTACTGCCAGCTCGACGGCTACGCCACCTTCGGCAACGCGTACCACATGACCGGTCTCACCAGCGAAGGGCTGGAGATGGCCCGCGCCATCGAGACCGCCCTGGACCACGCCCGCCTCGACCCCACCGCCATCGACTACGTCAACGCGCACGGCTCCGGCACCCGGCAGAACGACCGCCACGAGACCGCCGCCGTCAAGAAGGCGCTCGGACAGCACGCCTACAGCACGCCCATGAGCTCCATCAAGTCCATGGTGGGCCACTCGCTCGGCGCCATCGGCGCGATCGAGGTCGTCGCCTGTGTGCTCGCCCTGGCCCACCAGGTCGTCCCGCCCACCGCCAACTACGAGACCCCCGACCCCGAGTGCGACCTCGACTACGTGCCGAAGGTCGCCCGCGAACGGCGCCTCGGCGGCGTCCTGTCCGTGGGCAGCGGGTTCGGCGGCTTCCAGTCCGCGGTGATCCTGACCCGGCAGAGAGGACGGACACCATGAGCGAACCCCGGTCTCGAAGGGCCGCCGTCACCGGCATCGGTGTCGTCGCGCCCAACGGAACCAGCACCGAGACCTTCTGGAAATCCGTCCAGGAGGGACGCAACGTCCTCGACAAGGTGACCCGCGACGGCTGCGAGCACCTGCCCATGAAGGTGGCCGGAGAAGTCCGCGACTTCGACCCGGCGGCCGCCGTCGAGGAACGCCTCATCGTCCAGACCGACCGCTTCACGCACTTCGCGATGGCCGCGGCCGACCTGGCACTCGAGGACGCCCGCCTCGGCCGCGCCGACACCGAAGGCTCCCCGTTCGACATCGGCGTGGTCACCGCGGCGGGCTCCGGCGGCGGCGAGTTCGGCCAGCGCGAGCTCCAGCAGCTCTGGGGCAAGGGCAGCCGGTTCGTCGGCCCCTACCAGTCCATCGCATGGTTTTACGCGGCCAGCACCGGCCAGATCTCCATCCGGCGCGGCTTCAAGGGCCCCTGCTCGGTGGTCG
>NZ_JBHXMA010000078.1:0-26386 GCF_042721035.1 Streptomyces sp. NPDC058464
CTGCTGCTCCATGCGCTCCAGCCAGCCGCGGTCGGCGGCGATGCCCGACCGCTCCATCCGGGCCAGCAGCTCGCGGCCCCGGCGGGGTGTGCCGCCGCCTCCGGTGCCGTCTGCGCGGCCCGCGCCGGGCGGATCCCGATCAGGGCCACGGCGATGACCGCGGCCACCAGCATCCCGATGCCGCCGACGAGGGCGCAGGTGTGCAGGGCGTCGGTGAAGCTCGCGCCGTAGGCGCCCAGGGCCTGTCCGGTGCTCTCGGCGGTCTTCAGGTGCAGGAAGGCACCGGCCTGGATACCGACGTTGGACACCATGCCGTTCACCTGGCCCTGGTCGGCGGGGCTCAGCCCGGACGCGGCGAGATGTCCGGGCAGGGTGGCCAGGGTGCGGTGGGTGAGGATGACACCGAAGACGGCGGGGCCGAGGGCGCTGCCGATCTGGCGGAGCGCGCTGTTGGCCGCGGCGGCGGTGCCCCCGAGCCGGTGCGGCAGGGCGTCCATGGCGATGGTGGTGATGGGCGCCATGGCGAGTGCGATGCCGATCCCGAACACGCCGATGACCAGGGCGGCCTCGCCGGTGCCCGTGTCGGCCTGGAAGACGTTCATGACGAGGGCTCCGATGCCGCCGATGACGAGACCGGTGACCAGCAGCAGCCCGGGGGTCACGCGGTGCATCAGCCGCCCGACCAGCGGGCTGAGCACCACCGTGAAGCCGTTGATGGCGATGAGGCGGATGCCGATGTCCAGGGTCGAGGCGTGGTGGACGAGCCCGAAGTACTCGCTCAGCGCGAAGACGAGGCCGACCTGGGCGAACAGGGTGACGGCCATGACGAGCGCCGCGCCCGAGAACGCCGAGGACCTGAACAGGCGCATGTCCAGCATCGGGCAGGCGGAGCGGAGTTCCACGAGGACGAAGCCGGCCGCGCCGAGCGCGGCAGCCACGAAGGCGATCACGACCTGGGCCGACGACCAGCCGGCGCTGCCGCCCTCGATGACGCCGTAGACCAGTCCGGTGATGGCGACGATGGCCAGGAGCTGACCGGGGACGTCCAGATGGCGCTCGCGCTCGGCGCGGGAGTCGGTCAGCAGGACGGCGCCGGCCACGGCCGTGAGCACGGCGAGGACGAGCGCGGGCAGGAAGATCCACCGCCAGCTCGCGTGCTCCACGATCACGCCGTTGACCACCGGACCGAGGGTCAGTCCGAGGCCGAGGGCGGCCGTCCACAGGGCTATCGCCCGGGCGCGCTTGCGGGGGTCGGGGCAGACATGGCCGATCAGGGCGAGGGTGGACGGCAGCAGTGCGGCCGTGCCGATGCCGGTGAGCGCCTGGCCGACACAGACCTGCACGACGCTGCCGCCGGTCAGGCAGACCAGGCAGCCGAGGGCGAACAGCGTCAGCCCGGCCAGGTAGGTCTTCTTGCGGCCGTACAGGTCACCCACCATGCCGCAGGTCAGCAGCAGGGCCGCGGTCGGCAGGATGAAGGCGTCGGTGATCCACTGCAGGCCCTCGGTGGAGGCGTCGAGTGCCTGCTGCAGGACCGGGAGCGCGACGGAGACACCGACGACCGGCAGGTAGGAGACGAACACGCCCAGGCAGGCCAGCACGATGGTGGCCGTGATGTGCCGGTTGCCGGTGTCGGGCGGCGCGGACGGGGACGAGGCAGAAGAAGGCATGGCCACAGGGCACCTCGGAGCAGTGGAGTGACAGGGCGACGTACGGGGGGCGGCGCTGGATGACCTGTCGACTCCCGATCGACGGGTTCACCGCGGCTCTACCGCCGGGCCGACAGCGGGAGCCGCGTCATGGCGGTCCCGGCTGCCGTCCGCGCGGCGCCTGCGCGGCGGGTTCGACCGGAATCTCCATTGACGTCAGCCACTTCTGTCGGGGCCAGCGCTTCGGACCGTATACCGACGTGTGGCCTGCGGAGATGCCCTTGGGCCTGCAACCTAAGGTGAACGTCGCTGAAGCCTGCCCCTTTTCCGGGCCATGCGCGAGACGCGGGCATGCCGTGTGCTGCCGGTGGCATGCCCGCGTCTCAGGGGACTGCTGGGTGGTTCAGGAAGGGAGCGTCCAGTTCTGGTTGGCGGCTCCCGAGCAGGACCAGATCTGGAGCCGGGTGCCGTTGGCCGAGCTCGGGCCGGTGGCGTCGAGGCACTTGCCCGACTGCGGGTTGACCAGGGAGCCGTTGGCGCCGGCCTGCCAGACCTGTGATCCGGTGCCGTTGCAGTCGTACAGCTGCACCTTGGTGCCGTCGGCGGTGCCGGCCCCGGTGACGTCCATGCACTTGCCGAGCGCGGTGAGCGTGCCGGAGCTGCCGACCGTCCAGTTCTGCGCGGTGGTGCCGTTGCAGTCGTAGAGCTGTACGGCGGTGCCGTTGGTGCTGCTCGCGCCCGCGACGTCCACGCACTTGCCGCCGTAGCCGTGGATCGGTCCGGTGGCGCTCGTGGGCGGGGTGACCGGGCCGGACTGGCCGGACGCCCACTTGATCTCCTGGAGCAGGAGCTGGTTCTGCTGGGCGCTGGCGAACGTCGACGACAGCGTGGTGTTGGTCGAGTAGTCCATCGCGTTGTGGCCGAAGTTGTTGTAGACCATCTTGTAGTTGCGGTTGGACCAGACGATCGGGTAGTAGCCGCTGTACCAGGTCTGGTTGGGGTCGGTGCCGATCGGGAAGGTGGACGGGGCCATCGAGGCGAGGATGTCGATGGCCGGGTTCTGCCGCAGGTCGTTCTGCCAGCTGTACCACTCGCTCACCGAGGACGTGATGGTGGACGGCAGGTTCGCGGTCGCCGGGTGCGAGGGGTCGTCGATCTGCAGGGTCTCCTGCGTCGGTCCCCAAGTGTTGCTCTTGAAGGTGCCGGTGCCGAGGAACGTGTTGTGGTACCAGGGCCAGTCGCTGGTGTTGTCGTTGTACGCGGAGACGTGGAAGCCGATGAAACCGCCGCCGGCCGCCATGTAGTTCTGGAAGGCGGTCTGCTGCGCGGCGGTGTGCGGGTAGTTGTCGAGGAACATGACGACCTGGTAGTTGGCCAGGGTCGAGGCGTTGAGCCGGCTCCAGTCCGTGGTCGCGGTGTACGTGAAGCCGTTGGCCGCGCCGGCCTGCGGGAACCAGGTGTTGGCCTCGTGGTCGAAGCTGATGTGTGCCGCGTCGTACGTGCCGTCGTAGAAGGCGATCACGTTGACGGTGGTGGCGGCGTGGGCGTCGCGGGCGGGGCCGGCCTGGATACCGAGGACGACCGCGACCAGGGCGAACAGTCTTAACAGGGTGCGGGGCCAGGCGAGGTGCGGGTGGGGGGTGATCATGCGGAGGGCCTTCCTCATACGTGACCGCCGGACACATATCCGGCTGAGCCGCATTGAAGGCCCCGCAACGCGTACATGTCAATGGTGCAGACCAAGTACGCCCGGCGACGGCACCGCCCCCCGTTTCCCGTGCGTACCGGCGACAACACCGCCCCGGTTTCTCGGTCCGCGCTCAGCGGGCCCGGGGCCGCTTTCCCGGCCGGGTGTCCCTGCCCGGGAGGGGATCGAGCAGGCGATGGGGCTCGCGCAGCCCGAGCTCGACCGGATCCGTGTACACACCCTCTCCCGGGGTGCCGAGGGGGATCACCATGACGTCCTGCGGCTCCGGGACCACGTCGCATGCGGCACACCGTGCGGTGGGGTCGAGCGGCTCGCCGCAGTGTGCGTGCGTGAACGTCCGGCGGGGCTCGCGGTCACCGGCCGCACTCGCCTCGCCCCAGGCGCGCAGGGCGTACAGCGGCGGCCACAGTGTCTTCCCCTTGTCCGTCACCTCGTACAGCCCGCGCCCGCCGTGCTCCGGGTCGGGCCGGCGTTCGAGCAGGCCGGCGTCGACCAGGGCGGCCAGCCGGGCGCTCAGCACGGACCGGGGCGCGCCGAGGTGGGCGGAGAAGTCGTTGAAGCGGCGGACGCCGTAGAAGGCGTCGCGCATGACCAGCAGCGTCCAGCGCTCACCGACCACCTCGAGTGCGCGCGCGAGCGGGCAGTCCTGATTCGTGTAAGTGCTGGGCAACACCCCGCCATGGAACCACAGCGGGCATCTCGGGTCCATTGACCGGATCCGGTGGGGTGCACGGGATCCGGGCGGCCGCGGACCACGGGCCGCACGCAATGCGGCGCAGTGCCGTATACGGCAGTGTGGGTGAGCGGCGAGGTGTCCGCGGCGGGAGTCCCTCGCCCGCCTGCGGCACGGCGGCGAGGTCCGGCTGGTCCTCGACCCCCGCCGCCCGTACCGACGGAGGAAGACCATCATGGCCACGCACAGCATCATCGGTGTCCTCGGCGCGGGCGAGGTGGGCCGGGCGGTCGCCGGCCAGGCCGTCCGGAACGGCCACGAGGTGGTCATCGGCAACAGCCGGGGCCCGGCCTCCCTCCAGTCCCTCGTCGGCGGGCTGGGGCCGACGGCCCGCGCGGGGACCGCGGAGGATGCCGTCCAGCCGGAGCTGGTGTTTCTCGCGGTGCCGTTCTTCGCCGTTCCGGAACTGACCGGCCTCACCGACTGGTCCGGGAAGATCGTCGTCGACACCACCAACCAGTTCGCCGAGGCCAACCCCTGGCGGGGCCGGTACGACGTCGGTGACCTGACGGGCAGCGAGTGGGTCGCCCGGCATCTTCCCGGCGCCCGGGTCGTGAAGGCGCTCAACACCATGTTCGCCTCGTTCATCGCCGCGAACCCCCGGCACGCCGAGGGCCGCCAGGTCGCCTTCTACGCGGGCGACGACGCCGGTGCGAAGGAGGCCGTGGCCGATGTGCTGGGCTCGTTCGGGTTCGCCGCCCTGGACCTCGGCGGTCTGCGGGACGGCGGACGGCTGATGCAGCTGGACGGCCCGCTCAGCGCGAGGCACCTCCTGCTGCAGGACGTCGGCTGACACATCGTTCAGGTGATCGTTTCAGGTCCTGCAGTGGACGACGCATCCACGGGCCGTTCGGCCGTGTCGTCCGGGCGGTGCCGTTTCCGGCATGACAGGCATCGGCGCGGCCTGCCCCGCGGACCACGTGCCACACGGGATGCCTCGGGCACCGCCAGGGTGCCAGCCTGGACACCGGAACCGAGAGCGAGGGACATGCGCATGAGGATCGCGATCCTGGACGACTATCAGGGCGTGGCACTGGGCCTGGCGGACTGGGATTCGCTCGGCGCGGACGTCCATGTCCTCACTGATGCCTTCGCCGACGAGGACGAGGTCGTCGCCGCGCTCGCCGACCACGAGGTGGTCGTGGCCATGCGCGAGCGCACCCCCTTTCCGGCGTCGGCCCTGGGCAGGCTGCCGCACCTGAAGCTGCTGGTCACGACCGGGCCGGTCAACGCGGCGATCGACGTGGACGCCGCCCGCCGGCTGGGGATCACGGTCTGCGGTACCGGGTACTTCTCCCACCCGACGGCCGAACTCACCTGGGGGCTCATCCTCTCCGCGGCGCGCCTGATCCCGCAGCAGGTGGACTCGGTGCGCCGGGGCGGCTGGCAGGAGGGCCTCGGGACGAGTCTGCGGGGTGCCACGCTGGGGGTGCTGGGCCTCGGCCGGCTGGGGACCGCGGTGACGGAGGTGGGGCGCGCCTTCGGCATGCGGTGCATCGCCTGGAGCCAGCACCTGACGCCCGCGGCCGCGGAGGCGAAGGGAGTGGCCTACGTGGCCCGGGACGAGCTGTTCGAGCGCTCCGACGTGCTGAGCATCCACGTCGTGCTCAGCGAGCGCACCCGCGGCCTCGTCGGTGCCCGCGAGCTGGGCCTCATGAAACCGACGGCGATCCTGGTGAACACCTCCCGCGGGCCCGTGGTGGAGGAGGCGGCGCTGATCAGGGCACTGACCGACGGAGGGATCGCGTCGGCGGCGCTGGACGTCTTCGACCGCGAGCCCCTTCCGTCCGACCACCCGCTGCGTTCCCTGCCGAACGCCGTGGTGACCCCGCACATCGGCTATGTCACCCGGGATCTGTACGAGGTGTTCTACCGGGACGCGGTCGAGGACATCGCGGCGTGGCAGGCCGGAACGCCGGTCCGGACCATCTCCTGACGACCGCCGTCGACGACCGGTCCCGGCCGGCGGGTCCGCTCAGCCGTCGTACGGCACCACCCTGACGACCTTGCCCTTCGCGTCCGTCTGGAGGTACCCGCTCTGGCTGTACTTGTTGCTGAGGAAGACGGACATCCCGACGGGGTCGCCGAAGGCGTTGCCCGGCTGGTCCACAACCAGGTAGCGGCTGTCCGGGTCGGGCACCTTCAGCTGCCTGCGGGCCTTGGCCAGCAGGGAGGGGACCTTGTCCCAGTCGAAGCCGTCGAGGCGGACGGGCTTCTCGTCGCCGGGCAGGGTGCCCGAGATGATGTCCTTCTGCACGCCCTGCCCGGAGCGGTAGGTGTACATGTCGTACGCGGTGTCGCTGCCCTTCACCATCACATAGGCGATGACGTAGTCGGGGTACACCGCGAACTTGCCGAACCGGTCCCGGCCGGTCTGCTTCTCGAAGGCCGCGGCGGCGGTGCGGATGCCCTGCGGGGTGAGCAGGTCGGTGGTGGCGGCCGTCCGCGCTCCGCTGGGTGAGGCGGTGCTCCCGGCCGAGGCCGATGCCGTCGCGGGCGCGGTGCCCGAGTCCGTGGCCCCTGAGCCGTGGTTGTCCGTGCCCGGCAGGAGCGGCCACACGAGCGCGCCGGCGACGGCCACCGCGGCCACGGGCAGGAGGAGCAGGGTCCGGCGGCGGCGCGGGACGGACCCGGGGGACGTGGGCGCCGTGTCCTGCGCTGCCGCGCCCGGGGGCGGCACGTCCTGCGGCGAGGTGTCCCGCGGTGGAACGACCTGTGGCGGGACGTCCTGCGGTGGTACGGACGGGGGTTGCAGGGGGAAGGACGTGACGGAGTCGGCCTGCCGGGCGGCCCGGGCCAGCATCCGCTCCAGTTCGGCGGCGTCGGGGCGGGCCGCCGGGTCGCGGACGAGGACGCGGGTGAGGACGTCCGTCAGGACCCCGGCCCGGACCGGTGGCGGGACGTCCTCGGCGAGGACCGCGGCGAGTGTGGCGAGGGTCGTGCCCCGGCGCAGCGGATGGTGGCCCTCGACGGCGACGTACAGCATCATCGCGAGGGACCACAGGTCCGCGGCCGGCCCGCCGTCCTTCCCGGAGACGCGCTCGGGCGCCATGTAGTCGGGGGTGCCGATGACCGATCCGGTGGCGGTGAGGGCGGTGGCCTCGCGGACGGCGGCGATGCCGAAGTCGGTGAGCACGGGCCGGCCGTCGGGGCGCAGCAGGACATTGGCCGGCTTCACGTCGCGGTGTTCGATGCCCGCCGCGTGGGCGGCGCGGAGCGCGGCCAGCACCTCGCGGCCGATGCGCGCGGCCTCGACCGGGTTCATCGGGCCGGCGGCGAGGCGGTCGGCCAGCGAGCCGCCGGTCACGAGTTCCATGACGATCCACGGGTAGGTCCCCGGGCCGCCGTCGACGATGTGATGGATCGTCACCACGTTCGGGTGGTCGAGCCGGGCCAGGGCGCGGGCCTCCCGCAGCACCCGTTCCCGCAGCAGCCGCGCGGCCTCCGGGTCCCACTCGGCGAGCCCGGGGTCGGACGGCCGGACCTCCTTCACGGCCACGCTGCGCCGCAGCACCAGGTCGGTGGCCCGCCACACCATGCCCATGCCGCCGCCACCGAGCCGTGCCACCAGCTCGAACCGTCCGTCGACGACCCGTCTCGCGGGGTCGTCCCTGCCCTCGTCGTTCATGCGCCGGAGCTTAGTTGGCCCCGCCGACAGCCTCTCACCTCGCTCAGTAACTGGACCCCAGCGTCTGCGTCGTGTACGCGCACTCCGTGTAGATGTAGCCGTAGCGGAGTTTGGCGGTGTCGGAGCCCGCGGTGACGTTGCTGTCGTTCTTCGGCTTGTTCACGAAGTACGTGGTGCCGGGCGGCAGGCTGATGGTGTGCTGCGGGTAGTTCTTGCCGCTGTCGCCGCACGGATCCCAGCTGCTGAGGAGCGAGCTGGCGAACGAGTACGCCTTGCAACTGCCGCACGCCTTCAGGGTGAAGCTGCCGGTGACCGGGCCCGTGTACAGGACGGTGATCTCGTCGGGGCTGTCGTTCTTGACGGTCACCGGGATGCCGCCGCCGGAGGCGGTGGTGGGCAGCTTCTTGCCGGCGGCCGGGAGGGTCTGGGCGACCTCGGCGCCGATGGCGATCTTCCGCGCCCGGGCGAGGTTCCTGTGGTGCGGGTTGTCGGTGGCGAACTGCTGCATCGTCTCCTGTGCCCGCTCGAAGTCACCGTCCTTGTACTGCTTGACGCCGCACTCGTACTCCCCGGAGTCACCGCTGCGGTCGGCCCGGCCCGCGACCGCGGTCAGCCTGTCGGCCTGTGCGGACGTTCCGTTCGACAGCTGGATGATCTGGGTGTTGAGCGTGTGCAGGTTCGTGACGGCGGTGCAGGGGTCCTTGCCGGAGACCGCCTTGGCTGCCTTCTTCTCGGCCGCGTCCACGGCAGGTACGACCTTGGCGGCCTGGCCGGAGTCGGGGAAGGTGCTCAGCAGGTCGCCGAACTGGGTGATCCAGGCGGTCCCGCCTTCGGCGAGGCCGTCCGCACCGCACTCGTAGAGCGAGGTGGCCAGCCGGTCGTCGGGCCAGTGGGCGAGCGTGCCGAGCTGGTCCTTCGGCATGGAGTCGGGCACCGTCCGCAGGAACTGGAGCGGTTCGACGGCCGAGCAGTAGTCGCGGTGGCTGTAGGCCGCCGCGACCGTCGTGTAGTAGGTCTTCAGCCGGTCGGGGACCTGGGCGGCGGCGCGCGAGCCGGAGTGGTTGACGGCGAGGTCGCGGTAGACGGCCAGGGCGTCCCGGTAGCCGGACTTGGCGGTGGCGAAGTCATGCCGGCCGGCCGCGCTGACCTGTTCGTCGGCGCGGTCGAGACGGGCGAGGAGGGCGCGTTCGACGGCTTCGTTCTGCGCGCTGTCGTACCAGAGCGCACCGCCGACGGGGATCGCGAGCAGGACGATGCCCAGCACGAGTGCGACGGGCCGCTGCCCCGGCCACACCAGGCGGGTGCGCAGACCGGCGAACCAGCCGTGGACGGCGGCCAGCAGGAGGAACACGGCGTACAGGACGAGCGCGGCTCCGGACACGCCGTCGGCGTCCGCGGGCAGGGCCACCAAGAGCAGGACGACGGTGGCCGCCAGACACACGGCCAGCGGGATCCATCTTCGCAGGAGCAGGTAGCCGAGGCCGAGGCCGCTCAGGTTGAGCAGGGCCACGGCGGTGGCGCGCAGGGTGTCCGGCGGTGCGGGCGGCGGACCCGGCGGCATGGGCGGCACGAAGGAGCCCGGATTCGGGAAACCCGGGCCGGTGAAACCCGGGTTCGGAAACCCCTGGCTCGGAAAGCCCTGGTTCGGAAAGCCCTGGTTCGGAATCCCTTGGTTCGGGAAGCCCTGGTTCGGAAGGCCGTGACTCGGCGGTCCCTGGTCGGGCGGTTGCTGGTGCGGACCGTACGCGTCCCCGGACATGGCGGCTCCCCCAATTGCTGCCGAATCCTTATGAATTGACAGCGTACGGCCAAACGTGCGAATTCGACAGGGTGCAACGACGGTCCGTACCGCCCCGGTCACTCCCCGGGGATCTCCTGCTCGGCCCAGATGATCTTGCCTTCTCCGGTGTAGCGGGCGCCCCAGCGGTGGGCGAGCCGGGCGACCAGGAAGAGGCCGCGGCCGCCCTCGTCGGTGCTGCGGGCGTGCCGCAGCCGGGGTGCGGTGCTGCTCCCGTCGGCGACCTCGCAGGTGAGCCGGGAGTCACGCAACAGCCGCAGCCTGATGGGCGGTTCGGCGTAGCGGATGGCGTTGGTGACCAGTTCGCTGACGATGAGTTCGGTGGTCGTCGCCAGCTCGTCGTAACCCCACGCGGTCACCTGGCGTACCGCCTCGGCCCGGACGTCGGCGACGGCGGCCGGGTCGACGGGCACGTCCCAGGAGACGACGTGGCCGGTGCCCAGGGCGTGGGTGCGGGCCAGCAGCAGGGCGATGTCGTCGGGCTGGGGAACGGGGAGCAGCTGGTGCACGGCCGCGGTGCACAGCGTGTCGAGGTCGGCGCCGGGGTTGGCCAGTGCGCCCCGGAGACGGGCCATGCCCAGCTCGACGTCCTGGTCGGCGCCTTCGATGAGGCCGTTGGTGTAGAGACCGAACAGACTGCCCTCGGCGAGTTCGATCTCGGTGGCCTCGAAGGCCATGCCGCCGAGCCCGAGCGGCGGTCCGGCGGGGATCTCGGGAAAGCGGGCGTGCCCGTCGGGTGAGACGACGACCGGCGGCGGGTGTCCGGCCCGGGCCATCGCGCACCGCCGGGTCACCGGGTCGTAGACGGCGTACAGGCAGGTCGCCCCGACGAACGTGTCCGTGCCGCTCTCCACCACCGCGCCCGTGCCCTCCTCCTCGCCCAGCCGCAGCACGAGGTCGTCGAGGTGCGCGAGGAGCTCGTCGGGGGGCATCTCCATGTCGGCGAGGGTCTGCACGGCGGTGCGCAGCCGGCCCATGCTCGCCGCCGCGGTGAGGCCGTGGCCGACCACGTCGCCGACGACCAGGCCGACCCGGGCGCCGGACAGCGGGATCACGTCGAACCAGTCGCCTCCGACGCCGTCCGCCGCGTCCGCGGGCAGGTAGTAGGAGGCCACGTCCAGGGCCGTGCCGCCGGTCAGGGCCTGCGGCAGCAGGCTGCGCTGGAGGGTGACGGCCGCCGTGTGCTCCCTGGTGTAGCGGCGGGCGTTGTCGACGCAGAGCGCGGCGCGGGCGACCAGTTCCTGGGCGAGCAGGACGTCGTCCGGTCCGAAGGAGACCGGGTTGAGCGAGCGGGCGAACGTGGTGAGGCCGAGGACGGTGTTGCGCGCCCGCATCGGCACCGAGATGAGGGTGTGCAGTCCGAACTCCCGGATGCGGGCCGTCCGCGCGGGCTGGTGGGTGGCCCACAGGCGGTCCTCGGCGTCGAGTTCGGGGATGAGGACCGGGTCGCCGCTGATGAGCAGGTCGACGCCGTGCGGCGGGGGCAGGAAGTCGACCTGGTCGCCGATCCGCGCCACGGCCTCGGGGCTGCCCTCACGGACGGTCCGCAGCGCGGCGCGCCGCATCACCGGCCGGGCGGGCGCCGGGCCCGCGTCGGCCGGCCGGGGGCCGTGTCCCTGGGCGTTCTCGGCGCTCGCGGCGCTCTCGGCGCTCTCGGCGCTGAGGACGGGCTCCAGGAGGTCGACGATGACGAAGTCGGCGAAGCGGGGAACGGCGAAGTCGGCCAGCTCCTGGGCGGTGCGCACCACGTCGAGGGTGGTGCCGATGCGGGTGCCTGCCTCGTTGACCAGTGACAGCAGCTGCCGGGCGTTCCAGCGGTCGGTGACGTCCGAGACCATGTAGCAGACCCCGGTGACGGAGTCGTCGGGGTCGACCAGGGGGAAGAACGACGTCGAGTAGGCGCGCTGGCGGTGCGGGTCGGACCAGCTCCAGCCGAGGTACTCGTAGTCGGTGACCGGCTCCCGGGTCGCCAGCACCTTGCGCATCAGGCCCTCGATGGTGCTCGCCTGCAGCCCGGGCAGCAGTTCGCTCAGCCGGCGGCCCAGGCGCTGCTCGCGCGGGACGCCGCCGAACTGTTCCAGGGTGTCGTTGAGCCACACGTACCGCAGGTCCGGGTCCATCACGGCCATGCCGATCGGCGAGCGGGTGAGGAACCCGTCGAGGACGGACTGGCCCACCGTCCACTGCGGGCGCTGCTCCCGCGCCGAGAGCAGGAAGCACTCCTCGCCGGCGATCCGGAAGGACGCGGAGACCCGCAGGTCCACGACGACACCACGGCCGTCGTGGTGCCGTACCGGGACGAGCCCGCTCCATCCCATGCCGGAGCGGCAGCGCTCGGCGACACCGGCGGCCCGGGCCGGGTCGACGCGCATGGCGAGCAGCCGCGCCGCGGGGCGGCCCAGCACCGCGGCGGCCGGATGGCCCAGCAGGGTCTCGGCGCCCCGGGTCCAGCCGATCACGTCGCCCTCGGCCGACAGCACCGCCGCGGCGTCGCTGGAGGCGTCCAGGAGGTCGCGCGGCCCCACGGTGGTCGGCACGGCGAAGTCTTCTCGGCCTTCCCGGTCTTCTCGGTCTTCTCGGTCTTCTCGGTCTTCTCGGTCTTCTCGGTCTTCTCGGTCTTCTCGCGGAGAATCCATTGGCTACATCCTGTAGGTACCCCCATGTTCCTGCTTGTCCACCCGTTGCGCACGGCCCACACGCTGCCGGGACGGGCAGGCGGGGGCAGCATGGAAGGGCCGTGGCAGCGGCATCGGTCCGGCGGCCGGTGGAGGTGGTTGAGGGATGGCAATGGACTCCCTGCGGTCCGGTGACGCCGACGGTCCCGGCAGACCGCGTCCGACCAGCCTGCTGGACGTGCTGAGCGTGGCCGCGGTGGCGCTGGACTCACAGGGCCGGATCGTGTTCTGGACCCCCCAGGCCGAGGAGCTCTTCGGCTACACGTCCGAGGAGGCCCTCACCAAGAACGCGGCGCGACTGCTCATGCACCCGGAGCATCTGAAGGCCGCGGTGAACGTCTTCACGGAGGTGCTGGAGACCGGGCACAGCTGGGCCGGCGCCTTCCCGGTCCGGCACAAGGACGGCAGCAGCAGGCTGATGGAGTTCCGCACCATGCGGCTGCTGGACGATCTCGGCGACGTCTACGCCCTGGGCATCGTCGCCGACCACAACCTGCTGCAGCGGGTGGAGACCGACCTGGCGCTGTGCGAGCGGCTGATCAGCCAGTCCCCGATCGGCCTGGCCCTGCTCGACCCGGATCTGCGCTACCTCCTGGTGAACCCGGCGCTGGAGCGGATCGACGGCGTTCCGGCCGAGGAGCACATCGGGCGGCACCTGCGGGAGACGCTGCCGCTGCCGGACATCGACACCGTGGAGTCGGCGCTGCGCCAGGTGCTCACCACGGGCACGCCGCTGCTCGACCAGTACCACGTGGGCCGTCCGCCGACGGATCCGGAGCACGAACACGCGTGGTCGCTGTCGTTCTACCGGCTGGAGGATCCCGGCGGCCGGGTCCTGGGCGCCGCGACGTCGGTCGTGGACGTCACGGAACGGCACCGTGCGGCCGCCGAGGCCGACCGGGCCCGGCGCCGCCTCGCCCTGATCGCCGACGCCTCGGCGCGGGTGGGCACCTCGCTGGAGGTGGAGCGCACGGCGCACGAGCTGGCCGAGGTCGCCACCCCGGTGCTCGCGGACGTGGTCGCGGTGGACGTGCTGGACGCGGCGCTGGCCCTGCGCCGCTCACGCCGTCCGGACAACGGCCCGGAGCTGTTCCGCGCCCTCGCCCTCAAGGCGGACCATCCCACGGTCGCGCTGCGGGCCGCCGACCCGCCCGGCGACCTCGCCGCCTACGACGGCGACCGGCTGGTCACGCTGTGCGTGCACACCGCCCGCCCGGTGCTGGTGCCGCGGGTGGGCAAGCACGACCTCCCGCGCATCGCCCGCAGCCCGGAGGCCGGCGCCCTGCTGGAGCAGGCGGGCGTGCACTCGTACCTCGTGGTGCCGCTGATCGCGCACGGCGAGGTGCTGGGCGCCCTCGACCTGAAACGGACCCGCAATCCGCTCCCCTTCGACGAGGACGACGTCGTCCTCGCCACCGAGCTGGCGGGCCGGGCGGCCGTGGCCATCGACAACGCCCGCTGGTTCCAGAGCGTCCGCAACACCGCCCTCACCCTCCAGCGCAGCCTCCTGCCCGACCATCCGCCCGTGCACACCGGTCTGGAACTGGCCTCCCGCTACGAACCGGCCCAGGCGACCAGCGAGGTGGGCGGCGACTGGTACGACGTGATCCCGCTGTCGCAGGACAGGACCGCACTGGTCGTCGGAGACGTGATGGGCAACGGCATCGACGCGGCCGCCACCATGGGCCGGCTGCGCACCGCCACCTGCGCCTACGCGGACCTGGAGCTGCCCCCGGCCGCGGTGCTGCGGCACCTGGACCGGATCACCTGCGATCTGGAGCACTACATCGTCACCTGCCTGTACGCGGTGTACGACCCGCACACCAGGAGCTGCGAGATGGCCAACGCGGGCCACATGCCGCCCGCGCTGGTGCACGCCGGCCGGCCCCCGACCCTGCTGGAGCTGCCGCCGGCCGCCCCGCTCGGCGTCGGCGGCATTCCCTTCGAGACCACGACCGTCGGCCTCGACGCGGGTGACCTGCTGGTCCTGTACACCGACGGCCTGGTCGAGACCCGCCGCCACCCCATCGACGACCGCCTGGACGTCCTCCTCGGCTTCCTCGACGAACCCCACCGCCCGCTGGAGGAGACCTGCGACCTGCTCCTGCACGGCCTGCGCCACCCCGACGACCACGACGACGTGGCACTGCTGGTGGCCCGGGCGCTCTAGTGCCCCGTCAGGAGCCCGGGCCGCGACGCGCACGTGCGAGCAGGGCGGCATGCGGCAACGTCAGCAGACCGTCCTCGCCGGCGAACTCGGAGCTGAGGAGATCGAAGTGGCGCTTGATCTCGGCCCGGATCCGGGGCGTCTGGCTCAGCAGCATCCGACCCCCGAAGGCCACTCCACTCGCTGGACCGCTCCACCATTCCTCAGGGCTCGCGCGGTGGTCCCAGCGCAGGGTCTCGCACACCGCCTCGCGGAACCCTGCCGCGTCCATCAACTCCGTGAGACCGCTCTCGTCACGGGGAAACTCGTCGTCGGGGTCCAGTCCCGCGGGCAGGTGTGGTGGACGCACCGCGCCTCCGGCTTGAATCGCGCGGCCGATCAAGGTCTGTCCCGCGGCCGGCGGCATCGCCCAGATCGTCAACGCGATCCGGCCGCCGGGCCTCACGACACGGCGCAGCTCGGCCAGGGCCACCTTGGGCCGGCCCACGTGGTTCAGCACGAAATTGGCGACGACGGCGTCGAACTCTCCGTCGGCGAAGGGGAGTTCGGGAAGTGCAGCCACGCTCACGTCGGCCGCGGGTGCGGCCTGCCCGGCCAACTCGACCATGCTCGGCTCCGCGTCCACGGCCGTCACCGTCGCGCCCCGGGCACCCGCGGCAGCGGCGACCGTCCCGGGGCCGGTCCCGACATCGAGCATCCGCACGCCCGGCCCGACTCCGGCTGCGTCGAGCAACTGCGGCACCGGATACGCGCACAGCTTGGCGAAGCTTCCGGCATAGGCGGCGCCCTGCCCCGCCCACATCAGCCGCTCACTCCTGTCGAACGTCGTCATCGACACCGGCACCCTCCCCGACCGCAGCCAAGATCAATACTGCCACGACCCTGACCGACGGTCCGATCGGCGCGGACAGCTCGGAAACGGGTGCTCACTGCGTGCCGCAGCACTCCGTGCGGCAGAAGCAGGACGCCGTGATCGGCACGTCCGCGGTGGCCGCGGCGAGCTTCAGCTGCTGGGCCACGATCCTGGCCTCGCCGTCCTTGCCGAGCCGCCGGAGGCACTCGTGGAAGCCGTGCAGGGCCCAGACGTTGCCCGGGTGCTGCAACGGCCGGGGCAGGGTGTCGTCCAGGCCGAGGTCGGCGCGGTAGACCGCCTCGGCCTCCCCGACCCGGCCGCGTTCGAGGAGCAGGGCGCCGTAGGCGTGCCGGGTGGGCTGCATCCAGCCCCAGGGCTCGTCGTACGGAAGGTTGTCGTCCAGGTCGATGGAGCGGCGCAGGGCGGCGAAGGCGCTGTCGAAGTCGCCCTTGCGGTAGGCGAGTTCGCCGTCGAGCATGGCGGAGGCGATCGCCAGGATGTCGGCGCAGGTGTTGTTGAAGAGCATGCGGGTCTCCGGGACCGTGGCGACCGCGTCCCGGAAGCGGGCCCGGTCGGTCTCGGCCTCGGGGATCCGGCCGGTGGCCGCGTGGGCGACACCGCGTGCGTAGTGCAGCATCGCGGTGGTCACGCAGTACAGCAGTGGGTCGGCGGGCGGCGGCAGGCGCAGGATGTCGTCCCAGCGGCCGAAGCGGACCAGGACGTGCACCCGCATGGCCAGGAAACCCTCCAGCCAGTCGGCCATCGGCGGGCTCTGCACGCGCAGCAGGTCCTCCGGTACGGCGGCCTCGAGCCGTTCGGCCGTGGCGAGGGCGTCCTGGAGGCGGCCCAGGAACATCGCGCCGTAGATCCCGAAGTGCAGGTTGTGGCAGCGGTAGAGGGTGTAGAAGTTCATCGCGCCGGCGCGGGCGTGGTACTTCTCGTCGGCGGCGACGGCCGCGGCGTTGTCGGAGACGACGCGCCGGTAGTCGCCGCAGAGGACTTCCAGGTGCGAGGGCATGTGCTGGAGGTGCCCGGCGTCGGGCACCAGGTCGCGCAGCCGGTCGGCGACCGGCAGGGCGGCCTCGGGCGTGGGCGACATCTCCATGAGGTGGATGTACATGTGCAGCACCCCGGGGTGCCTGATGCCGGCCTCGGTCCCGAGGGCCCGCTCCAGCACGGCCCTGGCCTCCTCCGTGCGGGCCCCGTCGGCCGGCCGGCCGCTGCGGATGTCCCAGAGCTGCCAGGGGGTGAGGTTCATCTGGGCGTCCGCGTGGAGGGTGGCGACGTCGAGGTCGTCGGGTGCCCGTTCGTACGCGGTGCGCATGCTGTCGGCGTAGCCGGTGTTCCACACCGAGCAGGCCGCCGCGTCCGGGGCCGCGGCCTGCGGGTAGCGGGCGCGCAGCGCCTCGACCAAGGCGCGTTCGACGGGCGTCGCGCGCGCGGCCTTGGCGTGCGCGCGTTCCACGGCGGCGTGTGTCCGCCGCACCGTGTGCGCCAGCTCCTCCCGGTCGAAGAACTCCCAGGGTTTGTTGTAGTTGGGGCCGAGGGCGTAGGCCACGCCCCAGTCGGCCATCGCGCAGTCCGGGTCCGCCGCGCCGGCCGTCTCGAAGCAGCGGACGGCCTCCTCGTGGTTGAAGGCGTAGGTCCAGTTCAGGCCCCGGTCGAACCAGGTCTGCGCCTCGGGGGACGACGTCGTCACGCGTCGGCTGTGACCGCCCAGGTCGTAGTAGTCCACGGCGACGAACCTACCGACGCGGACCGGACGGACGATTCCCGTTCATCCGAAGTCATGAGAGGGGCGCGGCGGTTGACGGACGCCGCCGCGCCGCCCGTGGCCGCCTGTGGCCAGGCGTGCCGTCGGTGCTCAGGGCGCGACCGCGTGTCCGGTCTGCGGGGAGATCCGGCCGGAGCAGAGCCCCTTGGCCGCGAGGGTCTGTGCGATGCGCGGGATCGCGGCCAGGGTGTTGGCCGGCCACTCGTGCATGAGGATGATCTGGCCGCCGGTGAGCCGGGAGACGGCCTGCACGATCGCGTCGGTGCTCGCGCCGTTCCAGTCCTGCGAGTCGACGTCCCAGATGATCTCGGTGAGCCCGTACCTGGCCTCGACCGCGCGCACGGTCGCGTTGGTCTCGCCGTACGGCGGCCGGAACAGGACCGGTGTCCCGCCGCCGGCGGCGGCGATCGCCGACTGGGTGCGGGAGATCTCCGAGTCGATCTGCGCCTGGGTCTCCTGGGTCAGGTGCGGGTGGGTGTAGCTGTGGTTGCCGACCCACATTCCCGCGCCGACCTGGGCCTTGACCTGGGCCGGGTAGGCGGCCGCGTACTGGCCCTCGTTGAACATGGTGGCCCGCAGGCCGTTCGCCTTCAGGGCGCCGAGCAGGCCGGGTGTGTGGGCGGTGGACGGCCCGTCGTCGAAGGTGAGACCGACGTAGCCGGTGCAGGTGGCGGCGTGGGCGGGGACGGCGCCGACCGCGAGGGTGCCCGCGGCTGCCAGCGCGACCGCGGCTGCGGTCGCGGCCAGGGGACGTAAGGAGCGTTCCGCTGCGGCGCGCATCAGGCGACCGTGATGGTGGAGCTGCCGCTGCTCTGGTAGCCCTCGGTCGCGAGGATCTGGTAGTAGCTGAAGCTGCCGAGGGACATGCCGGCCCTGGCCCAGGCGTCGAAGTGGTTGCCGGTGGTGATGGTGCCGCCGGTCCGCTTGGCCTGGCGGACGCTCCAGTACTGGTTGAAGGTCTTGGTGCCTTCGACGGACGGGGCGTTGTACCGCGTCGTCAGGTAGATGTCGTAGGTGCCGCCGTCGCTGGTGACGCTGCCCTTGTACGTGCCGGTGGGCCGGTAGGTGCCCCAGTTGTCGACGATGTAGTACTCGACGAGCGGGTTCGAGGTCCAGCCGTAGAGGGACAGGTAGCCGTTTCCGGAGGGGCTGAAGCCGCCCGAGTAGGTGACGTTCCGGCGGGCGCCGGTGCTCCAGCCCTTGCCGCAGACGAAGTTGCCGGTGTTGCTCCAGCTGGTGCTGTAGGTGCCGCCGGAGCCGAGGGTCATGGAGACCGTGCCCTGTGCGTCGGTCCAGAACGAGTAGTAGTAGCCGTTGTTGGTGCCGGTCTGGTTCGTGGTGACGACCGTGGCGGCGCGGGCGGTGCCGGGCAGGGCCAGTCCGGCGGCTGCGCCCAGCAGCAGCGCGCCGGCGCTCCTGCGGGTCAGGGCGTGGTCGAGCGGGTTCATGGAATGCCTCCTCGTATGGCCTGTGCGGGTGTGGCCTGGTGGGGAGTTTTGATCTGCCCATGTCACCTGTCAACAGTTTCGGTGATTATTTCGAAACCTTCGGTTAACCCAGCGGAATATAACCCCAGCTCGTGCGCGCATTGAGCGAGCCGTAGATCAAATACCCCGAAGCCAGACCAAGGAGAGATCCATTGGCGCGGCCTCGAAATCCCGAATGTTTCGACGGCTGGCTCGAATGCTGCTGCGCGCATCGGAACATGCCGCTGGGTGGAGCAATCACCGGCATGCCGGGCGTCGGCCCGGGAGGCTGGGTGTCTTGTCTAGATTCGTATGCCAGGAGTCCCGGGTGAGGCACGACGGTCCCAACCCACCACTGCCCGCGCCCCCCGCGTGGATGCGCTGGCTACCGGTCCTGTACGTCGCCGCCGTACTGCTGATCGAACCGGTGACCCCGGTGGAGTGGCCGGTGAGTTTCGTACTGATCGCCCTGCCCTTGGTGACCGCCTTCGCGCACCCGCCCGTCGTCGTCGCCGTCGCCACCGTCTTCGCCATCGGTCTGGAACTTTTACTGGCCGGAACCCCGTGCTGCGCGGGGCGCTCCGTCGGCTACGTCTGGGAACGGCACTACGTGGCCGCCTACGCGTGTACGGCACTGGTGGGCGCCCTGGGCACGATTCTGGCGGCCCACCGGACCCGCCGGGAACGCACCCTGGCCGACGTCCGGTTCGTGGCCGAGATCGCGCAACGCGTCCTGCTCAGACCCGTCCCGCACCGGATCGGGAACCTGCTGCTGGAGAGCTTCTACCTGTCCGCCGCCGCGGAGGCACGCATCGGCGGCGACCTCTTCGAGGCCGTCCCCACCGCGTACGGGGTACGGCTGCTCATCGGTGACGTGCGCGGCAAGGGGCTGCTCGCGGTGGAGACCGCGGCGGCGATGCTGGGCGCTTTCCGCGAGGCCGCGCACGACGAACCCGACCTGCACGCGCTGGTGGACCGGGTGGACATCAGCATGACCCGCCGGGCCGACCGGCTGGGCGGGACCGAGCTCGGCGAGCGGTTCGTCACCGCCGTCTTCGCCGAGATCCCCGAGGACAGGAGGATCGTCCGCATCGTCAACTGCGGCCATCCGCCGCCGCTGCTCATCCGCCCCGGCGAGGTGAGCGAACTGGACCAGGGGCAGCCGGGTCCGCCGCTGAACCTCGGCATGCTCGTCGGGGATCCCTACCGCGTCGAGACCTACCTCTTCGGCCCCGGCGACCAGCTGCTGCTGTACACGGACGGCGTCACGGAGACCCGGGATCCCGCCGGCGACTTCTACCCGCTGCTCCAGCGGCTGCGTTCATGGGGCCCGATGCCGCCCCCGGAGCTGCTGGAACGGCTCCATCGGGACCTGCTGGACTACAGTCACGACCAGTTGCAGGACGACACGGCCGCGCTCACCGCATTCCTGCTGCCCGAAGGAGCGGCCGAGGCGCCCGGGGACGATCGCGACGACTCGGACGCCGGAGCGTTCGACGACCCGCTGCCGTGAGGGACGTCGTGAGGGTTCTGGGACGGTCCCTGCGAGGTCCTGTGGGAGAGAGCACGGGTGACTGCACTCCGCCACCGTGAGTTCCCACCACGCAGGTGACGTGCGGCGAGGGGCGGGGCGGTGCTGGTGGAACCGGAGGCCGGGGACAGGATCTCCGGCCGGTACGTCCTGCAGGAGGCCATCGGCCGGGGCGGGACGGGAGTCGTCTGGCGGGCCTGGGAGGAGCGGTTGCGGCGGCGGGTGGCGGTCAAGTGCGCGCGCCTGGACGACCCCCGGGCCGCGCGGCGGCTGATGGGCGAGGCGCGCAATGCGGGGCGGCTGCACCATCCGCACATCGTGGGCGTCTTCGACTTCGTCGACGAAGGCGCCACCTGCTGGATCGTCATGGAGTACGTGCCCTCCCGCGACTTCGGGATCTCCCGGGCCCTGTGGAGCGACGCCACGCAGAGCACGACGGACGCGGTACGCGGCAAACCCCGCTGTCTCGCCCCCGAGGTGGCGCAGGGGCGGCAACCCGGCGAGAAGGCCGACGTGTTCTCACTGGGCGCCTCGCTGTTCGCGGCGGTCGAGGGCCGGATCGAGCCCGCGCGCCGGGCGGACCGGCTGGCCGAACCCCTCGCGGCCCTGCTGGAGCCGGAGCCCCGGCGCCGCCCGGACGCAGCGCGGGCACGCAGGCTCCTGCTCGACGCGGACGCCCCGGCCGTACCCCCGCGCGACCGCCGCACCCTCGACCTGACCCCGCTCACGTCACGGCTGCCGCGCCCGGTCCGCCGTCGCCGCCGCCCCCTGCGAGACGTCCGTCCGTACCGCGAAGAGCACCGCGCGTCACGCCTTGTCGAGCACGAGGTCGTAGGTCACCTCGCGGCCGGAGCCGTCCGCCGACGGGCCCGGGTCGAGAACCGGTTCGGGCTCGACCGCGGAGGCGATGTCGTCGGCGGTGAAGGGGACCGGGCCGGGAGGATGCCTGGCAGGTGGTCAGAGGAAACTGACGCCCTGGGCCAGGGTGAGTTCGCCGGAGTAGTTGACCGTGTTGGTGGCGGAGCGCATGTACGCCTTCCAGGCGTCGGAGCCGGACTCGCGGCCGCCGCCGGTGTCCTTCTCGCCGCCGAAGGCGCCGCCGATCTCGGCTCCGGAGGTGCCGATGTTGACGTTGGCGATGCCGCAGTCGGAGCCGGCGGCGGACAGGAAGAGCTCCGCCTCCCGCTGGTCGCGGGTGAAGATGCTGGACGACAGGCCCTGCGGGACGTCGTTGTGGAGTGCGATCGCCTCGTCGAGGGTGTCGTAGCCGAGGACGTACAGGATCGGTGCGAAGGTCTCCTCCCGTACGACGTCGGTCTGTTCAGGGACGCGGACCAGGGCGGGCTCGGTGTAGGCCGCCGCGGGTGCCGCCTCGGCCAGGCGGCGGTTCCCGCCGGCCAGGAGCTTGCCGCCCTCGGCCTGGACGCGGGTGAGCGCGTGCTGCATGCGGTCGAGGGCGCCGGTGGTGATGAGCGGGCCGACCAGGGTCGTGGCGTCGAACGGGTCGCCGACGGGGAGCTTTCCGTAGACGGCGGTCAGGCGTTCGACGAGGGTGTCGGCGATGTCGCGGTGGACGATGAGCCGGCGGAGTGTGGTGCAACGCTGGCCGGCCGTGCCGGCCGCGGCGAAGACGATGCTCTGGACGGCGAGGTCGAGGTCGGCGGAGGGGGCGACGATCGCGGCGTTGTTGCCGCCGAGCTCCAGCAGGCTGCGGCCGAAGCGGGCGGCGACGCGCGGACCGACCTCGCGGCCCATGCGGGTGGAGCCCGTGGCGCTGACGAGGGCGACCCGCGGGTCGTCGACGAGCCGCTCGCCGACCGTGCGGTCGCCGAGCAGGAGGCCGTGCACGTCGCGCGGGGCGCCGGTCTCCTCGGCGGCCCGGGCGAGCAGGTGGTGGCAGGCCAGGGCGGTCAGCGGGGTGAGTTCGGAGGGCTTCCAGACCACGGTGTCGCCGCAGACCAGGGCGACGGCGGTGTTCCAGGACCAGACGGCGACGGGGAAGTTGAAGGCGGAGACGACGCCGACCACACCGAGCGGGTGCCAGGTCTCGGCCAGCCGGTGGCCGGGGCGTTCGGAGGCGATCGTACGGCCGTAGAGCTGGCGGGACAGGCCGACCGCGAAGTCGCAGATGTCGATCATCTCCTGGACCTCGCCGAGCGCCTCGGAGCGGATCTTGCCCGCCTCGACGGTGACGAGGTCGGCCAGGTCGCTCTTGTGCTCGCGCAGCAGCTCGCCGAGGCGGCGCACCAGGTCACCGCGGCGCGGGGCCGGGGTGGTGCGCCAGGTGAGGAAGGCGTTCCGGGCGGCCGTGAGGGCTGCGTCGACGTCGGTGGCGGTGGCCGCCCGCAGGCCGAAGAGGTCCTCGCCGGTGACGGGGGTGCGGGCCGGCAGGTCGTCGCCCTCGGTCACCTCCGCACCGATGTTCCGCAGGCGGGCCCGGGCGCGGGCGCGCAGCTCGTCCGTGGTGGGCAGCGCGGTGCTGGTCATCCTGGTCCTCCGGGGGGGGCGGGGTCAGCGGACGGGGTCGGTGAGGCCGAGGGCTCGCGCGACCTGGGCGAGCGAGCGGTTCTGCTGCTGCTCGTAGAGGGCGAAGGGGTCGAGGACCTCGCGGCCGATGGCGCCGGAGAGCCGGTCGGCGTCGTAGGCGGCGCCCTGCCGGTCGTTGTCGCGGGTGCCCTCGCCGCTGAGGTTGGACTGGAAGATGCCGGCGGCGGAGCGGGGCAGGAAGTCCTCGTAGACGACGGGTTCGGCGCGTACCCAGCCCTGCCGCACCAGCTCGGTGACACCGGTGGGCGGTGTGCGGCCGTCGCGCGGCCGGTCGTCGGCGAGCCGGTAGGTGAAGTACGCCAGCCCCTGGGCCGCCAGTTCCTCCTCGCTGCCGGGCAGGTGCCGCTCCCAGACGGCGCGCGCGATGTCGTCGCGGGCCGCCGCGGGCTGCCGGGCCGCCTGCTCGTCGACGCGGCATAGGAGTTCGTCGTAGAGGGCACGCCCCGCCCGGGTGAGGGCGATGCCGCGGGCCTCGACCTCGCCGAAGCGCACCCGCAGGGCGCCGCTGACGACGACGCCGTCCTCGGTGCGCATCGCGCGGGGTTCGGCCAGGGCGCGGAAGGAGGTCTGGCGCAGCAGGACGTCGGGGCCCTTCCAGGCCGGCGGGCCCTGGATGGTGTCGATCATCTCGATGCCGCGGTCGGTCATCCGGCGGTACAGCTCGTCGATGTCCAGGACGCGTGGTGTGAGGTGGTTGACGTGGGTGCTGCGGACGCCGCCGATGTCGGCGGCGACGGCGGAGACCTTCTGCAGGGTGCGGTACCAGGTCCGGTCCACCGGTTCGGCCGACAACTCGAAGGCCTGTACGGCCAGTTGGAGGAAGCGTTCGGCGTCGTCCGCGGACAGTCCGCGGTCGGCCGTGGCGCGGTCGGCCAGTGCGAGCAGTTCCGGGGGGAAGAGTTCGCGGGCGGCCAGGAAGGCCTCCAGGCGGGCGCGCAGGTCCGCGTCGAAGAAGCGGGGGTCGGCCGGGGTGAGCAGGGAGGTGAACACCCGGAAGGGGTTGCGGGCGAGTTCCTCGCCGTCGACCGGCCGGAAGGCGGTGGAGACGACGGGGACGGCGCCGGCCGCGGCGTCCCGCAGGTCGTAGAAGCCGACCGGGTGCATGCCGAGGGCGCCGAAGACCCGGGCGACCTGCTGCAGTTCGCGCGGTGTGCCGACCCGGATGGCACCGTGCCGCTCGGCGGTGACCCTGCCGATGGAGCCGAGGCGTTCGGCGTCGGCTCCGCGGGCGCGCAGGACGTCCTCGTTGACCTCGCGGGAGACGTCCACCAGCGTCGTGTAGGCGGGCACCTCCCGGCCGTACATCTCCGACAGCCGCACCGCGAACGCGGCCCGCAGCTGCCATTGACCGATCATCGACATGGTTCGGCCCTTTCGGGGACGGGCGACGGTGCCACGATCACGTCTTCGATGGTCGCCGACCGGGCCGCCGCCGTACAGATGACAGGGCCGTCGGCGGGCGCCGGGAAAGGCGCAGGTGCGCGCGGCGCGGAAAACCCAGTGGACCGATCTTCACAGGTGATCCCTAACATATGGCGTCAAGACAACCATGCGGCCGACGCGTCGGAACGCGCGCCGGCCGGGGTCGCCGATGCCAGGGTCCGCTCCCCGGGCTGCGGTGATCTTCCTACCCAGGAGGACCTTCCGCATGTTCCGACGAATTGGCAGTGCCGTCGTCCGACATCCAGTCTGGACGATCGTGGCATGGCTGATCGCGGCGGTGGCGATCGTCGCCACCGCCCCGAGCCTGCCCTCGAACAGCGACGAGAGCAGCTTCCTGCCCAAGAGTTACGAGTCCATCAAAGCGGCCGATCTCCAGGCGAAGGCGTTCCCCAGCGCCTTCACCCCCTCCGCGATCGCGCTCTACCAGCGCACCGACGGCGGCAAGCTCACCGCCGAGGACAAGAAGGACGTCGCCCGGTTCGCCACCGAGCTGGGCGGCAAGCACATCGACCAGGTCCAGAAGGTCGTCCCCGGCCAGCCGTCCAAGGACGGCAGGTACGACCTGATCCTGGTGCAGATGGACAGCAAGAACGCCGGCCAGCCCGTGCAGGCGGACGCGGCCAAGGTGCTGCGCGACGACGTCAAGCAACTGGCCAAGGGGACGAACCTGGAGGTCAAGCTGGGCGGTTCGGCCGCGCAGGCCCTTGACCAGCAGGACTCGTCCAAGCGCGGTGAGGCGCTGATCGGCATCGGCACGTTCGTGATCATCCTGGTGACCCTGCTGATCATCTTCCGGGCGCCGATCCTCGCGTTCCTGCCGCTGGTCGTGATCGGCGTGGTGTCCGCGATCGCCAACGGGCTCATCGCGTACGCCACCAAGCTGTTCGGTCTGCAGGCCAACAGTTCCGTGTCGTCGATCCTGATCGTCGTGCTGTTCGGCGTGGGCACGGACTACTTCCTGTTCCTGATGTTCCGGTACCGCGAACGCCTGCGTGCGGGTGACGAGCCCAAGGAGGCCATGGTCAACGCGGTGGCGCGGGTCGGCGAGGCCATCGCCTCCGCGGCCGGCGCGGTCATCATCGCCTTCCTCGCGCTGGTGCTGTCCACGCTGGGCTTCCTCAAGCAGATGGGCCCGGCGCTGGCCATCGCGGTCTCCGTCACCCTGGTCGCGGGCCTGACGCTGATCCCGGCCGTCGTGTCGCTGATCGGTCCGAAGGTGTTCTGGCCGTCCAAGTCCTGGCAGCAGGAGCCGGCGAACGCCCGTTTCGCGGCCCTGGGCCGTGGTGTGCAGCGCCGCCCGGGGCTGACCGCCGCGGTCTCCGGACTCGTGCTGGTGGTCCTGTCCCTGGGCACCCTGGGCTTCCACGCCACGTTCGACCTGGCGTCGGGCTCGATGCCCAAGACCAAGGAGTCCATGGTCGTCCAGGACCGGATGCAGAGCGCGTACTCGGCCGGTGCGGCGGCGCCCACCGACGTCTACCTCTCCAGCACCGACGGCAAGGCGCTGGACACGTCCTCCTTCGACGCGTACGCGTCGAAGCTCGGGGCCGTGGACGGTGTCGCGAGCGCCCGGATGGCCCAGGTGAACAAGGCCGGCACCACGGCGGACTTCACCGTCACCCTCAAGTACGAGGCGTCCACGGACAAGGCCATAGACGCCGTGGGCCGGGTGCGTGACGTCGCGCACGCCGACGCGCCCGAGGGAACCGAGGCACTCGTCGGCGGCATGTCCTCGATCTACAAGGACATCGACGCCGCGGTCAACCACGACTACCGGACGGTGTTCCCCGTGGCCGCCCTGTTGATCATGGTGATCCTGGGGCTGCTGCTGCGCAGTGTGGTCGCGCCCTGGTACCTGATCGCCTCGGTCGGGCTCGGCTTCGGCGCCACCCTCGGCGCCACGGTCTGGATCTTCCAGGAGGCCCAGAACAAGCCCGGCCTGATGTTCATGCTGCCGGTGATCATGTATCTCTTCGTGGTCGCCATCGGCACGGACTACAACATCCTCATGATCGCCCGGCTCCGTGAGGAGGCCCGCGAGGGCCGGGAGCCGCGCGAGGCGGCCGGCATGGCGGTGCGGCAGTCCGGTCCCACGGTGGCCGCGGCGGGCTTCATCCTGGCGGCGACCTTCGCCACGATGATGCTGGCGGGCAACTCGCTGCTCACGGAGATGGGCTTCGCGGTCTCCTTCGGCATCGCGGTGGCCGCCTTCGTCATGGCGATGTTCTTCACCCCGAGCCTCACGGCGCTGATCGGCCACGCGGCCTGGTGGCCGGGCCACGCCGACCGGGCGGAACCGGCGGCGGACACGGGCACGGACGTGGCGCCCGGGGACGCCACGCCGGTGGCCGGGGAGGACCGGAACGCTCCGGTGGGCCGTAGCAGCTAGCGGAGCACGGAGAACGGGCGAGGGG
>NZ_JBHXMA010000079.1:0-25926 GCF_042721035.1 Streptomyces sp. NPDC058464
CGTCCGCGGGGTGCGCGGGCGGGCGGCCGGCCGAAAGGGAACAGCCCCTGCGTCAGTCGTTGACGCAGGTGTTGCCGAACGCGGGGTTCAGCAGGCCGATCACGTTGATCGTGTTTCCGCAGACGTTGATCGGCACGTGGATCGGAACCTGGATCACGTTGCCGGACAGCACGCCCGGGGAGTGCGCGGCGACGCCGTTCGCGCCGCTGTCGGCGGCAGCCACACCGGCGCCGCCGGCGACGGCCGCGACGGCGGCGGTGGACAGGACCAGGCCCTTCGCGATACGCGACATGGAGAGATGCTCCTTGGGGTCGAAACAAACATCCGGGCGGATGCCCAGCGCTGTGTCAACGCGCGGCACCGGCCCGGGTTGTGCCGCCAAAGGAGTGATCTCCACGGAGCCCTCCTTCACCAATCCGACACACTTGATCGGTTTCGCCGGATTAGTACGGATAGAGACTAGAGTTGCGCATCTCCCGACTTGCCCGCATTGCCATCACATTGCACTCTTTCTCCCACTCCCCGAAAGGGCGAAGCCGGTCATGCGCAATCCCCTCGGCCCGCCGCTGCTGCGACGCGCGTCGGTCGGCGCACTCGCCCTCGCCGCGATCTGGGCACCGGGCACCGCCGCCCGGGCGACCGCCCCGCCCGCCCCGGAGTCCGCGCGCATCCCGTTCGCCGAGCGCTACCACGCGGTGCAGCACGGCGGTTTCGCCCGCGCGGCCAACACGTCCATCAGCTGCCGCACCAAGGCCACCGGCCCGGCCGAGCCGCCCTGCCCGGCCGCCCGGGAGGGCCAAGTCCCGGCGGTGAACGGGAACTTCGACATGTTCTACGTCGACGTCGACAGCGACCCCGACACCTACAACTCCTCCCGCGCCGAGCTCCGGCTGCCGGCGGGTTCCCGGGTGACGTACGCGCGGCTGTACTGGGGCGGCAACCTGCTGGCCGGCGAGCAGAAACCGGCGCGGGACGACGGGCGGGTGCTGATCGCCGAACCCGGCGGCTCCTACAAGGAGTTGCTCGCCGACACCGTGGTGGGCCACCGGGTGGCCGGCGGCGCGGACGCCTTCCAGGCCTCGGCCGACGTCACCCGCCTGGTCCGGTCGAGCGGCTCGGGGCTGTGGACGGTCGGCCAGGTGAACGTGGCGATGGGGAGGTCCCGGTCCGGCGCCTGGGGCGGCTGGACGCTGGTCGTGGCGTACGAGGACCCGGCGCAACCGCGGCGCACGCTCTCCCTCCAGGACGGCTTCGACTCCCTGGACCGACCGGCCGAGATTCGGCTGAACGGGCTACACGCCCCGCGTGGCGCCGGAGGTCAGGTGGGTCTGGTGGCCTACAACGGCGACCGGGGCGGTACCGGCGACTCGCTCACCTACACCACCGCCGGCCACGCACCCGTCCCCCTCCAGGACTCCGCGGACCCGGCCGACGACGTACTCAACTCCACGATCAACGAACCCGGCCCGGTACGCGCCCGGCGTGAGCCCGCGTACGTCAACACGCTCGGCTACGACTCGGATGTGTTCGATCTAGGTACTGGTCTCGCCCAGGGCGGTGACCAGCTGACCTTCAGGCTCGTTTCCCAGCGCGACGCGGCGTGGGCGGGCGCGCTCTTCGCCGCTGTGGACGCGCCGTAGTGCGGCGCGTTCCGGCCCGCAGTCCCGAGCGCCCCCCGTGAGCGAGGAAATCCGCGTATGCACCGATCAGCAACCGACCCTCGGCCGCGGGTCCTCCATCTGACGCAACCCGTCGGGGGCGGAGTGGCCCGGGTCGTCCTGGACCTGACGAAGGCCCAGCTCGCGGCCGGTCTGCGGGTCACGGTGGCCTGCCCCGGCGGTGAACTGGCCGAACGCGCGCGGGCCCTGGGCGCCGAGGTGCGCGGGTGGCGCGCCGACCGCTCCCCGGGCGCCGGTCTCCCGGACGAGGTCCGACGCCTCACCCGGCTGCTCGACGAGGTACGGCCCGCACTGGTGCACGCGCACAGCGCGAAGGCGGGGCTCGCCGGCCGGCTCGCCGTACGCGGCCGCGTCCCCACCCTGTTCCAGCCGCACGCCTGGTCCTTCGAGGCGGTCGGCGGCGCCACCGCCGCGCTGGCACTGCGGTGGGAACGGTGGGGCGCGCGCTGGGCGCACCGGGTGGTGTGCGTCAGCGAGGCCGAGCGTGCGACCGGCGTACGCGCCGGGATCCGCGCCCGCTACACCGTCGTGCCGAACGGCATCGACACCGGGCACTTCACCCCGGGCCACGCCGCAACCCCCGGCGCCACCGCAACCCCCGGCGCCACCGAAGCCCCAGGCCGCGGCGCGCCCCTGGTGGTCTGTGTCGGGCGGCTGTGCCGGCAGAAGGGCCAGGACGTGCTGCTGCGGGCCTGGCCCGAGGTGCTGCGCCGGGTACCGGACGCCCGGCTGGCCCTGGTCGGCGACGGGCCCGACGAGGCCGCGCTGCGCCGGCTCGCCCCCGCCTCGGTCGAGTTCGCGGGCGCCGTCGCGGACGTCCGCCCCTGGTACCGGGCCGCCGACCTGGTGGTGCTGCCCTCCCGCTGGGAGGGCATGGCCCTGGCCCCGCTGGAGGCGCTGGCCTGCGGGCGGCCGGTGCTGGTCACCGATGTCGACGGCGCCCGCGAGAGCCTGCCGCCCGGCCACGCGGCGCACTGCCTGGTCCCGCCGGGGCGGCCGGGCGCGCTCGCCGGGGCCGTCGCCGCGCTGCTCCTGGACCCGGAGCTGCGCGCGTCGCTCGGCGGCCAGGGGCGCCGGCACGTCCTGTCCACGCACGATGTGCGGCGCACGGCGGAGGCGGTCGCGGAGCTGTACCGCGAACTCCTCGGCGGGCGGCCGCTGGTGTCCTTCGAGTGCAGGGAGTCCATCCACTCGTGACCGCGGAAAGCACCGTCTCCTCCCCCGGCCCGCAGCCCCGGGACCACGGGCTCTCGCCTGTCTCGGTCCTGCCGTCGCGCGCGGCCGGCGGCTTCCGGTTCCCGCTGCGGCGGCCGCCCGCGCGGCCCGCCTCCCCGGTGCCGCTGCTCGCCGCCGACCTGTGTGCCGCGCTGCTCGGCGCGGCCGCGCTCGACGAGGCCGTCCGCCGGCCCGTCCTGGTCGGTGTGCTGGTGGCCGGGGCGATACTGCTGCGCCCGCAGACCATCCGGCGGATGACCGGGATCCTGGACGAACTCCCCGTCGTCTGCGGCCGGATCGCCGTCGTCTGGCTGGGCCTGGCCGCGGCCCTCGCCGCCTGGGACCCGGACCGCGCGCTGCCCGCCCGCGTCCTGCTCCTCGGCTTCGCCCTGCACGCGGCGGCAGCCGCCGCCGGCCGCGGCCTGGTGCACTGGCGGCGCCGCCTCGCCCTGCTGCGCCGGCCGCGCGCCGCCCTGGTCGTCGGCCCGGCCGCCACCGCCCAGCGGGTCGCCGCCGCCGTGCTGCGCCACCCCGGCTGCGGGGTGCGCCCGGTGGGCGTCGTCGCCGACCACCCCGAGGGCCCCGAGGGCCTGCCCGTGCTGACCACCGGCGAGGAGGTCGAGCGGGCCCTCATCCAGAACGGGGTCCGGGCCGTCCTCACCGTCCACCCCGCCGTCCGCACCGAACAGGGCCCGCTGCTGCGGGCGCTGGCCGAGTCGGGCTGCGTGGTGTGGGAGGTCGACGCGGACTCACCGGTGTACGAGATGCGCGACCAGCTCGCCGGGTTCTCCTGCCGCCGCCTGGAGATGGGCTCACGGCGGCGCGGCACCGTCGGCAAGCGGATCCTCGACATCGCCGTCTCCGGGGCGGCACTGGTGCTGGCGGGCCCGCTGCTGCTGGTGTGCGCGGCGGTGCTCCGCCTCACCGACGGACCCGGCGTCGTCTTCCGGCAGGAGCGCATCGGCAAGGGCGGCCGCCCCTTCACCCTGCTGAAGCTGCGCACCCACCGCCCGGTCGACGAGCACGAGGCCGCCACCCGGTGGAGCGTGGCCGGCGAGGTCCAGATGAGCCGCTTCTGCCGCTTCCTGCGCCAGACCTCGCTCGACGAGCTGCTCCAGCTGTGGAACGTGCTCTGGGGCGACATGAGCCTGGTCGGCCCGCGCCCCGAACGACCGTACTTCGTCGGCCAGTTCAGCCAGACCTACCCGGGTTACGCGGCCCGCCACCGCATGCAGACCGGCATCACCGGCCTCGCCCAGATCAACGGGCTGCGCGGCGACACCTCCATCGAGGACCGGGCCCGCTTCGACAACGCCTACATCGACAACTGGTCGCTGTGGCAGGACGTCTGCATCCTGCTGCGCACCGCGGCCTCGCTCGTGCGCTCGACGGGGAGCTGAGGATGAGCTTCGCACTGTCGCCGGCCAGGCCGCTGCGGCTGCCGCCGGTGCTGGCCGCGGTCGCGGTCCTCGCGGTCCTCGCACTGCCGCTCGCCCCGGGCGGCGGGGAGGGCGGTGCCGGGCCCGCCGATGCGGTGTCCGCCCTTGTGGTGCTGTACGCCGCGCTGCGCACGCTGCGGGCTCGGCGGCGACCGCTGTCCGCCACCGCCGTGGCGGTGCTCGGCATGCCGGTCGTGGGGCTGGCCGTCGCCGCGATGGGCGCGGCCTCGCCGGGCGCCGGGCTGACCGGCCTCGGCCGCTACCTCCAGGTGTTCGTCCTGGTCCCCGCCGCCGTCGTGCTCCTGGTCCGGGACCGCGCCGACTTCCGCCTCCTCGCCTGGTCGTTCGTGGGGCTCGCGGTCTGGCAGGGCGCGGTCGGGGTGCACCAGTACGTCACCGGGACCGGGGCGTCGTACCAGGGCGAGGAGATCCGCGCGGTCGGCACGTTCGGGCCGCAGGACGTGATGGGCATGGCGACGGTGGTGTCCTTCGGCCTCGTGTGCGCGCTCGGGCTGGCGCTCGGGCGGGCGCCGGTACGGCAGCGGGTGGCGGCGGGCGCGTGCGCGCTCGGGCTGCTGCTGCCGCTGGCCGTGTCCTTCAGCCGGGGCGCCTGGATCGCGACCGTCCTGACCTGCGGTGTGCAGCTCGTCCTGGCCGGGCTGCGGCGGGCGCTGAAGGTGGCGGCGGTCGCGGCCGCGGCCGGTGTGGTGCTGGTGGGCGGCTTCGGGGTCGGTACGGCGATGCTGCAGGAGCGGATCAGCAGCATCGGGCAGGTCACGGACGCGCCGGACCAGTCGGTGGTCGACCGGTACACGCTGTGGGCGGCGGCGACGGGGATGTGGCGGGAGCACCCGGTGACCGGCGTCGGCCTGAAGAACTTCCCGGCGTACCGGGACGCGCACGCCTCGCTGGCGCTGTCGTCCGGGAGCGACACGGAGGGGGCGGGGGCCGCGTACCGGAAGCAGCCGCTGCTGTCGCCGCACGACATGTATCTGCTCGTGCTCAGCGAGCAGGGGCTGCTCGGTCTGCTGGCGCTGGCGGGCAGCTGGCTGGCGCTGCTGGCGTGCGGGCTGCGGGGGCTGTGGCGGGTGCGGGGTGGTGACGGCGACGGCGTCGACTGTGCGCTGGTGGGGTGCGGGTTGCTGATCTGGCAGCTCGTCGACTTCGCGTACGGCGACATCGGGGGGCCGTCGACCGTGCTCACGGCGGTGGTGTTCGGGGTGGTGGCGTGGTGGGCGTTGGTGGGGGCGGAGCGTGCGGGATGACTGCGGCGCCGGGGGTGGAAGGGTCGGATGTCGGCTGCGGGCCGGTGGGGGTTGATCGCGCCCACGCGGCGGAGCCGCACATGTCACAGCCCAGCGCCCCCAAGAAGGGAGTTGTCGACGCCGGCGCCGAGAATGCCGGCCCAACTCGTGGAGTCCTCGCCAAGGCCGCTCTCGTCACCGCCGTCTTCTCCGTGGCGGGGGCGCTGCTCGGGCTCGTCCGGGATCAGTCGCTCGCGCGGCTCTTCGGGGCCGGGCGGGACACCGATGCGTTTCTTGTCGCGTGGACCATTCCCGAGTTCGCCGCGACGCTGCTCATCGAGGACGGGTTGGCCTTCGCGCTCGTTCCCGCGTTCAGCATGGCCCTCGCGCGCAGGGCGCAGGGGGCGCCCGGCGACCCCGTGCGGGCCCTCGTCGCCGGGACGCTGCCCAGGCTGAGCCTCGCCTTCGCCGCCGTCGGCGCCCTGCTCATCGGCGGTGCCCCGCAGCTCGTCGAGGTGCTCGCGCCCGGTCTGCGCGATCCCGCGCTCGCCGTCGGCTGCACCCGGCTCACCGCCACCTGTGTCCTGACCTTCGGACTGGCCGGGTACTGCAGCGCCGCCCTCCGCGCGCACCGGCACTTCCTCGCGCCGGCCGCGATCTACGTCGCCTACAACGCCGGCATCATCGTGGCGATGTTCGCGCTCGGCGGCCACTGGGGCGTCCGGTCGGCCGCGTTCGGGGTGGCGGCCGGGGGCGCCCTGATGGTCGTCGTCCAGCTGCCCGCGCTGCTGCGGCGGCTGCGGCACCGGCCGAAGGCGCGGGAGAGCGCGGCCGTCGCCGAGGAACGGCCGCTGAACGTGGCGCTGATGGCCACCGTGCTGTTGTTCGCGCTGTGCCGGCAGTCGCAGGTGCTGATCGAGCGGTTCCTCGCCTCGCACCTGCACTCCGGGGCCATCTCGCACCTGAACTACGCGCAGAAGGTCGCGCAGATCCCGATGACGATGTCGATGATGCTGTGCACGGTCACCTTCCCGGTGGTGGCCCGGGCGCTGGCCGAGGGCGACACCGAGCGGGCCCGGAGCCGGGTGGAGCGGGATCTCTCGGTGGCCGCGAGCGTGGTGCTGCTCGGCACCGCCGTGGTCGTGGCCTGTGCGCCGCAGCTCATCCGACTGCTGTTCCAGCGCGGGGCGTTCACCGCCGCGGACACCGCCGCCACGGCCGGGGTGATGCGGGTCTACGCGCTCGGGCTGCTCGGGCAGACCCTGGTGGGCGTGCTGGTCCGCTCCTACTTCTCGGCGGGCCGCGCCACCTGGTACCCGGTGGGCGCCATGGCCGCCGGGATCGTGGTGACCTCCTGGATCGGCGCCCTGACCGTGGGCCCGTACGGCGTCACCGGCATCGCCGCCGCCAACGCCACCGGCATCACCGCCACCGCCGTGTTCCTGCTGGCCGGCATGGGCCCGCGCAGCGTCCCGATCCGCACCCGGCGGGTGCTGGTCGAGCTGAGCCGGCCGGTGCGGGCGGCCGTGGTCGCGGCGGCCGTCGGGATCTTCGTCGCCGCGCGTCCGGCGGACCCGTTCGCCGGTCTGGCCGCCGGTGCCACGGCCGTCACCGTCGTCTTCGTCCTGCTCGGCTGGGCCCTGGACGCCCAGGGCTTCGCACCCGCACTCCGTTCCGTAGCCACCGTCACCCGAAGGCTCGCGCATGCCGTCTTCCATTGAGTCCACCGAGTCCGCCCAGTCCACCGAGTCCGGCGAGTCCGGCGAGAAGGCCGAGAAGGCCGAGAAGGCCGGACACGTCACCGGCCCCGTCCCCTGGGTCGCCATGTACCACTCCGTGGGCGACTGTTCCGACGATCCGTACCGCATCACCGTCACCCCCGAGCGCCTGGAGAGACAGCTGGGCTGGCTGCGCCGGCGGGGGCTGCGCGGGGTGTCGGTCGCCGAGCTGCTCGCCGCCCGCGCCCGCGGCGAGGGGCGCCGGCTGGTGGGGCTGACCTTCGACGACGGGTACGCCGACTTCCTCGACCACGCGCTGCCCGTCCTCGACCGCTGGGGCTGCGGCGCCACCCTCTTCGTCCTGCCGGGGCGGCTCGGCGGCGACAACGCCTGGGACCCGCTGGGCCCGCGCAAGCCGCTGCTCACCGCCGACGGCATCCGGCGGGCGGCCAGGGGCGGGGTGGAGATCGGTTCGCACGGGCTCACCCACGTCGACCTGACGAAGGCCGACGAGACGACCTTGCGGGCCGAGGTCGCCGACAGCCGAGCGCAGTTGGAGGAGCTGGTCCAGGCCCCCGTGGACGGCTTCTGCTACCCCTACGGCACGGTCGACCAACGCGCCGTCGACGCCGTACGGGACGCCGGGTACGGCTACGCCTGCGCCATCGACCCCGGGCCGCTGAACGGGCCGCACGCCCTGCCCCGCGTGCACGTCGGGCAGAACGACAACGCCCCGCGCCTCTTCCTGAAGTACCGGCTGCACCGGCTGCGCCGCCGTCCCGTCGAGGGGCTGTGAGATGAAGGCCCTCCACGTCATCACGGGCCTCGGGGTCGGCGGTGCGGAGCAGCAACTGCGGCTGCTGCTGCGGCACCTGCCGGTCTCCTGCGACGTCGTCACGCTCACCAACCCGGGGTCGGTCGCGGACGGGCTGGCGGCGGACGGGGTGCGGGTGGTCCACCTCGGGATGGCCGGGAACCGGGACCTGTCCGCGCTGCCGCGGCTGGTCCGGCTGATCCGCCGGGGCCGCTACGACCTCGTCCACACCCACCTCTACCGGGCCTGCCTCTACGGCCGGATCGCCGCGCGGCTCGCAGGGGTCCGGGCCGTCGTCGCCACCGAGCACTCGCTCGGCGACTCTCAGCTGGAGGGGCGTGAACTGACGTCGGGGGTACGGGCGTTGTACCTGGCCGGTGAGCGGCTCGGGCGGTCCACGGTGGCCGTCTCGCCGACCGTCGCCGAGCGGCTGCGCCGGTGGGGGGTGCCGGGGCCGCGGATCGAGGTCGTCCCCAACGGCATCGACATGGAGCGGTTCCGCTTCGACCCCGCCCGGCGGCAGCGCGTCCGCGACCGCCTCGGCATCCCGGGGGACGCGTGGGTCGTCGGTGCCGTAGGACGGCTCGCGCCCGGCAAGCGGTTCGGCGTCCTGATCGAGGCTCTGGCCCGACTGCCCTCCGACTCGCGGCTGCTGCTGGTGGGCGGCGGCCCGGAGGAGGACGCGCTGCGGCGCACCGCCCGGGACGCCGGGGTGGCCGACCGGGTGCTGTTCGCCGGTGAGCGGCCCTACGCCTCCGACAGCGACCAGGACCCCGACCTGCCCGCCCTCACCGCCGCCATGGACGTGTTCGCCTCGCCCTGCGCCGAGGAGGCGTTCGGGCTCGCGGTCGTCGAGGCGCTGGCCGCCGGGCTGCCCGTGCTCTACAGCTCCTGCCCGGCGATCGAGGACCTGCCGCCCGCCGCCGCCCCGGGCGCCCGCCGCGTCGAGGGCGGTGCGGACGCCTACGCCGGGGCGCTGGCCGCCGCCCGCGCCGCCGGACCCGGCCCGCGCGGCGCACCGGACGCCGCCCGTCACTACTGCATCACCCGCAGCGCCGCCCAGCTCATGGACGTCTACGCGGCCGCACTCGCCACCACACCCCAGGGAGCCAGTACGCCATGACCGAGAACCCCATCCGAGCGCCGCGCCCGTTCGCCCGCGCGGTCCCGCCCTGGTCGCTGCTGGCGGCCGGGGTCATCGCGGGCGGGCTGCTGGGCGGCGCCTACGGCGTGCTGACGCCGCGCAGCTACTCGGCGACCAGCTATGTCGTCGCCGTGCCCGCCGACAAGACCGACACCGCCTCCGCGCAGGGGTTCGCGCAGGCCTACGGCCGGGTCGCCACCCAGCTCGCGGTGCTCGACGACGCGCAGATGTGGGCCGGGGTGCCGGTGAAGACGCTGCAGAACAGCGTGCAGACGGAGACCTCGCCGGACGCGCCGATGATCGCCGTCTCGGCCACCTCGCCGCACGCCCTCCAGGCCACCGACATGGCGAACGCGGTGGCCCGCTCGCTCATCCGGCACGCCAACGACACCAAGGGCGACACGAACGTCGAACTCCTCCAGTTCTCCCGGGCGTTGAAGCCGGCCGCGCCCGCCTCGGCGTCCCCGAAGGTGACCGGTCTGGTGGGCGCGAGCGCGGGCGGGCTGCTGGGCGGCCTGGTGCTCCTTGTCCGCCCCCGGCGCCGCCCGGAAGACACTGCCCTGCAGGCCTCGGTGCCCGGTCCGGCCGTCGCCGCCGACGTACACGGACAGCTGTGACGACGACGGCCCACCCGACGCTGGCCGCGTACACCACCGAACTCGTCACCGACGAGGCCGCCTTCGCCGGGCTGGCCCCGGTCTGGGGCCGCCTCTACCGGCGGTGCGGCACCGCCACCCCGTTCCAGAGCCACGCCTGGCTGCACTCCTGGTGGCGCTCGTACGGGATCCCCGGCCGGCTCCGCCTCGTCCTGGTGCGCTACGGCGGTGAACTGGTCGGCGCGGCCCCCTTGATGCTGGTGCACCGCCCGCTGCCCACACTGGTGCCGCTCGGCGGGGCGATCTCGGACTACGCGGACGTGCTGCTCGCCGACGCCGACGACGGCCGGGTGGCGGACGCGCTCACCCGGGAGCTGGCGGAGGCGGCCCGGACGGCGCTGATCGACTTCCGCGAGGTGCGGCCCGGCGCCGCGGCGGAGCGGGTCTACGAGCGCTGGCACGGGCCGTGCCGGAAGGTGCCCGACTCGCTGTGCCTGGAGCTGCCGGCCGTGTCGATGGACGAGCTGGTCGGCCGACTGCCCTCGAACAAGGCCCAGCAGCGGGTCCGTGCCAAGCTGCGCAAGCTGGGCTCGCTCGGGGTGCACCGGGACGCCGTACCGCCCGACGGGGTGGACGCGGCGCTGCGCCGCCTCCTCGATCTGCACCGGCTGCAGTGGCAGGGACGGAAGGTGACCACCGAGCACCTCCAGTCCCGGTTCCAGGAGCATCTGGTGCGCTCGGTGGGGCCGATGGTGCGGTCCGGGGACGCGGTGGTCACCGAGTTCCGGCTCGACGACGAGGTGGTCGCCGTCGACCTGACCCTGCTGTCGCCGAGCCTCGCCGGCGGCTACCTGTACGGGGCGCATCCCCGGCTGCGGGAGCGCAAGGCGGACGTCGCGGTGATGCTCCTGGACGCCTGCACCCAGCACACCGGTACCGGTGAGCGGGGCGCGCTGAGCCTGCTGCGCGGCGACGAGCCGTACAAGCACCACTGGCGGCCCCGGCCGGTCGTCAACCAGCGGCTGCTGCTGGCCCGGCGGCGCACCGCCCCGCTGCTGACGGCGGCGCTGTGCGACGCCGCCGCCCGGCAGCGGATCAAGGAGGTGCGGCACCGATGGAAGCAACGCCGGCAGGACTAGGGGGTGCCCGGCGTGCGCGACCACCAGTCGAGGCGGATGCAGAGCTTCCCGCCGAGCCAGTACTCGACCCAGGCGCCCAGGTCCATCGGCGTGCAGTTGGACGGGGGTGTGGCGCCCGGCTTCGGGCTCGGACTCGGGCTCGTGGCCGGAGCCGGGGCCGAGATGTCCGGCTTCGGAGTCGGAGTCACGGTCGGCGTCGGTGTCGCCGTCGGGGTCGGTGCCGGGGCGTCGGGGCGGCCGAAGAGGGCCGCGCGGTAGACGTGCGCGGAGCGCGGGTTGGCCGAGCACTGCCAGACACCGTGCGGGCAGTAGTCGGTCAGTGTGTTGTACAGCGGCTTGTGCTCGTCCATCCAGGCGAGCATCCGCCGCATGTACTCGGCGTTGTCACCGTTGCGGAAGAGACCCCATTCCGGATAGGAAATGGGTTTCCCGTGGGCCTTCGCGAAATCCACGTGCTGCTGAAGTCCGTAAGGCTCCCGCACCTGTTGGTCGAAGGAAAGTCCGGTCGGCTGGTCGTACGAATCCATACCGACGATGTCGACCGTGTCGTCCCCGGGATAACACTCCGTCCACGGTACGGCGTCGCGGCCCCGGCTCGGCGTGAAGTCGAACCGGAATCTCTGGCCCGGCACCGCCCGCATGGTGGTGACGATCCTGTTCCAGTATTTCTTCCAGGCCTCCGGGTCCGGCCCGCAACGATGGGTGTAGGTAGTGCCGTTCATCTCCCAGCCGAGCACGATCACCGTGTCCGGCACCCTCAGATCCACCAGCCGCTCGGCCAGGGCCCGGAAGTGGTGATCGAACTGCCCGGCCGCGCCCTGCCGCAGCAGCGCGCGGACATCGTCGTCCCCGATGCCCTCCTCGTTGCGCTCCTGCATGGGCACGTTGAGGACGAGGGTCCGCTCGGCCCTCTCCCGTCGCCAGTGCGCCCAGACGTCCAGGAAACCGGGGGCGCCCTCGATGTCCGACCAGCGGTTGCCGGGCAGATACGTGTGCGCGACCTTGAGTTCGGTGCCGCCGAGCCAGCTGCTCAGCTGGGCCATGCGGGCGACGCCCAGCGGCCCGGAGTCGAGGAACGCCCCGAAGGCCGGGGGCGCCGCCATGGCCGGCACGGTGCCGCCCGGTCCGTGGGCGGCCGGGTCCGGCAGCGGTGCCGCCGATGCCGGGACGGAGGTCGTGGGCATCGGAACGGCCGTCGCGGGCTTCGGGAGGCTCGCCGCCGGTGTCGGTGCCGGGACGCTCGCCGTGGGTCCCGGGACGGTGGTCGCGGGTCTCGGGACGGTCGTCGTCGGTGCCGGGACGGTCGTCGTGGGTCTCGGGACGTTCGTCGTGGGTGTCGGAGCCGGTGGGTCCGTGACCCGCGCCGCCCCCGCACCCGCGGCGAATCCCGGACCGGTCGCCAGGGTCGCCGAGGCGACGACGACGGCCGCCGTGACCACGGCCGGCCGGTACCACCGGGACCTCGGCCGCTTTCGCTGCTGTGGGGCCATGCCTGCTCCTTTCTCCACCGGTTCTCGTCCGTTTGCAGAATCCCTGAGGAAGTGCCAGCTACTGACACTCAGTCATATCAATATGAATTCCGCCAGTGCGGTTGCGGCTTTCGGGTGCCCCGAACGCCCGCACGGGTGAACCGACGCAAAGGAAAAGGTCCGTGTCGCTGCTAGACATCCGGGTCCCCGCGGTTCTGCTGCGGATCGACCGGAATCCCTTTCACCACGGCACCTTGGGGGCCGTGCGTTCGCTCGGCAGAGCCGGGGTGGACGTCCATGTGGTCGCCGACTCCGACGGAAGCCCGGTCCGCAAGTCCCGTTTCGTACGGCAGCTGCATCCGCCGCCGGCGCCGGGCGCGTCGCCCGCCGAGATCGTGGCCGTGCTGCGGCGGGTGGCGACACGGATCGCCCGTCCGGCGGTGCTGATCCCGATGGACGACGCGAGCGCCATCGCGGCCGGCCGGCTCCGCGAGGACCTCACGCCCGCCTACCTGCTCCCGCAGCAGCCCGGCGCCCTGCCCGAACGCGTCGCCGACAAGGCCGAGCTGGCCGAGGTGTGCGCCGCCGCCGGGATCCCGCACCCGCTGACCCTGGTCCCGGACAGCGCCGAACAGGCCGCCGCCGCCACCCGGCGGCTCGGGCTGCCGGTGATCGCCAAGTGGAGCCGGCCCTGGCTGCTGCCGGCCGGGTCCGGGCTGCGCAGCACGGTCGTGGTGCGCTCGGCGCAGGAGGCACGGGAGCTGTTCCTGCGCGGCGGGGAGGCGGGCAGCCCGCTGCTGCTCCAGGAGTTCCTGCCGCCGGGCCCGGACCGCGACTGGTTCTTCCACGGCTACGCCGACCGCACCGGGACGGTGCGCGCGGGCGGCCCCGGCCGCAAGCAGCGGGCCTGGCCGCGCGGCGCCGGACTGACCGCGGTCGGCCTGTGGACACCCAATCCGCAGGTCCAGGGACTGGCCGAGCGGATCACCGGCGAGCTGGGCTTCCGGGGCATCTTCGACCTGGACTTCCGGCGCTGCGGCACCACGGGCCGCTACCACCTCCTCGACTTCAACCCCCGTCCGGGCGCCCAGTTCCGGCTCTTCACCGACAGCGCGGGCCTGGACGTCGTACGCGCGCTGCACCTGGACCTGACCCATCGTCCGCTGCCGGACGGGGTGCCACTGGCCGGGCGGGCCTTCGTGGTGGAGAACTACGCGCCGCTGAGCGCGCTGCGCCCGGCCCCGCGCGGGCGGGAGCTGGCCTGGTCCGCGCCGGACGACCGCGGGCCGGGCCTCGCGATGTGGGCGCTGTGGTGCCGGCACGTGGCGGGCCGGCTCCTCGACCGGCTGCACGACGGCGGTGCCGTGCAGGTATCGCCCCCGCACTCCCCCGTGCCCGCCGCCCGGGGCGAGGAACTCACCGGTGTGGCCGGTGTGTCCGCCGCACCCGGAGCCTCCGGCCTCCCCGGCCTCCCCGGCCTCTCCGGTCAGCCCGACCGGTCCGACGACGAGAAAGCGAGCAGCTGCTGATGTACGACCTGCTGGTGGTGGGCGCGGGCCCGTACGGCCTGTCCATCGCGTCCCACGCCGCGGCGGCGGGCCTGAACGTGCGGGTCTTCGGCCGCCCGATGGCCTCCTGGCGGGACAACATGCCCCGCGGGATGTTCCTCAAGTCCGAGCCCTGGGCCTCCAACCTCTCCGACCCCGAGGCGCGTTGGCGGCTGGACGTCTACTGCGCGGGCCGCGGTGTGGCGGCCCGGCACGGGGAGCCGATCCCGCTGGACATGTTCGCCGAGTACGGCCTGTGGTTCGCCCGCAACGCCGCCCCGCCCGTCGACGAACGCATGGTCACCCGCGTCGCGCCGCGCGCCGGCGGCTTCGAGGCGACGACGGCGGACGGCGAGGTCCTGCGCGGCCGGACGGTCGCCCTCGCCGTCGGCGTACTGCCGTTCGTCGAGATCCCCGCCGCCCTGCGCGGCCTCTCCCCCGACCAGGTCTCGCACAGCAGCCACCACGCCGACCTCGACCGCTTCCGGGGCCGGGACGTCACGGTGATCGGCGGCGGTCAGGCGGCCCTGGAGACGGCCGCGCTCCTCGCCGACCTGGACAGCCGGGTACGGGTGCTGGTGCGCGCGGACCAGCTGTTCTGGAACGACGTGCCACCGCCCTGGCAGCGCCCCTGGTGGCAGTCGGTCCGCTCCCCGCACAGCGGTCTCGGCCCCGGCTGGCGCAACTGGTTCTACTCGGAGCGGCCGGGCCTGTACCGGCGGCTCGCGGAGCCGACCCGGGCGCGGATCGCGGCGACCGCGCTCGGTCCGGCCGGTGCCTGGTGGGTGCGGGAGCGGGTGGAGGCCGGGGTGGAGGTGCTGCTCGACCGGGAGGTGACGGCGGCCCGGGCGACGGTGGACGGGGTACGCCTGGACATGGCGGGAGCCGGGGGCCGCACGGCCACCCTGGAGACCGAGCACGTCATCGCCGCCACGGGGTTCCGGGCGACCCGGGACCGGCTCGGGCTGCTCGCCGACGAGCTGCGCTCGACGCTGGTGACGGCGGCCGACGGGGCACCGGAGGTGGGCCGGGACTTCGAGTCCTCGTACCCCGGGCTGTTCCTGGCCGGTCTGATCACGGCCGCGGGCTTCGGTCCGGCGATGCGCTTCGTGCACGGCGCCGGCTTCACCGCGGGCACGCTGGTGCGCGGGGTACGGCGGCGGCTGCGCTCCGGGCCGGCCGGCTGGGGCATCCCGGCGGGGCGCCGGGAGTCGGCGGCACCGGACCCGGTCCGCAGCTGACGGAGGGGTGCCGGGCGTTCACGGCGTCCGGCACCCGCCTCCGCTACGACCGACGGGAGCCGGTCCGACCGCGCCGGTACAGGATCGTCCCACCCGCGATCAGCACGGCACTGGCCGCCGAGGTGGCGACCATCGCCTCGGCACCGGTGTGCGCCAGGGCGGGCGGCGCCCAGTGCTGCTGACCACCGGCGGGCGGAGTGGCCTGACCGGGCGGAGCCGACTGACCGGGCGGCGTCGAGTGCCCCGGCGGGGTGGACTGCTGGGGAGGGGTCGGCTGACTCGGAGGAGTCGAGTGCTCCGGCGGGGTCGACTGACTCGGAGGAGTCGAGTGCTCCGGCGGAGTCGTCTCACCCGGGGGCGTCGAGTGGCCCGGAGGTGTCGAGTGGCCCGGAGGCGACGACTCACCCGGCGGGGACGAGTGGCCCGGCGGAGTCTCGTGGCAGGAGGGCGAGTTGTCGCCTCCGTGCGTGGGCGGAGCCTCGTGGCCGTAGGACGGCGGAGCCTCGTGACCGTACGCGGGTGGGGTCTCGTGACCGTACCCGGGCGGGGTCGTCCGGCCGTAGGGCTGGGGGGTCTCGCGGGGGCCGGGTGGGGTGGAGGTGCCGTAACCCGGGTTGTCGTAGTCCGAGTTGCCGTAACCCGTGTCCCCGTAACCGGTGTCGCCGTAACCGGCGTTGCCGTAGGGCGAGTCTCCATGGCCCAGGTCTCCGTAGGCCGAGTCGCCGTACGGCTTCCCGTGGGTGCGGGCGTGCTTTCCCGAAGGGGACTCGTTCGCACAGGAGTTGCCGAAGGCCGGGTTCAACGCGGCTGCGGCGTCGACCGAGTTGCCGCAGATGTTGACCGGCACGTTCACCGGGGCCTGGACGTTGTTGCCGGACAGGACACCCGGCGAGCCTCCCGCGGCCCCGGTCGCGTCCGTCTCGGCGAACGCGGGAGTGCCGTACATGGACAGAATGCTCGTCGCAGCGGCGGCCACGACCATTCCCCTGCTGAGGGTCTGTCGCAATCTCGTTGTCTTCCTGCTTGAAGAAGTGGGAAAGCCGGCCTCGGAACGCGGATGCGAAGGATCGCCGGTCCGAGGCCGGCCGTGACGCAGCCGGTGGGGCTTGTGCGCTGCGTGGTGTCGTCAGTCGTTGACGCAAGTGTTGCCGAGCGTCGGGTTCAGCGCCGCGATGAGGTTGAGGCTGTTGCCGCAGACGTTGATCGGGATGTGGATCGGGACCTGGATCACGTTGCCCGAGAGGACACCCGGGGAGCCGATGGCGGCACCGTGGGCACCGGCGTCCGCGAAGGCGGGGGCGGCGCCGCCCAGGGCCAGGATCGCGCCGGCGATGACAGCAGCGGTCTTCTTCATGAGCTTTCCCTTCTCTGCGGTCATGCCCGTGTGACGGCCGAAACCGAGCGAGCACAGCATGGACGGCTCGCACCATGACCGGCAGGCTGTAGAACGAGGAATAGACGGCGAGGAAACTACGGAACGCGTGCCGTCCGGTAATTCACTCGATCGCCTTCCCGGAATTGACGCAACAGAGGGGAAACGGTTCTTCTAAAAGGCGTCGCCGGAGGGGCAGCAGGAATTGCGACGAAAGCCGCCCGGGCGACGGCGCATGAGCACACGCCGTCGCCCGGGCAGACCTCACGAGGCCGGGGTCACTTGTTGGCGACGCCGTTGGCGGAGAGCACCGCGATGTCGTCCACCAGGTGCGACAGCGGCTCGTCACCCTTGGCCTGGGTGGAGTTCTCGGCGCACTGCTGGTTCTGTGCCGCGGAGAGGATCGGCACGTCCTGCAGGACGCCGACGGAGGCGAGAACGGAGGCCACGCTCTGGACGTTCGCCTTCGCGGGCAGGCCGACACAGAGCTTGTTCAGCGAGCCTCCGACCAGGGTGGCCTGCGGGCTCATGTTGCCCTTGGTGACCGCGTTGCCGAACGCCTCGTGGGCGCCGTTGCCGCTCGCGGAGGTGGTGCCGTTGTCGTTGCCGGTGGCAAGCGCCTGGGGAGTGGCCGCCGCCGACACACCTACGACGGCCGCAGCGACCGCCGCCGCGGCCATTGCCTTCTTCAGCATTTCGCTTTTCCTTTCCCGGCTTTACGCCAAGACGGACGTTCCTGCCCGGCATCAACCGCCCCCATCCGGAATGGTTGCGGCACGGGCGCAGTACGTCACCCGATCGGACCGGCGGCTCGGCCGAAATTCCCCGTGAACACTGGGCAGGCGACGGAATCGAGGCTTTCCGGGCCGTGGGCCATTGGGGTGAAGGGGAGCAACCAACCGGATCACAGGCAGTTGACCAGAGCGCTCCGGTGGACGGGGTGTCCTCAGAAGGGAATTGACAAGTGATCAAGAAGATTCTGGCCTCCGCCGCTGTCGCAGCCTCCTTCGTCGGTGTCTCGGCCGCGGCGGCAACGCCGGCCCTGGCCACCGGCAACGACCACGGCACCACCTCGGCCAGCGGCAACGGCGCCTTCCAGTCGTTCGGCAACTCCGCCACGTACGGCAACATGAGCCCTCAGATGGCGCTCATCCAGGGCTCCTTCAACAAGCCGTGCATCGCCCTCCCCGCGAAGCTGAACCTCCAGAGCGTGGCCGCCGTCGGCGCCGCTGTCGGCGTGCTGCAGGACGTGCCGATCCTGTCCGCGCCGCAGAACCAGCAGTGCGTCGAGAACTCCACCCAGGCCAAGGGCGACGAGCCGCTGTCGCACATCCTGGACGACATCGCGATCCTGGCCGCGAACGGCGCCAAGAACCGGTAGTCAGGGCGCGCCCCGAACACCTCCCAAGGACCCTCGGCCGACGGGCCGCCGACTTCTCGGCGGCCCGTCGGCCTGTGAGGCGCCGTCCCTCGATCCCGGGCGACCGGGGCGTTTGTCGAGTTATCGCACTGAGCTACTCCAATCGGGGCAAAGGACGCAACCCCGGCAGGTCCACAACCGTTGATGATCACGCAGCTCCTCCCCGGAGTCCGCCTTTTCGAAGGGAACAAACATGAAGAAGCTGTGGGCAACCGCGGCTGTCGCCGCCACCGTTGCCGGTCTCGCCGTCACGGCTGCCCCCCAGGCCCTGGCGACCGGCAACGACCACGGCACCACCTCGGCCAGCGGAAACGGCGCCAAGTCCGAGTTCGGTAACTCGGCCACGTTCGGTGACCAGAGCCCGCAGCTCTCGCTGGTCCAGGGCACGCTGAACAAGCCGTGCATCGCTCTGCCGGTCAAGGCCAACATCCAGAGCGTGATCGCCGGCGCCGCCGCCGTCGGCGTCCTGCAGGACGTGCCGATCCTCTCCGCGCCGCAGAACCAGCAGTGCGTCGAGAACTCCACCCAGGCCAAGGGCGACGAGCCGCTGTCGCACATCCTGGACGACATCGCGGTCCTCTCGGCGAACGGCGTCGGCAACAAGTAGTCCGAACGCTCCGCGGGCGGCGGGTCACCGGTCTTCCGGTGGCCCGCCGCCTTCGTCGTGCTCCGTGCTGCTCCGTGCTGCTCCGTGCGGCTACTTGCGGCTACTTGCGGCTACTTGCGGCTACTTGCGGTACAGCGCCTCGATCTCGGCCGCGAAGCGGGCCGTGACCGCGTGCCGCTTGACCTTGAGGGACGGCGTGAGCAGCCCGTTGTCCTCGGTGAACTCGCCCTCGACCAGGGCGAAGGCGCGGATCGACTCGGCCCGCGAGACGGCCTGGTTGGCGTGGTCGACCGCCTTCTGCACCTCGGCCCGCATCCGGTCGTCGCGCACCAGCTCGGCGAGCGGGGTGTCCGACGGCAGCCTCCGTACGGACAGCCAGTGCGCGACCGCCTCGGGGTCCAGCGTGATCAGGGCGGCGACGAACGGCCGGTTGTCGCCGACGACCAGGCACTGGCCGACCGGTGACCGGCTGCGCAGCCGGTCCTCCAGGACGGCCGGGGAGACGTTCTTGCCGCCGGAGGTGACCAGGATGTCCTTCTTGCGGCCGGTGATGGTGAGATAGCCGTCCGCGTCGAGCGCGCCGAGGTCCCCGGTCTCGAACCAGCCGTCGTCCGGCAGTACTTCGGCGGTCGCGGCCGGGTTGTTCCAGTACGCCCCGAACACCACCGGCCCCTTGATCAGTACCTCGCCGTCGTCGGCGATCCGGACCGCCGTCCCCGGGATGGGCTGCCCGACCGTGCCGGGGCGGGGCGCCAGCGGCGGCACGATGGTGGCGGCCGCGCTGGTCTCGGTCAGGCCGTAGCCCTCGTAGACGACGATCCCGGCCGCGTGGAAGAACAGGTTGAGGTCGCGGTCCAGCGGTGAGCCGCCGCTGACGGCGTACCGCATCCGGCCGCCGAGCTCCTTGCGGATCCGGCGGTAGACCAGCAGGTCGTACAGCGCCCAGGCGGCGTACAGGCCGGGCCCGGGGCCCTTCCCCGTGCCGAGGAACCTGTTCAGGTAGGCCTCGGCGAAGCGCACGCCGATCCGTTCCGCCCGGTCGAAGGAGGCGGCCCTGCCGATCTTCTCGGCCGTCGCCCGCCCGGTGTCGTGGATCTTCTCGAAGAGGTACGGCACCCCGACCAGGAACGTCGGCCGGAACTCCCGGAGTGCGGGCCGCAGTTCGTCCGGTTTCACGCTCGGGAAGTGGCCCATCTCGATCCGGCCCAGGAGGCAGGCGATCTGGAGCGTACGGCCCAGGATGTGGGCGAGCGGCAGGAACAGCAGGGTGGAGGCGGTCTGGCCGGTGACCGCCTGGAAGACGGGGTGCAGCAGCTCGACCGTGTTGGCGGCCTCGGCGTGCAGGTTGGCGTGGGTGAGGACGCAGCCCTTGGGGCGGCCGGTGGTGCCGGAGGTGTAGCAGACCGTGGCGATGGTGTCGGGGGTGAGGGTGCCACGGCGCTTGGTGACCTCCTCGTCCGGGATCTCCCGGCCGAGGAGGGTGAGGTCGGTGAGCGCGTCGCCGTCGAGTTCCCAGATGCGCGGGGGGTGGGGGTGGGCGGCCGTGCCGGTGGTGACGGTCGCCGTGTTCTCCGGGGTCTCGGTGACGACGTGCCGGGCGCCGGAGTCCCGGACGATCCACTCCACCTGGTCGGCGGAGGAGGTGGGGTAGACCGGGACGGTCACACCGCCGGCCGCCCAGATGGCGAAGTCGAGGACCGTCCACTCGTAGCGGGTGCGGGACATGACGGCGACGCGGTCGCCTGCGGCGAGGCCGGCGCCGATCAACCCCTTCGCCACGGCGGTTACTTGAGCGGCGAACGCGGCTGCCGTGACGGGGCCCTCGCTGCGGCGGATCGCCGTGGCGTGGGGTTCCTCCGCCGCGTTGGTGAAGGGGAGGTCGGCGAGGGAGCCGATGGTGAGCGGGGCGGCGAGGGGCGGTCGGCGCGCCTCCCGTACGACGCCGGCCGCGTCCTTGACGACCTCGACCTTGCCCCGGTCGGCCAGGTCGGTGCGTCGGCGGGCTCGTCCGAGGTCGCTGCGTACGCTCATGGGGCGTCAACTTACTCGGAAGTAAGGGGAGGTCAATGGGTTCGGACGGTTGAGTGTTCGGGTGCGGGTGGGTGGGGGCTGGTCGCGCAGTTCCCCGCGCCCCTGAAGGGGCGCCTCAGCTCGCGGAGTTGGATCGTTCCGCCTCTCGGATGGCTGTCGCGAGGTCCGATACATCCTTGTCCTCCGTCGTCCTTGCCAGAGTCTCAGCGCGGGCCTGGAGCCTGCCCAGGCCCGGGCTTCCCGGGACGTCGTACTCCCCGCCCGCCAGCGCGTCCGCGAAGTAGGCCGCCACCGCTGTTACCTGGAAGCGAGGAGACGCCGTCCAGACGCTGCCGTGCAAGGCGTCTGTCTCCATCGAGCCCGTGTTCTCGTGCGGGGTGCGGGTGTTCGGGTCCAGCCAGCGGACCGTGGCGGTGGCGAGGTGGCCGTCGGTGCCGGGCTTGGTGCGCACCGCGTAGAGGGCGGTCACCGTGTGGCCGGGGCCCACCTCGCCGCCGTCCACCGCGTCGTTGCGGAAGTCCTGGTCGGCGACCTTGCGGTCCTGGTAGCCGATCAGGCGGAAGTCGGTGACCGTGTGCGGGTCGAAGGCCACCTGGGCCTTGGCGTCGCGGGCCACCAGGTCGATGTTCTGCGGGAGTTGGCGGCAGAAGACGTCGTCGGCGGTCGCGGTGTCGGCGACGTACACGGTGTGGCCGTCGCCCTTGTCGGCGAGGCGTTCCATGAGGGCGTCGCCGTAGTCGCTGCCCACGCCGACGCCGAACAGGGTGATGCCGTACTCGCGGCGGTCGCCGTCGATGCGCTCGAGGATGGCGTTCGGGTCGGTCTCGCCGTCGTTGGCGAGGGCGTCGGAGATGAGCACGACGCGGTTGGTGGCGTTCCTGCGCAGGCCCTCGACGGCGGTGGCGTAGCCGGTCTCGACGCCCTCGCCGAGGTTGGTGGAGGAGAGGGCTTCGAGGCCGTCGACGGCGTCGTGGATCTCGGCGCGGTGGCCGCCGAGGCGGGTCATCGGCAGAACGGTCTCGGCGTGTTCGCTGAAGGTGACGAGGGCGACCGAGTCGTCGTCGCGCAGCCGGTCGGTCATCGTGTCCAGGGACTTCTTGGCGAGGTCGAGGCGGCCGGGTTCGCCCATGGAGCCGGAGACGTCGATGACGAAGGTGAGGGCGGCCGGCGGGCGGGTGTCGGTGTCGTCGGCGGGGCGGGTGGTGAGGCCGACGCGGACCAGGGACCAGTCCGGGTCGTTGGTGCGGGCGCCGTCGACGGTGACCGTGAAGCCGTTGTGCTCGGGGGTGCGGTAGTCCTGGCGGAAGCTGTTGACGAACTCCTCGGGCCTGATGGTCGAGGGGTCGGGGCGGCCGCCGTCGGCGAGGGTGCGGCGGGCGTAGCCGTAGGAGGCGGTGTCGACGTCCAGGGCGAAGGTGGAGAGGTGGTCGTCGGAGGCGGGGGCGGAGGCGGTGGGGTTGGCTTCGGCGGAGTCGTAGCCCCCTCCGGAGGAGGGGGCGGGGGCGGGGCCGCGGGTGTAGGCCGGGCCGTTGTAGTGGGTGCCGCCGCCGGCTCCGCAGCCCGCCAGGAGCAGGGCGCCGGCCGTGGTGACGGCGAGCAGCGCTCCGCACGTTCCTCGTCGTGTCCGGTGTCGGTCCATCGTGTGTGCCCCCTGTGCCGGTCGGAGTCGACTTCCTGACTTGTCGTCGACTGTGACGGCGCGGGGGGCCGGAACGTGCGCCCCGATGCGTTGCGGATGGATCTCGAAGAGGCCACGGACCTGGGGTGTCGAGGCCGGAGGGAGATCGTCCGGTGACCTAGGAGACCACGTCCTTGCGGGCGAAACCCCGGAAGGCCAGGGCGAACAGCACCAGGGCGTACGTTATCGAGACCGCGGTGCCCTGGATCATGCCCGACCACTCCAGGTTCGGCTGTACGGCGTCCGCCCAGGCGAACTGCCAGTGCGCGGGCAGGAAGTCCCGCCAGTGGCCGAGGGCGGTGACGGCGTCCAGGACGTTGCCGACGATGGTCAGGCCGACCGCGCCGCCGACCGCGCCGAGCGGCGCGTCGGTCTTCGTGGACAGCCAGAACGCGAGGGCCGCGGTGACCAGTTGGGACAGGAAGACGTACGCGATCACGATCGCGAGACGCTGGGTGGCGGTGCCGGTGTCGAGTGCGCCGCCGGTGGGGATCTGGAGCGGGCCCCAGCCGTAGGCGGCGGTACCGACGGCCAGGGCGACCAGCGGCAGCAGGATCATCGCGGCCAGGCTGAGGCCGAGCGCGACGACCAGCTTGGACCAGAGCAGGCGGGCCCTCGGCACGGGTGCGGCCAGCAGATAGCGCAGGGAGGACCAGCTGGCCTCGGAGGCGACCGTGTCCCCGCAGAACAGGGCGACCGGGATGACCAGCAGGAAGCCCGCCGAGACGAACAGGTTGACCGCGGCGAAGTTGGCGCCGGACGCGGTGGCCGTGTCCAGGAGGGTGACCTGGCCGTTCTGTTCGCCCGGGCTGCCGCCGATGGCGAACGCGATCAGCAGCACGAAGGGCAGGACGGCGAGGATGCCGCCCATCGCCAGCGTGCGGCGCCGTTTGAGCTGGCGGACGAGTTCGACGCGGAGCGGCAGGGTGCGGCCCGCCCGGTAGCCGGAGGCCACCGCGGCCTTCTGGGTGAGCGTGCTCATGCGGAACCTCCGATCAGGGTCAGGAAGGCGTCTTCCAGACGGCGGTGCGGGCCGACCGACGCCACCGGCACGTCGAGCCGGACGAGTTCGGCGACCAGGCGCGGGGCGCCGGCGCCGGGCTCCAGGCGGACGAGCAGGCCGTCGTCCGTGCTGGTCACGGAGGCCACGCCGGGCAGCGCGGCCACCTTCTCCACGACCGGCTCCTCCACCGGGGTGCCGGTGCCGACGAGAAGCGTGTCGCCGGAGCCGACGATCTCGGCGACCGGTCCGGCCTGTATCAGCCGGCCGCGGTCCATCACCACGAGGTGGGTGCAGGACTGCTCGACCTCGGCGAGGAGATGGCTGGAGACGATCACCGTACGGCCGGCGGCCGCGTAGCGGATCATCACCTCGCGCATCTCGCGGATCTGCGGCGGGTCCAGGCCGTTGGTGGGTTCGTCGAGGATGAGCAGGTCCGGGAGGCCGAGCATGGCCTGGGCGATGGCGAGGCGCTGCCGCATGCCCTGCGAGTACGTGCGGACCGCGCGGGCCAGCGCGTCGCCGAGCCCGGCGATCTCCAGGGCCTCCTCGATGTGGGAGTCCTCCTGCGGACGCCCGGTGGCCTGCCAGTACAGCTCCAGGTTCTCCCGGCCGGACAGGTGCGGCAGGAAGCCGGCGCCCTCCACGAAGGCGCCGACCCGGGAGAGGACGGGCGCGCCGGGGCGGATGGCGTGGCCGAAGACCCGGACCTCACCGCCGTCCGGCTTGATCAGGCCCATCAGCATGCGCAGTGTGGTGGTCTTGCCCGCGCCGTTCGGACCGAGGAGCCCCAGCACCTGGCCCTTCTCGACGCGGAAGGACAGCTCCCGGACCGCGTACCGGTCCGTCGAACCCGCGTAGCGCTTGCTCAGGTCCGTTATCTGGAGCGGGACTTCGGCGAGCGCCGGGGCGGGGGCCGGGCCGGCGGTGCGGCGGCGGCCGGTGAGCAGCAGGGCCAGCGCGGTCAGCGCGCCGGCCAGCGGCAGCCACCACACCCAGGCGGGCAGCGGCGCGGCGGCCGTGTCCACGCGGGGTGCCGTCGGCACGCTCAGGGGGCCCTTGAGGGAGACGGTGTAGGTGGCCGGGGCGGCCGGGGAGGCGTAGCCGAGGTCGGTGGAGGCGAGGACCAGGCGCAGCCGGTGGCCCTTCTGCACCTCGTGGTCGATGGCCGGGAGGGTGATCGTGACGTCCTTGCCGGCCTTGGCGCCCTCGACGCGGATCGGGGCGACCAGCTGGGAGGGCAGCACCTGCTGGGTGCCGTCCGGGCCGACGTCGTACACCTTGCCGAAGAGCACGGCGTCGTCGGTGGTGGAGGTGAGGTGGACGGTGGCCGTGGGGGTGCCGGTGATCTGCACGGTGCCGGTCGTCGGGGCCGAGTCGAAGCGGGCGTACTGGCCCGGGAAGTCGAGGGAGACGCCGACGCCGAGGGAGGAGAGCTGGGCGAGGCCGCCACCGCCGAGGCCGGGGAGCGCGGAGACGCCGGGCGGGCTGGCGCCGGCCGGGTTGTCGACGCGCTGGGTGCCGCCCTTCAGGGTGATGTTCTTCCGGTCGCTCTCCAGGCCGGGGTAGCTGTCGGCGGTCGCGCCGCGCAGCTGGGCGGCGCCGTCGGTGGAGTCGACGCCTCCGGTGCGGGTGATGCGGAACGCGGGCCCGGTGCCGGTGGCCTTGTCACCCTTCAGATACCGGTCGAACCATGCCGTCACCCGGCCCTCGACGCGGCTGGTCTCCAGGTCGCCGCCGTCGTGGCCGCCGGCGATCCAGTCGACGTCGACGGGTGCGCCGTTGGCCTTGACGGCCTTCGCGGCGGCGTCCGACTGGGAGAGCGTGAAGAGGGAGTCGGTCTGGCCCTGGAAGAGCAGGGTCGGCACCTTGATGCGGCTGCCGACCGCCGACGGTGACCGCTCCTGGAGGAGCTTGACCGCGGCCGCGTCCGGCTTGCCCGACTCGGCGACCCGGTCGTACATCGCGCAGAGCTCGGGCTGGAAGTTGGCGCAGCCGCCGCCGGTGTTGACGAAGATCCCGGCCCAGAGCTTCTTGAAGACGCCGTTCGGGAAGAGGGCGTCCGCGAGGTTCCAGTACGTGATGGAGGGGGCGATGGCGTCGACCCGGTGGTCGTAGGCGGCGGTGAGGAGGGAGATGGCGCCGCCGTACGAGGCGCCGGCCATGCCGACGCGCGGGTCGCCGGTGCTGTCGAGCTGCACCTGGGGCTGGGTCGCCAGCCAGTCGATGAGCCGGGAGACGTCGGCGACCTCGCCCTTCGGGTCGTTGAGGCCGATCTTCCCGGTGGATCTGCCGAAGCCGCGGGCGGACCAGGTCAGCACCGCGTAGCCGTCGCGGGCGAGGTCCTCGGCCTCGGCGCGCATGTCGTCCTTGTTGCCGCCGAAGCCGTGGGCGAGGAGGACCGCGGGGCGTCGGCCGGTGCCGGCGGTGGTGAAGAACGAGGTGTCCAGACGCACCCCGTCCACTGCCATGACCTTGTCGGTCCGCTGCACCGGGGGCGGGTCGTCGGAGGCGACGGCCGTCCACGTACCGGCACCGACGAGCACGACGACGGCGGCCGCGGCGGCCAGAAG
>NZ_JBHXMA010000080.1:0-24064 GCF_042721035.1 Streptomyces sp. NPDC058464
CCGCCCCGCCGCACCGGCGTGCGGGGCGGCGCCCGCGGTGCCTCGCCCGGAGCCCGCTGCTCCTTGATTCACCCGGGGAAGCGCACCAGCGCGCGCACCCGCTTCCCGACCGGTACCCGTTCGGCGCTCACCTCCACGGCCAGGGCATGGACGATCTCCAGCCCGTGCCGGCCGACCCGCTCCGGGTCCCTGGGAAAGCGCCGGGGAAGGGCGGCGCTGCTGTCGTACACGGAGACCAGGACCGCGCTGTCCGTGCCCTCCAGTTCGAGGATGTACGGGCCGTTGCTGTGCCGGTCCGCGTTGGTGACCAGCTCGCTCACCACGAGGAGCAGCTCGCCGTCGGCCCGGGGGTCGATCGCGGCACACCACTCGGTCCTGAGCTGCTCCAGGAAGCGGGCCGCGAAGTCCCGCGCCTCGGCGATGCAGCCGGGCTCGCCGGTGTAGTGCGCCGCTCGTCGCAGCGGCTCCACGGGTACGTCGAAGCCAGTCGGTATCACTGCCCCGCCCAGGTGTTCGATCATGCGTTCTCTCCAGGAGGCCGGCCCGGCCGGTCGCTTTGCATCCATGCTCGTACCCCGCGTGCGGGCCGACAGTCCCCGCGAGTGTTCGCCGAACGCGCACAAATCAGGTCGCGCTGGTCACAGCGCCGGTGAGGCGGGACCCTCGGGTGCCGGGGGGACGGAGGTCTCCACCGACCGGGTGCCCGGCCCGGGAGCCACCGAACTGGGCGGTGCCTGCTGGGCGGAGGAGGCCGGGGCGGCGGAGGACACCGCGGACTGGGGGCCGGGCGACGCCGGGGACGGCGGAGCGAGCGGCTGCGCGGAGGACGGATGCTCGGAGGCCGGCCCCTGCGACTTCGGAGGCTGCGACGCCGGCGATTCGTTCTTCGGGGACTCGGTGCGGGGGGACTCGTTCTGGTTCTTCGGTGACTCGCTCTTGGGTGGCTCGGACTTCGGTGGCTCGGACTTCGGGGACTCGCTCTCGCTCTTCGGGGGCTCGCTCTTCGCGGGCTCGGACTTCGGCGGCTCGGACTTAGGGGACTGCGACGAGGGCGGCGCCGAGGACGGCTGCTTCGAGGACGGCGGCTGGGACGAGGGCGGCTTCGAGGCCGGCGACTGCGAGGACGGGGAGTTCGAGGCCGGCGACTTCGACGGCGGGGGCTTCGAGCCGTTCCCCGGGCTGGGCGGTGTCGACGGGCCGGACGAGAGCGGCGGGCACGGTGTGGTGCCGGGGGCCCCGGGCTTCCCGGACGCGGGCGGACAGCCTTGGTGGGCCGGTGGGTTCATGGGGTTCGGATCGGCCGGGGGCCTGGCCGGGCGGTCGTCGTGCCCGGTGTGGTCGCCCCGGTGGCGGCCGAACCAGCTGTCACGCTGGTGGTCGAAGACGACGAAGACGTTGACGATCTGCGCGGCGGGCGCGACGACCACCACGTTCGAGGGCCGGTAGGCGGACCAGGCGGTGCCGGTGGTCCTCGGGGTGGTCTGCTGCGCGACCGGCGGGGCCAGCGGGTTGCCGCAGGCGCACCGCACCCGGGGCACGCCGTGCCCGTCGACCAGGACCGCGGTGCCCGCCTGCAGGACGGACTGGTAGGCGGTCGCCTTGCCGTCGCGGTAGCCGTGGTTGGTGACCCGGGTGTCCGCGCGCAGCTGTACGGGCGTGAGGGAGCGCAGGTAGGCGGGGACCCCGGACGGCTGGACGCCGACCTGCGAGGCGAACGCCTTGTTGCGGGAGGGCGAGGCCTGGAAGTACTTGACCTGTTGCTCGACGTCGCAGCTGGCGCTGTTCTTCGTGCCGCTGTAGAGGCCGGGCGCTCCGCCGTCGACCCCGCGCACCTCGTTCGCCAGCGCCGCCGACGCGGCCGACGCAGTGGGGGCCGCGGACACCGCCGTGGCGGTGGTCTTCGTGGCGGTGGACTCGGTGAACGGGTCCTGGCCGGAGCTGTTGGCGGCCTGCAGGAAGACCTCGCCACGTTTCCCGGAGCTGTCGCCCGAACGGGTGAGGACCAGGGCCAGGGCCGCGGCCACCACCACGGCGGTGGTGAGCATGGCGACCCGGGGCACCGACCTCCACCATGGCTGGTGCGGCTCCCCGCCCTGACCGCCGCCGCCTCCGGGCGGCTGCGACGGGGGCCCTGGGGGTGGCCCGGAGGGCCCGGACAGCGGGCCGGAGGGGGGGCCTGTGGGACGGCCGGACGACGGCGGTTCGACGCTCACGCGCTCATCTCCCCGGTTCGACAAACGGCATTCCGAAAAAATGCCTCATTTGGGGCACATCGTGCCCAATGTGCGCCGGTCCGGTACCGGCCGCAAGCCGACGCGGACGGACCACCCGGCGGGCGGGGCTGCCGGGTCCTGCCTAGCGTGACCATGTGCGCCCCGAAATCGCCTCCGAGCAGCCGGTGGCCACGCCGGCCGGCCGGTCCCTCGCCCGGCACGGCTGGCTGCCGGCCCTGGCCGTGGTGCTGGTCGCCCTGGTCGCCATGCTCGTGGTGGCCGCGGTGGGGCTGTGGGCGGCGGGCGCGGCGGACCTGCCGAAGGGCGCGTTCCCGCCGGTGGTCCTGGCGGCCGTGGTGACGGCGGTCGGCGGCACCGTCGAGCTGTCGGGGGACGCGGGCGAACTGGCCCGGACGAACGCCGGGCTGACGGTCGTACCGCTGTCGGTGACGCTGGTCGGGGCGCTGGTCGCCGCCGGGGGCTTCCTGCGGCCGCTGCGCCACCGGGCGGTGGCCGGGGCCGGGGAGCTGGCCGGGTGGGCGGCGCGGATCGCCGTGCTGTGGCTGCTCGCGCTGGTCGGACTCGCGCTCGGCGCCCGCCACACCTTCGCGGTGGACGTGGGCAGCGGCGTGCTCAGTGACCTCACCGACGCGCTCGACGCGGCACCGCGGGCGGGCTTCACGACGGATGTGCCGCGGACGGCCGGGTTCGGGCTGCTGTGGCTGGCGGGGGTCCTGCTGCTGGCGCTCCTGGTGTCGCGCGGGGCGCCGCTGCCGGGGCGCCTGCTGCGTTTCCAGGCCTCGGTGCGCCCGGCGGCGTACGCGATGGTCGTGCTCGTGCTGGCGTACGTCGTGCTGGCCCTGGTGATCGCCCTGGTCGTGATGGTCACCCGCGGGCATGCCAGGGAGACCCTCGCGGTGATCCTGCTCGGACTGCCGAATCTGGCCTGGCTTGCCCTCACGCTCGGGCTCGGCGCCACCTGGAAGGGCAGGATCGACGGCCCGTTCGGGCTGCCGGTGCCGAAGGTGCTCACCGAGGTGCTGCGCACGCCGGACGTCTCGACGCTGAACCTGCGCACCATCACCGCCCACGACGGCCGCTGGTGGTGGCTGGCCTGGGTGGCGGGGGTGCTGCTCCTGGCGGCCGCGTTCCTGATGGCGGCGCGCTCTCCGGCCCGGATCCGCGCCTGGCAGCACGCCCTGCACCTCACGGTCGCCCTCGCGCTGACGATGCCGGCCCTGTGCCTGATCGGCCGGATCTCCGCCCACTACGGCCTCTCCCTGCTCGGTATCGGCGATCTGGGCGGCAATCTGTCGGGCGAACTGCTGCTGGAGCCCGTGCTGTGGTCGGCGGTGGGCCTGGGCGCGCTGTGGGGTCTCGTCGCCGGGTTCCTGGGCGCGCTGCTGGCCCGCCCGGTGCACCGGCGGGGCGAGGTGTCGGCCTGAGGGCTGCCGAGAGGCCCTCGCCGGAAGGCCCGGGAAGCCCCGGAGGCAGGCCCTGGCGGCAGGCCCTGGCGATCGGCGGGGCGGCGGGCGGGGCTAACCGCGCCGGAAGACCGGACCGGCCCAGGGCGGCGGACGGGACACGGGCCGCTCGTTCCCGGACGCGGCGGTGGCCGTGGCCGTGGCCGTTCGCAGGGCGGTGACGAAGGCGAGGCAGGTGGGGTAGCGCTCGTCAGGCTTCTTGGCGAGGGCCTTCGCGAAGACCTTGTCCACGGCCCTGCCGAGGTCCGGCCGGGCGGCGGTGACGGCGGGCGGCTCCTCGTTCTGGTGGGCCCACAGCACGGCCATGTCGTCCTCGCGCACGAACGGCGGACGGCCCGTCAGGGTCTCGTGGACGACGCAGGCGAGGCCGTACTCGTCGCAGCGGCCGTCGACCGGCCGGCCGGCGATCTGCTCGGGGGCCACGTAGTCGAGGGTGCCTACGAACTGGCCGACGGAGGTGAAGCCGGTCAGGGACAGGGACTTCTTGGTGAGTCCGAAGTCGGTGAGGTAGACGTGCTCGGGGTGGTCGCTGTCGGTGCCCTGGGCGACCAGGATGTTGCCGGGCTTGACGTCGCGGTGGACCAGGCCGTGGTCGTGGGCGGCGTCCAGCGCGGACGCCACCTGGGCGGCGATCCGCACCGCCGCCGGGAAGGCCAACGGGCCCTCGTCGTCGAGCAGGTGGCGCAGGTCGCGGCCGTCGACGTAGCGCATGGCGATGTAGAGGACGCCGTCGGTCTCACCGGCCTCGAAGACCGGCACGATGTGCGGGTGGTCGATCGCGGCGGCCGCCCGGGACTCGTGGGTGAAGCGCCGCCGGAAGACGTCGTCGCGGGCGAGTTCGGGGGCCAGCAGCTTGAGTGCGACGGTGCGGTCCAGGCGCAGGTCGTGGGCGCGGTAGACGACGGCCATGCCGCCGCGGCCGAGCCTGCTCTCGATCAGGTAGCCGGCGACCTCCTTCCCGACCGGTTCGGAGAGCAGGCCGGCGCCGCCGGACATCAGCGGTCACCGTCGGGGGTGACCACCCGGGTCGGATCATGACCGGGGCCGCCGCCCGGCCCCGCGCGGTCGGTGACGTACGTGGACAGCCGCCGCCCGTCGCCGTACAGCCAGCGTCCCTCGGCCGGGTCGTACAGCCACATCGACTCCCCGTCGACGACCACGCCGATGCGCAGTCCGTGGGTGCGGCCGCGGAAGGACTCGCCGTCGAGGCCGCCGACGGCCAGTTCCTCGACGGCGGCCCGGTAGCCGGTGAGCGCCTCGGTGGCGCGGGCCAGCAGCCCGCGCGGGTCGGTGGCCTCGGTGAGCGGGTCGCCGGCGACCGGCGGGTCCTGCGGGACGGCGACGAGGTAGCGGCCGTCCACCCAGGCGGACCAGCCGTTGGCACAGCTGATGTGCGCCCAGTCGCCGCGCCGTTCCACGAGCTGGACCGGGAGCAGGGCGTCGAGCGGCACGGTGGGCCGCGCCGGGTCGGGGGCCTCCCAGGCGGGCATGCCGTCGCCGGGGACGACGTGGGTGGGCCGGAATCCTGGCGTCGTCGTCATCGTTCGCCTACTTCCGCATCACGGCCGGTTCGTGCCGGCGCAGCAGCCGGGAGAGCACGCAGCCGAAGGCCACCGACAGCACCACCAGCATGAGCATGTTCCGCAGCCAGACGCCCGCCGAGTGCCGGAAGAAGGGGTCGGCGGTGAGGGTGCCGGGCACGATCCGGTGCAGTTCGACGGTGCCGGCCATGGCGCCGAGCGCCCATCGGGACGGCACCAGCCAGGCGACCTGTTCGAGGCCGGGTACGCCGTTCAGCTTCAGCAGGGTCCCGCAGAAGACCACCTGGACGACCGTGAGCAGCACCAGCAGCGGCATCGTCACCTCCTCCTTGCGGACCAGGGCGGAGATCAGCAGGCCGAGCATCATCGCGGTGAAGGAGAGCACGGCCACCGCGACGGTGATCTCCAGCAGGGGCGGCATCAGCACCCCGTCGCCGCCGGGCGCGTTGATGTCGACGCCGGCCAGGCCGACCTGGGTGAGCACGATCGCCTGGAGCACCGTGATGGCGCCGAGGACGACGACCTTCGACATCACGTACGCCGATCTGGGCAGGCCGACGGCTCTCTCCCGCTGGTAGATGACCCGCTCCTTGACCAGTTCGCGCACGGCGTTGGCCGCGCCGGTCAGGACGCCGCCCACGCACAGGGTGAGCAGCGCGTTGGTCGCGGTGTCGAAGGTGAGTTTGTTGCCGGCGACGGCCCGGGCCATGGCGCCCATCACGAACGGCAGCCCGATCATGATGGCGAGGAAGGTCCGGTCGGCGGCGAGCGCGGCCGTGTAGCGGCGCACCAGTGTCGAGAACTGGGCGCCCCAGCTGCGCGGCCTGGGCGGCGGGGCGGTGGCCATCGGCCCGGAGCGCGGCACCACGGGCTGCGCGCTGGAGTTCACGATGTACTTCCGGTGGAAGGACGAGGCGCGGTACTCCCCCGCCCAGTCCCGGCCGGTGTCCCGCTCGAACGCTTCGAAGGCCTCGGGCCACTCCTCGAACCCGAAGAAGCCGAGGGCGTCGCCGGGCGGCCCGAAGTAGGCGGTCCGGCCGCCCGGGGCGAGGACCAGGAGGCGGTCGCACACGTCGAGGCTGAGCACGCTGTGGGTGACGACGATGACGGTACGGCCGTCGTCGGCGAGGCCCCGCAGCATGTTCATCACCGAGCGGTCCATCCCGGGGTCGAGTCCGGAGGTCGGCTCGTCCAGGAAGAGCAGGGACGGCTTGGTGAGCAGCTCCAGGGCCACGCTGACCCGCTTGCGCTGCCCGCCGGAGAGGCTGTGCACGGGCTGCTCGGCCCGCTGTTCGAGGCCCAGTTCCCGGATGACCTCGTCGACCCGCTGCCGCCGCTCGGCCTTCGCGGTGTCCTCCGGGAAGCGCAGTTCGGCGGCGTAGGTGAGGGCGCTGCGCACGGTCAGCTGGACGTGCAGGATGTCGTCCTGCGGGACCAGTCCGATGCGCTGGCGCAGCTCGGCGTAGTCGCGGTAGAGGTCGCGGCCGTCGTAGAGGACGGTGCCGTGCTCGGCGGGGCGCTGGCCGGTGAGGGCGCCCAGCAGCGTGGACTTGCCGGCGCCGCTCGGTCCGACCACGGCGAGCAGGGACTTCTCGCCCACCGGGAAGGAGACGTGGTCCAGCAGGATCTTGCGGCCGCGGTCGACGGCGACGGTGAGTTCCTGGACGTCGAGGGAGACCTCGCCGGTGTCGACGTACTCCTGCAGCTGGCCGTCGACCAGGCAGAACGCCGAGTGGCCGATGCCGACGACGTCGCGGGGGCCGAGCGGGGCGCGGGTGACGGCGCGGCCGTTGAGGTAGGTGCCGTTGTGGCTGTCGAGGTCGACGATCTCGTGGCTGCCGTCGGGATGGACGCGCAGTTCGGCGTGATGGCGGGAGACGATCAGGTCGTCGACGACGACGTCGTTGTCGGGGGCGCGGCCGATGCGGACCGTGCGGGCCTGGAGTCGTCGTATCGAGGTGGGCTGCCGGAAGGTGCCGGTCCGGCTGGGCATCGAGACCGAGGAGGGGCGGTCCGGGGCGGGTGCCGGGCGGCCGCTCAGGACGGCGGACGGGCCGTCGGCGGGGCTGCCGAAGCGGATCACCGTGCCCGGTCCGACCTCCCACTCCCGGATGCGGCGGCCGTCGGCGTAGGTGCCGTTGGTGCTCTGCTCGTCCTCCAGCGTCCAGTGGCCTTCGTCGGGCCGCAGCACCGCGTGGTGCCAGGAGACCCGGGCGTCGTCGATGAAGATGTCGCTCAACGGGTCGCGCCCCACGTGGTAGTCGCGCCCCGGGCTCATCACCGTGGATCCCGTGTCGGTCTCCAGGACGAGTTCGGGCGCCGTCGAGGCGACCGGTCGCTCCGCCATGGCCAGAATTCTACCGATCTGACCACTTGTGTGCCTTGTCATGACCGCCCGGGCGGCGGCTGTCACGTGTCAGGCGACGGGGACGACGAGGGCCGGGACGGTGCGCTGCATCCGGAGGGCGTCGATGGACTCGGCGAGCAGCTCGTACTCCGTGGTGTCGTCCTGGAGGGCGATCCGCACCAGCCGCCCGCCGGCCAGTTCGTCGGCGACGAGTTCCTGCCGGACCACGTCCGCACACCAGGCACGCAGCAGGCCGGGCACGTCGGAGACGGTGTCGGCGACCGGGACCAGCGCCCCCCGCGGGAACCTGGGGTTCTCGGGTAACGGGTCCAGCCGCTCCGCGATCCAGGACGCCCGGTCCCGTAACCACCACAGCGCCAGCGCCAGGGTCGGCGCACGGTAGGTGCCCAGCGGAACGCCGATGCGTTGCCCGCCGCACATGCCGTATGCCGTGACATGGCACAGGAATTCGTCGTGCACGATCACTCCCCCGTAGCTCGCCGGTGTGCCGTCGCGGCCGGGTTTCCGTGCGGCTCCTGTGCGGTGAAGTGCTCCTGACATTCGAGTATGTTCACTTTCGAAACACTGTCACCACACCTTTCCGGCCAGTCTCTTGGCATATTCGCCCTGCGAATTGGCCGAAATGCGCGAGCTGTACCGGCGGGTCTTCATTACCTGAGGGGTGATCGACCCGTCGCACGGACCGGGGCATGGTGGTGCCGACGGATCGCCGCAAGCCGCGACCCACCCCCTGACCAGCAGTGACGACCTCGTTGGAGGCCGATTCGCCATGCCCGCGAACACCGACCGTTACCAGACCGCCGCCGCCCGCTACTTCGAGGCCTGGAACGCAACGGAGCCGAAGGCGCCGGGCAAGGCGGCCGCCGAGGCGTGGGCCCCGAAGGGCGGCCGCACCGGCCCGCTCGCGGATGTCGCCGGACACGCGCAGATCACGGCCGTGATCGCGACGGCGCCCGAGCAGTTCCCGGGTTTCGTCTTCCGTCCGCTCGGGGTCGCCGACAGCCACCACGGCACGGCGCGCTTCGGCCGGGAGCCGGTGAACGAAGCGGACGATTCGGCTCCGGTGGCCGGTTTTGACGTGGTCACGCTCAGTCAGGACGGCCGGATCCTCCGGGTACCGGGCTTCCCGGACCGGATTCCGGCCGGGGCGTGAGCCGGCGTCCGCGATGAGTTCCCGCGCTCGCGGCGGTCTCCCGAACGAGAGAGACCACCGCGAGCGGAGGACCGTCGATGAGTACGACCGCACATCTGGACGTGGAGTTCACCGCCGTGCTGCGCCGCAGCCCCGCCCGGGGCGGCTGGACCTACGTGGTCTGGCCCGAGTCCGCCGTGTTCTTCGGCACCCGGGGGCTCGTCAGGATCCGCGGCACGGTCGACGGGCACCCCTTCCGGAGTTCCTTCATGGCCCTGGGCGACGGCACGCACAAGCTGCCCGTGCGGGCCGACGTCCGCAGGGCGATCGGCAAGGGCGAGGGTGACACGGTGTGCGTCCGCCTCACCGAACGCCTCACCGGTTGATGATCGCCTCGATCCGGGCCAGCTCCTCCGCCTCGAAGTCGAGGTTGCGCGCTGCGCCGACGCAGTCCTCGACCTGCTGCGTACTGCTCGCGCCGATCAGCGCCGAGGTCACCCGGCCGCCGCGCAGCACCCAGGACAGGGCGAGCTGGGCCAGGGTCTGGCCGCGGCCCTTGGCGACCTCGTCGAGGTCGCGCAGCTGGGCGACCAGGTCCTCGGTCACCGCGTCCGAGTTCAGGAACGGGCTGTCGCTCGCGGCCCGCGACCCCTCGGGGATGCCGTCGAGGTAGCGGCCGGTCAGCAGTCCCTGCTCCAACGGGGAGAAGACGATGGAGCCGACCTGGAGCTCGTCGAGGGCGTCCAGGAGGCCCTCGGCCTCCGGGCGGCGGTCCAGCATCGAGTAGCGCGGCTGGTGGATGAGGAGCGGGGTGCCGAGCTCGCCGAGGATCCGGGCGGCCTCCCGGGTCTGCTCCGCCGAGTAGTTGGAGATGCCGACGTAGAGCGCCTTGCCCTGCTGGACCGCGGAGTGCAGGGCGCCCATCGTCTCCTCCAGGGGAGTCTCCGGGTCCGGGCGGTGCGAGTAGAAGATGTCGACGTAGTCCAGGCCCATCCGGGTCAGGGACTGGTCCAGCGAGGACAGCAGGTACTTGCGCGAACCCCACTCGCCGTACGGGCCCGGCCACATCAGGTAGCCGGCCTTGGTGGAGATGATCAGCTCGTCGCGGTAGGCCGCGAAGTCCGCCCTGAGGGCCTCGCCGAACGCGGACTCGGCGGCGCCGGGCGGCGGGCCGTAGTTGTTGGCGAGGTCGAAGTGGGTGACGCCGAGGTCGAAGGCGCGGCGCAGGATGGCGCGCTGGGTCGTCACGGGCCGGTCGGGCCCGAAGTTGTGCCACAGGCCGAGCGACAGCGCGGGGAGCTTCAGGCCGCTGCGGCCGCTGCGGCGGTACGGCATGTCGGCGTAGCGATCGGGGTGTGCGGTGTACAACGCGACTCCAGAGGGGTGGGCACAGGATCTACCGGTTCCACTCTTTCCCGAGCCGCGGGCAGTGGTCCAACAGGAGAATCCGATGGAATTGTGCGGCTAGGCTGCTCAATCATGGAACTGCGCCACCTCCAGCACTTCGTCGCCGTCGCCGAGGACCAGCACTTCACCCGGGCCGCCGAGCGGCTGATGGTGTCCCAGTCAGGGCTGTCCGCGTCCATCCGGGCCCTGGAGCGGGAGCTGCGGGCGCCGCTGTTCGTGCGGACGACCCGCCGGGTGACGCTGACCGAGGCGGGCCGGGCGCTGCTCGGCGAGGCGGAGCGCATCCTCGCCCAGGTGCGGTCGGCGCACGAGGCGGTGGCGGCGGTGCAGGGCGTGCTGCGCGGGACGCTGGCGCTGGGCACCGAGCAGTGCATCGCCGGAGTGCACGTGGCGGGGCTGCTCGCGGCGTTCCGGCGCCGGCACCCGGACGTGGAGATCCGGCTGCGGCAGGCCGGCTCGGGCGCGCTCGCCGAGGAGGTGGCGGCGGGCCGGCTCGACCTGGCCTTCGCGTACCGCACCCAGGACGACACCGACCAGCTGCGCTCGGTGGCCCTGACCGGCGAGCCGATGACCGTGCTGTGCCATCCCAGCCACCGGCTGGCGACGGCCGGCGTGGCCGTGACCCCGCAGGACCTGGGCGGCGAGGTGTTCGTCGACTTCCACCCGGACTGGGGCCCGCGCCGCACGACCGACGCTGCCTTCGCCTCGGCGGGTGTACGGCGGACGGTGGCCCTGGAGGTCAACGACGTGCACAGCCTCCTCGACCTGGTCGACGAGAACCTCGGCGTCGCCGTCGTCCCCCGCCACTTCCGCCACAAGCGGCCCACGCTGACCGCGCTCGCGCTCAAGGACACGGACGAGGCCGCGTACGAGACGGTCGCCCTGCTCCCGCCCGAGACGGCCACCAGCCCGGCGGCCCGGGCGCTGATGAACCTCCTCGAAACAGGGGGCCTGGCAACACCCCCGGACGGGGCCTGCCCCTCCTGACCTCGGCCTCCCGTCGGCACAGACTCGTGGACGACCACGACGACGGGGAGAACAGAGATGACGGAACACACTCGGCGTACGGTGCTGCGCGGGGCGGCGGGCCTCGCGGCGGCGAGCGCGCTGACGGGCACGGTGGCGGCCGGACCGGCGGCGGCGCGTCCTGCGGCAGAACCGGCGGATCGTCAGTATCCGTTCCTGGAGGGCGCGTTCGCCCCGGTCACCGAGGAACTCACGGCCTTCGACCTGCCGGTCACCGGCCGTATCCCGCGCGAGCTGAACGGGCGTTGTCTGCGCAACGGCCCGAACGTCCTGGGCCTGGAGGACCCGCGCCTCCACCACTGGATGCTCGGCGACGGCATGGTGCACGGGGTACGGCTGCGCGACGGCCGCGCCGAGTGGTACCGCAACCGCTGGGTGCGCTCGTCCCAAGTGGCCGCGAAGCTCGGGGAGTCGTATCCGGGCCCGGTCCCGCCCGACGACTTCCCCTGCAACACCCATGTCGTCCCCTACCGGGGGCGGATCCTCGCGCTCCAGGAGAGCGGCCCGCTGCCGTACGAACTCGACGGCGAACTCAACACCGTGGGCACCTACGACTTCCGGGGCACTCTGGAAGGCGCGTTCACCGCGCACACCAAGTACGACGCGCAGGCGGGCGAGTTGCACGCGATCACCTACTACCCGACCTGGGACCACGTCCGGCACCTGGTCGTGGACCCGGACGGCCGCGTCGCCCACACCACCCGGATCCCGGTGCGGGACGCGCCGATGATGCACGACTTCGCGCTCACCGGGAAGCACGTGGTCGTCTTCGACATCCCGGTCACCTTCGACGCGGCGGCCGCCGAGGCAGGCGCCCTGGTGCCGTACGTCTGGAACCGTGAACACCCGGCGCGGGTGGGTGTGATGCCCCGGTCCGGGGGCGCGGTCCGGTGGTTCGGCGTCGATCCCGTCTACTACTCGCACACCCTCAACGCGTACGACGAGGGGACCTCCGTGGTGATCGACCTGACGACGTATCCGGCGCCGTTCGACGTCGCCGGGCGGAACACGGACGGACCGCACGCGCTGGGCACCGCGAAGCTCGAACGCTGGACCGTCGACCTGCGTCACGGACACGTCCGCAGGCGGACCCTGGACGACCGGCCGCAGGAATTCCCGCGTGTCAACGAGGAGTTGGTGTCCCACCGGCACCGCTACGGCTACTCGGCGGCGGCCGCCGAGATGTCCGTCGCCTATCTGGCCGGTGCCGGCACTCCACCGGACCGGGCGTTCTCCAACGCCCTGTTCAAGCACGACCTGGCACGCGGAACGGCCCAGGTGCACCGGCTGCCGAGGGGCGCCGCGGCCGGCGAGGCGGTGTTCGTGCCGCGCGAGCACGCGGTGCAGGAGGACGACGGGTACACGCTCGCCTACGTCCACAACCCCGACCGCGGCGCCGCCGACCTGCTGATCCTCGCCGCGCAGGACTTCACGGGCGAGCCGCTGGCCCGGGTGCACCTGCCGGGCCGGGTGCCGCTGGGCTTTCACGGAAGCTGGATTCCGGACGCATGACGACCCTCGATGCGCGATCGTGGTCGTATGCATGCAAGGGACATCCTCATCGACGGCTTCGGCCGCATCCAGGAAGAAGTCCATGCCGCCCTCGACGGCGCCGACCCCGACCTGCTCAACGCCCGCCCGTCCCCCGACGCCAACTCCGTCACCTGGCTGGTGTGGCACCTCACCCGGATCCAGGACGACCACGTCGCCGACGCCTTCGACCTGGACCAGGTGTGGCTGGCCCAGGGCTGGGAGAAGCGTTTCGGCCTCGACCTGCCGCCCCGTGACCACGGGTACGGCCACACCCCCGCGCAGGTCGCCAAGGTCACGGTGGACTCCGGCCACCTGCTGACCGGCTACTACGACGCGGTGCACGAGCAGACCCTGGGGGTGCTGCGCGGACTCCCCGCGGCGGACCTCGAACGGATCGTGGACACCCGCTGGGACCCGCCGGTCACGCTGGGCGTACGCCTGGTGAGTGTCCTGTCCGACGACCTGCAGCACATTGGACAGGCGGCCTACCTGCGCGGGCTGCTTCAGAGCGCGGCGGCGTAACCCGGCAGGACGACGTCCTCGATGAGGGCCTTGCGCTCGTCGAACGGGATGAACGCGCTCTTCACGGCGTTCACCGTGACCGTGCGCAGGTCCTCGACGGTCCAGCCGGCCTCCTCGACCAGCAGGGACGCCTCCCGGGTCATCGTCGTCCCCGACACCAGCCGGTTGTCGGTGTTGAGGGTGACCCGGAAGCCCAGTTCCTTCAGCGCGGTGATCGGGTGCTCGGCGATCGAGGTGGCGCAGCCGGTCTGGAGGTTGGAGGTGGGGCACATCTCCAGGGCGATGCGGCGGTCGCGCACCCAGCCGGCGAGGCGGCCGAGCTTGCCGTCGACGATGTCCTCGGTGATGCGGACACCGTGCCCGATGCGCTGGGCGCCGCAGGCCTGGATCGCCTGGTGGATGCTGGGCAGGCCGTAGGCCTCACCGGCGTGGATCGTGAAGGGCACGCTCTCGCCGCGCAGCAGCTCGAAGGCGTCCAGGTGGTCGGCGGCCGGGAAGCCGTCCTCGGCACCGGCGATGTCGAAGCCGACGACACCGGCGTCCCGGTAGGCGACGGCCAGCTCGGCGGCCTCACGGACCCGGTCGAACATCCGCATTCCGCAGAGCAGGGTGCCGACGCGGACCGGCGTGCCGGCGGCAGCGGCCTTCGCCATACCGGCCGCGAGTCCCTCCTGCACGCTCTCCACGACCTCGTTCAGCGTGAGCCCGCCCCGGACGTTGAGCTCCGGGGCGTAGCGCACCTCGCCATACACCACACCGTCGGCGGCCAGGTCGAGGACGTACTCCTCGGCCACCCGCCGCAGCCCCTCCTCGGTCTGCAGCACGGCGAGGGTGTGCTCGAAGGTGGCTATGTAACGGACCAGGTCGCCCGAGTTGGCGGCCTCGAAGAACCAGGCGGCCAGCTCGTCCGGATCGGTGGCGGGCAGCGTGTGACCGACCTCGGCCGCGAGCTCGACCAGGGTGGCGGGGCGCAGGCCGCCGTCGAGGTGGTCGTGGAGGACGGCCTTGGGAAGGCGACGGATCACATCTGCGTCTACGCGCGTAGCAGTCATGGTGGAGCTTTCCTCGGCAGGTGGTTCGGAGCGATCGGTCAGGCGGCGGGCTGGAGCAGGTCCCAGCGGTTTCCGTAGAGATCCTGGAAGACGGCGACACTGCCGTACGGCTCGTGCCGCGGCTCCTCCAGGAAGGTCACGCCGGCGGCGGTCATCCGGGCATGGTCGCGGGCGAAGTCGTCGGTGTGCAGGAAGAACCCGACGCGGCCGCCCGTCTGGTCGCCGACGCGGGCGCGCTGCTCCTCGTCCTTGGCGCGGGCGAGCAGCAGTCCGGTGCCGTGCCCCTCCCCGCCGGGCTCCACGACGACCCAGCGGGAGCCGTCGGGCCGCGGCACGTCCTCGACGAGCCGGAACCCGAGGGCCTCGGTGTAGAAGCGGATCGCCTCGTCGTAGTCGCCGACGACAAGGGTGACCAGGGCGACGCGTCGCATGGGGGCCTTTCGGTGGAGCGGTTAGCGGGAGAGGTTATACGTAAAACTACGGGGATGCCAGTCGCTCTTTCAGAAACCGTCACAGGTGCGCCCGGTAAGGGGCGCGAGGAACTGCGCGACCAGCCCCCACCGGCCCGCAGCCGACCGTCGACGCGGCCCCTACCCGTCCGCCTCCCCCTGCGCGACCTCCACCCGATGATGAAAATCGATCATCCCGGTCGCGGAGGCGACACACGAGAGGCCCGCGCAAGCCACCAGCAGCAGCACGGCGCCCCACACCCCCGCCCGCCGCCGCACCCGCGGCGCGGCCAGCAGCGCCTGCACCCGCTGCGGCACCGGCCCGGACACCGCACCCGGCACGAACGCCGGCCGCTCGACGCCCCCGCCCTGCCCCGCCAGCGCCGCCCGGGCGATCGCGCGGGCCGTCAGCCGCCGGTCCCCCACCGCGCGCGCCGCGGCCTCGTCGGCGGCCCGCTCCACGGCCAGCCGAATGACGTCCCGCACTCCGCGCAGCGCCGGATGGCAGTGCGCCACGAGCTCGGCCGCGGCGAGATAGTAGTGATGGCCGCCCGCGTTGTGCGCCCGTTCGTGCGCGAACAGCGCCTCCCGCTCATTGCCGTCGAGGCTGCGCAGCATCCCGGTGGTGACCACGATCCGGTGCGGTCTGCCGGGTAGTGCGTACGCGTCCGCACACGGCGAGTCGACCACGCACAGATCGCCCGCCGCGGGTCCGCGCCCGGCCTCCGTGCGGGCCGCGCGGAAGGCACGGACCTGCCGGAACACCGTCCGTGCGAGCGTCCAGGCGCACGCGGCGAGGGCGCCCACCGACAACGCGGCCAGCGGCAGCACATAGCGGTCGGAGGCGGTGTGCAGGGGCCGGATCAGCTCGCCGAGCGCGGCGAAGAACGGCACCTTGAACAGCCCGGTGAGGACGAACGCGCCGAGCGCGGCGAGCGAGCACCCCGCGAGGGCGACGGCCGAGCCGGTGATCGCCCGGAGCGCGACGGCGGGGGCCAGCCGGTCGAGGGCCCGCCTGGCCAGGGGCGGCAGGGCGAACGGCAGCAGCAGCGGCAGGATCAGGAGTGCGATCATCATCCACCGGATTGCTCGTCGGCTTCGAGCAGGCCGCGCAGAACGCGCTCGTCGTCGGGGCTGAGCTGGGCGACGAAGCGGGCGAGCACGGTCTCCCGGTCGGCGTCCCGGTCGAGTTCGGTGTGCATCCGCTTCGCGGTCAGGCCCTGCGCGTCCTGGACCGGGACGTAGGCGTAGCCGCGCCCCTGGCGGTGCCGTTCGACCACGCCCTTGTCGTGCAGCCGGGTCAGGATCGTCGTCACCGTCGTGCGGGCCAGGGCACTGCCGAGGCTCCGCTGCACCTGCCCGGGGGTCTGGGGCGCACCGGCGGCCCAGAGAGCCGCCATGACGCTCGCTTCGAGTTCGCCGGCGGGCCGGCGTTCGTCCTTCCCGTCGGCCATGGAAGGTTCCTCACTCCTTCTTCGTCCTCGGTCCGCAGACCGTCTACGGCAGTGTAGTCAGCCCGGCGGCACCCGTCGCCCGTGAACACATTCCTGAACCCGTTCCTGAACCCGTTCCTGAACCCATTATGGGGAGGCGGTCGCGGGACGAGGGGTGGTCGCCGCCCTGGGAGCAGTCCGGAACGTGCGGTACCGGGGACCTAGGACGCGGGCCCGAGGCGCGGGGCGGGCCCGGCCGGTAGCTTCGCGGCCATGAAGATCACGAACCCGGCCCGGTCCCCCGGGCAGCGCAAGCACGACGTCCTCGCCCGCCTGGAGCGGGAGACGGACGTCTGGGTGGCCACGACGGGCGGGACCGGGCCGCCGTGTCTCGTCCCGCTCTGGTTCGTCTGGCACGCGGACGCGGTGTGGCTGTCCACCCGGATCACCAACCCGACCGGCCGCAACCTGCGCGACGGCGGCCGGGCCCGGCTCGCGTTCGGGGACACGCAGGACGTCGTACTGCTCGACGGGGAAGTGACCGTCTTCGCCCCGCCCGACGTGCCGGAGGCGGCGGCCGGGGCCCTGCGGGCGAAGACGGGCTGGGACCCGCGCGGGGACAGCCCGTCGTACGCCTTCTTCCGGATCCGGCCCCTCGCGGTGCAGGCCTGGCACGGGGTGCACGAGCTGCGTGGCCGGCATCTGATGCGGGACGGGGTGTGGACGGTCTGAGCCCGGCCGTCAATCGGCCCTGGTGTGGAGGGCGTTCAGCCGGGTCAGCTCCTCCTCCGTGAACCGGAGGGCGCCCGCGGCCACGTTCTCGGCCAGGTGGTCCGGATTGCCGGTGCCGGGGATGGCGAGGACGTGCGGGCCCTGGTGCAGGGTCCAGGCGAGCCGGACCTGGGCGGGGCTGGCGTCGTGCGCGCGGGCGACGGCGAGGACGGCGTCGTCGTGGTCCGCGGTGGCACCGCCCGCCCCGGCCTCGCCCGCGACGGCGAAGAACGGCACGAAGGCGATGCCCCGTTCGCCGCAGATGCGGACCAGTTCGTCGGTGGCCGCGTCCCGCATGTCGAGTCCCCAGCGGTTCTGCACGCACACCACGGGGGCGATGGCCAGCGCCTCGTCGAGATGGTGCGGTGTGACGTCGGAGACGCCGAGGTGGCGGACCAGGCCCGCCTCGCGGAGTTCGGCGAGGGCGCCGAAGTGCTCGGCGATCGAGTCCTGGCCCATCCGGCGGAGGTTGACGACGTCGAGGTGGTCGCGGCCGAGCTGGCGCAGGTTCTCCTCGACGTGCCCGCGCAGCTGGTCGGGGCGGGCGGGGGTGGCCCACTCGCCGGAGTAGTCGCGGAAGGGGCCGACCTTGGTGACGACGACCAGGTCGTCGGGGTAGGGGGCGAGCGCGGTGTTGATGAGTTCGTTGGCGGAGCGCAGGGCGGAGAAGTAGAAGGCCGCCGTGTCGATGTGGTTCACACCGAGCTCGACGGCCTTGCGCAGTACGGCGACGGAGCGGGTGCGGTCGCTCGGGGTGCCGTCGTGGAATGCGACGCTGCCCGTCAGCCGCATCGCGCCGAAGCCGAGTCGGTGGACGGGCAGGTCGCCGAGTTTCCAGGTGCCGGAGGCGTCCGCGGTGATCGATTCGGAGGTCATCGACGGAGTCTGGCACAGGGCCCCTGACCGGAGGGTCAGCAGTACAGGTTGTTTCCGGCCGGTACACCGAGGATCTGCGTGAACTTCTGGTAGGCGCTGACCCGGCTCTGCACCTGCGCCGGGTTCTTGCCGTCGCACTCCAGGGAGCCGTTGATGGAGCGGATGGTCTGGCCGAAGCCGGCCTGGTTGACCATGGCGTTGTGGCCGGTCATGGTGCCGGGGCCCTTCTGGGTGTTCCAGTACCAGAGGCCGGTCTTCCAGGCGACGGCGGAGTTGTTCTGAACCTGCCACGGATGGTCGAGGAGGTCGATGGCGAGCACGTCGCCCGCAGCCTTGTAGTTGAAGTTCCAGCTGAGCTGGATGCGGCCGCGCCCGTAGTAGGCGGACTGACCCGCGGGGCAGCCGTACCACTGGCTCCGGTCGCAGTGGTGGAGGTTGCCAACTGCTCGCCGGGGAGAGTGCACGAGGGTGAGTTAGCTCGATCGTGTGATGGTCAGCTTCCAGGCCTGCGATGATGCGGGCTGCCAGGGCTACGCTGATCGAGCGATCTCGGACGCTTTGTGCGGTGCCGGCGTGCGGGGCCCCCGGCTCCACCGGAGTGATGGATCGGGGCCTCCCCGTCGACTCTGGCCGTATCCATGTGGCCAGGTCGCAAAGGGAACTGGCCTCCTGGGCCCGGACCACGCACAAGATGCATGTCGCCAACCCAGGGCTGAGTACGCCGGGGACCAGTGCGCCCAAGACCGTTCGGGGCGTGCGGCTGAGCGCGCCCACTCCTGCCCAGTCCCCAGGAACGGTGTGAGGCACACTCAACTGCCTCGGTCTGCACCAGTCAAGAACGCAGACCACTCACGTCGGGCAGTCGATCTCCGATCCAGGACTTCTTCAATGGGGTCCGGAAACAGAGAAGTCGGACCTCGCTCGGACAACCGTCGGGCCCGGCCGCGTCACAACGCGGCCGGGCAGGACGGGGGTCGGCAGGTCAGCTCAGCGGCTTCACCAGGACCGCCTTGCGGTGGCTGAACGTCTCGATGGAGTAGCGGCCGTGGTAGCTGCCCGTGCCGCTCTCCCCCACGCCGCCGAACGGCAGGTCGGAGACGGTGAGGTGGGCGAGCGGGAGGCCGTGGCCGAGGGCACCGGAGGAGGTCTCGGCGGCGAACCGGTCCCGGGTGCCGTCGGACTCGCTGAACACGTAGAGCGCGAGGGGCTTGTCATGGTCGTTGACGAAGCCGATCGCGCTGTCGAGGTCCGGGACGGTCACGATGGGCAGGATCGGACCGAAGATCTCCTCCTGCATCACCGGGGACTCCGGGTCGACGTCGGCGAGCACGGTGGGCGCGATGTACTTGGCCGCGCGGTCGGTGTCGCCGCCGACGGCCACCCGGCCCGAGCCGAGCAGTCCGCTGAGCCGGTCGAAGTGCCGCTCGTTGACGATCCGGCCGTACTCGCCGGACTCCTTGGGCTCGCTGCCGAACAGGCCCTCGACGGCCTTGGCCAGGGCGGGCTCCAGGGCCGCCGCCGTCTCCGGGTCGGTCAGGACGTAGTCGGGGGCCACACACGTCTGCCCGGCGTTGAGGAACTTGCCGCGCGCCAGCCGCTCCGCGACGACGGTGAGGTCGGCGTCGCGGTCGACGAACGCCGGGGACTTGCCGCCGAGTTCGAGGGCGACCGGGGTGAGGTGCTCGGCGGCGGCCCGCATCACGATCCGGCCGACCGCGCCGTTGCCGGTGTAGAAGATGTGGTCGAAGCGCTCGGCGAGCAGGGCCGTGGTCTCCGGGATGCCGCCCTCGACGACGGCGACCGCCTCGGTGTCGAGGTAGGCCGGGAGCAGCCGGGCCAGTACGGCCGAGGTCGCGGGCGCCAGCTCGCTGGGCTTGGCGACGACCGCGTTGCCGGCGGCGAGGGCACCGGCCACGGGGGCGAGCAGCAGCTGGGCCGGGTAGTTCCACGGGGCGATGACGAGAACGACGCCGAGCGGGTCGTACTGCGTCCAGGCGGTCGCGTCGCCGCCCAGGTGCTTCGGGACCGGCGCGGACTCGGGACGCAGCCACTCCTCCAGGTGGTCGAGGGTGTGGTCGATCTCCCGGACGGTGAAGTCGATCTCCGAGCCGTAGGCCTCACGGATGCTCTTGCCCAGGTCCGCGTGGAGGGCGGCCGCGATCTCCTCGCCGCGCTCCGTGAGCATGGCGCGCAGCCGGCGGAGCTGGCCGGTGCGCCACTCGACGGGCTTGGTGCGGCCGGTGCGGAAGGTGGCGCGCAGCCGGGCCACGATGTCGGCGGGCTGCTCGGGGGTGGGCTGGTTCACGGATGCCTCGCTGGTGATGCGCACGGGCCAGGGGCCCGACTGTGGTCTTGAAGGTCTCGAACGTTCAGATGTACTTTGCAACCATTCAGGGTCCGAAGTAAATTCCGGCATCGTGAAAGTACTGCGCTCGACCTGGATCACATCTGGTCAGCCGGTGAGTTCGCCCCGCCGTCGTGCGAGGTGTGCCCGTTCGGGAAGGCTGTCGGCGAGCGCGATGGCGGCGTCGTACTCGGCGATCGCCTCGGCGTCCCGGCCGAGCCGGCGCAGCAGGTCGGCGCGGACGGCGTGCAGCACGTGGTAACCGGGCAGGTCGAGTGCGTCGACCAGCTCCAGCGCGGCGGCCGGGCCCGTGACCTCGGCGACCGCGACCGCGCGGTTCAGCGCCACGACCGGGCTCGCGGCGACGGCCATGAGCTGGTCGTACAGCCGCAGGATCTGCCCCCAGTCGGTGGCCTCGGCGGTGGGTGCGTCGCTGTGTACGGCGTTGATCGCGGCCTGGATCTGGTAGGGCCCGGGGCGGTTGCGGCGCAGGCAGCGCCGGACGAGGTCCTGCCCCTCGGCGATCAGCTCGCGGTCCCACCGTCCGCGGTCCTGCTCGGGCAGCGGCACCAGCTCGCCCGCGGCCGGCTCCCGGGCGGGCCGCCGGGCCTCTACCAGCAGCATCAGCGCGAGCAGCCCGGCGGCCTCGGGCTCGTCCGGCATCAGTTCGTACAGCAGCCGTCCCAGGCGTACGGCTTCGGCGCACAGCGCGGGATCGCCGCCGTACCCCTCGTTGAAGACGAGGTAGACGACGGCCAGGACCCCGTTCAGCCGGTCGGGGAGGTCGGCGTCCTTCGGGACCCGGTAGGGGATCCCCGCGTCGCGGATCTTCGCCTTGGCGCGTACCAGGCGCTGCGCGAGGGTGGGCTCGGGGACCAGGAAGGCTCGGGCGATGCGGGCCGTGCTGAGCCCGCCGAGCAGGCGCAGGGTCAGGGCGACCCGGGACGGGAGGGCGAGCGCGGGGTGGCAGCAGGTGAAGATCAGCCGGAGCCGTTCGTCGCGCACGGGGCCCTCCTCGGCCGGTGGGTCGGGCACGTACAGCCGGGCGGCCTCGGCGTGCCGGGCGTCCCGGGAGGACTCGCGGCGCAGCCGGTCGATCGCGCGGTTGCGCGCGGTGGTGATGATCCAGCCGGCCGGGCTCGGCGGCACCCCGGTGCGCGGCCAGCCGTCGAGCGCCGTGGCGAAGGCGTCCTGGACCGCTTCCTCGGCGAGGTCGATGTCGCCGAGGAAACGGACCAGGACGGAGACCGCGCGCCCGTACTCGGCGCGGAAGACGGCCTCGACGTCGACGGCGTCCGCCATCAGTGCTGGTCCACGAAGGGCCGTACCTCGATGGGGAGGGTGGTGGCGAGGGCGGCCTTGCGGCCCCACTCCAGGGCGGCGTCGAGATCCTCGGCCCGGATGAGACAGATCCCGCCCAGGTACTCCTTGCCCTCGGCGTAGGGCCCGTCGGTGATCAGTACGTCCCCGCCCCCGGGCCGCAGCATGGTGGCCGTCTCCGGACCGTGCAGCCCGCCCGCGAAGACCCAGGCGCCGGCGGCGCGCAGCTCGTCGTTGAACGCCTCGACGTCACGCATGATCGCGGCGAGCGCGTCGGGCGGGGGCGGGGTAGCACCGGCGGGCTGGACCACGCTGAGCAGGTAGTGCTTCATGATGTTCTCCTCGGTCGTCGTGAGGTGTGCCGTGAGGTGTGCCACGGGGCGTTCCGTGCGGTGCTCCGTGCGGTGCTCCGTGGGGTCCTTTCTGGGGTGTTCCCGCCTTCTACACGAACGGCGGGCCACCGGATCGACACCGCACGCCGGGAAGCCGAAAGAATCTTCGCCATGACCATCGCCGCGCATCCGCTCGTCGCCCGCGCCCGGGAACTCGCCGACGGACTCCTCTCCCCCGCCGCCGAGCGCGTCGACCAGGAGGGCGTCCCCCCGGGCCACATCGAGGCGGTGAAGCGCTCGGGCCTGCTCGGGATGAGCGCGCCGGTGGCGTACGGCGGCTCGGCGGCGCCCACGTCCGTGGTGCGGGAGACGGCGGAGATCCTGGCCGGGGCGTGCTGCTCGACCTGGTTCGTGCAGACGCAGCACCAGACACCCGTGCTGACCCTGGCGGGGACCGACCTGCCGGTGCGGGAACGCCTGCTGGGCCCGCTGGCGCGTGGTGAGCTGCTGTCGGGGGTGGCGTATGCGCATCTGCGGTCGTACCCGCGGGTCCCCGTGCGGGTACGGCGGGCGGCGGACGGATGGCGCTTCTCCGGGACCGTGCCCTGGTACACCGGCTGGGGGCTGAACGACGTGCTGCTGCTGGCCGGGGTGACCGAGGAGGACGAGGCCCTGTTCGCCTTCGTCGAGGCACGGGAGCAGCCGGGCCTGCGGCCGTCGGAGCCGATGCACCTGGCGGCGCTCACCGCGTCCCGGACGGTCTCTCTCGACCTGGACGGCCTGTACGTCCCGGAGGAGGCGGTCGCGCTCCGGATGCCGTTCGCGCGGTGGGCGGCGACGGACCGCCCGAAGACCCGCAACGCCAACCCGGCGGTCTTCGGGATCACGGAGGCGGCGCTGGCGCTGGTGGAGGAGGAGTACGCCGCCCTGCTGCGGGGCCGCCTGGCGGAGACCCGCCGCCGGGCGTACGCGTTGGCCGACCATCCGGTGCCGGACGAGCACGTGGCGGAGCGGCTGGCGGTGCGGACCGAGGCGTTCACGCTGATGCGTACGGCCACGACCGCGGCGGTGGTGGCGGGCGGCGGCCGGGCGATGCTCCTGGACCACCGCGCCCAACGGCTGGCCAGGGAGGGCCTGTTCCTGCTGGTCCAGGGCCAGACGAGCGAGTCCCGCGGGGCACATCTGCAGCGGCTCGCGGAGCAGCCCGACTCCGGTCGTTGACGGCGGCACCGACAGGGAAGGGAGTTGCGTATCGCACGGAGTGGTGCGTCAAGTAGAACGCTGCCTCTTGACCTGTCGACCGCCTTGGCTGGACCATGTTGCGTATAGTCCACATCGTTGCGCAATGCGCATCAGGAGGATGGCATGTCTCCTCGACCGCAGCCCGGCCGCGAGTTCGTCCTCACCCTGTCCTGTCCCGACCGGGCCGGTCTGGTCCACGCCGTCACCGGCTTCCTGGTCGGCCACGGCGGCAACATCCTGGAGAGTCAGCAGTTCGACGACCGGCTGGAGGACCGCTTCTTCATGCGGGTGCACTTCGACGTCCCGGACGGCGCGGTCTCGCTGGAGGAGCTGCGCACCGGTTTCGTCCCGGTCGCCGAAGAGCACCGGATCACCTGGCGGCTGAACGACGCGTCGACGCCGACCCGCACCCTCATCATGGTCTCGAAGTTCGGCCACTGCCTCAACGACCTGCTGTTCCGCAGGTCCACGGGCGCGCTCAACATCGAGATCCCGGCGATCGTCTCCAACCACCGCGACTTCGAGCCGCTGGCGCGCACCTACGGCATCCCCTTCCACCACATCCCGGTGACCCCGGACACCAAGGCCGAGGCGGAGGCCCGGCTGCTGAATCTGGTCGGCGAGCTGGACGTCGACCTGGTGGTGCTCGCCCGGTACATGCAGATCCTCTCCGACGACCTGTGCAAGCAGCTCGAAGGCCGGGCCATCAACATCCACCACTCCTTCCTGCCGAGCTTCAAGGGGGCCCGGCCCTACGTCCAGGCACACCACCGTGGCGTCAAGCTCGTCGGCGCCACGGCGCACTACGTGACGCCCGACCTCGACGAGGGCCCGATCATCGAACAGGACGTCGTCCGGGTGAGCCACTCGCACGCCCCGGACGAGCTGGTCGCGCTGGGCCGTGACGTGGAGGCCCAGGTGCTCGCCCGCGCCGTGCGCTGGCACACCGAGAGCCGGGTGCTGGTCAACGGCCGCTGCACGGTCGTCTTCCGCTGACCCCACGAACCGCGGGCCCGCAC
>NZ_JBHXMA010000081.1:0-23188 GCF_042721035.1 Streptomyces sp. NPDC058464
CCCCTGACGGGGCGCTTCACACCGGCTCACTGCAGCGCCCCTTTAGGGGCGCGGGGAACTGCGCGACCCGCCACGACGGCGCCGCAGTCGGCGGACGGCATGTCGTGGCGCCTCCAGCGGAGCGCCTAGGTGGCTGTGGAACGCCGGCCGCCCCGGCGCCCGGCGCCGTGACCGCCCGCGCCGGCGGAGCTGCCGGCGGACCCGCCGGACGGCGGCGTGCGCCGCCGGGACCCGCGGTCGTCCTTGCCGGCTGCGGTGCCGTTGGCCGTACCGGCCGCGGCCCTGCGGTCGGAACCACGGCCGGCTGCGGTGCCGTTGGCAGCCCCGGCCGCGGCTCGGCGGTCGGAACCACGGCCGCTCGCGCCACCCGTGGCCCCGGCGGCTCCGGAGCGGCGGCCGGAGCCGCGCCCGCCCGCTGCCGTGGACGTGCCGGCGGCCGCTGCCGTCCCGGCGGCGGACCGGGAGGCCGAGCCCCGGCCGCCACCCGTCCCGGTGGCCGCACCGGCCGCCGCTCCGGAGCCGCCACCGCCGCGGCGTCGGCGGCCGGACCGCCCGCCGCCCTCGGCGCCGGCCTTCCGGTCCGGGCGGGACGCCTTCGGCGCGGCCGGCTGGGGCTGGGGCACCTCGATGACGACGGGCTCACCGGAAGGCTCGCGGGCCCCGGTGAGGGTGGCCAGCTCCGCGTCGCTCGACGTGATGCGGGCCGACCGGGGGCGGATGCCCGCGTCCGACATGAGCCGGGTGATGTCCCGCTTCTGGTCGGGCAGGACCAGCGTGACCACGCTGCCGGAGCCGCCGGCCCGGGCCGTGCGGCCGCCCCGGTGGAGGTAGTCCTTGTGGTCGGTGGGGGGATCGACGTTCACGACGAGGTCGAGGTCGTCGATGTGTATGCCCCGGGCCGCGACGTTCGTCGCCACGAGGGCGGTCACCTGGCCGTTCTTGAACTGTTCCAGGGTGCGGTTGCGCTGCGGCTGGGAGCGGCCGCCGTGCAGGGCCGCCGCGCGCACGCCGACGGACAGCAGCCGCTTGGCGAGCCGGTCGGCGGACCTCTTGGTGTCGAGGAAGAGGATGACCCGGCCGTCACGGGCCGCGATGCGCGTGGTGACCGCCTTCTTGTCGGTCTCGTCCAGGACGTGCAGCACGTGGTGCTCCATGGTGGTGACCGCCCCGGCGGACGGGTCCACGGAGTGCACCACGGGATCGGTCAGGAACCGCTGCACCAGGCGGTCGATGTTGCCGTCGAGGGTGGCCGAGAAGAGCAGGTGCTGTCCGCCGGGCCGTACCTGCTGCAGCAGCTTGGTGATCTGCGGCAGGAAGCCCATGTCGGTCATCTGGTCGGCTTCGTCCAGCACCGTGATGCGCACGTCGCCGAGGACGCAGTCCCCGCGTTCCACCAGGTCGTTGAGCCGGCCGGGGCTCGCCACGACCACCTCGGCGCCGCGCCGGAGGGTGGCGGCCTGCTTGGTGATCGACAGCCCGCCGACCACGGTGGCCAGCCGGAGGTTCACGGCCGTCGCGTAGGGGGTCAGCGCGTCCGTCACCTGCTGGGCGAGTTCCCGGGTGGGCACCAGCACGAGAGCGAGGGGCGCCCTGGGCTCCGCGCGCAGCCCGGCCGTGCGGGCCAGGAGCGCCAGTCCGAACGCGAGGGTCTTGCCGGAGCCGGTGCGTCCGCGTCCCAGCAGGTCACGGCCGGCCAGCGAGTTGGGCAGCGTGGCGGCCTGGATCGGGAACGGGGTGGTCACACCCTGCGCGGTGAGGGTCTTCAGCAGCGCCGCGGGCATGTCCAGAGCGGCGAAGTCCTCGACGGCGGGAAGCGCGGGTGTCGTGTTCTCCGGCACCCGGAACTCGCGCGGTGACGACGCGGACGGCGGGGACTGCCGGGACGGCGAGGTACGCCGGTTCGGCTTCTGGGGCCTGCGGGACATGCGGTTGCTCTGCCTTCCTGAAAACAGCACAAACCGGGGTCCGCACCATGACGGTGCGGACCCCGGTGAGTGGATACGCGTCCGGCGATCAGGCGGGGACGATGTTCTCCGCCTGCGGGCCCTTCTGGCCCTGCGTGACGTCGAAGGAGACCCGCTGGCCCTCCTGGAGCTCACGGAAACCCTGGGACTGGATGTTCGAGTAGTGAGCGAAGACGTCGGGGCCGCCGCCGTCCTGCTGGATGAAGCCGAAACCCTTTTCGGCGTTGAACCACTTCACGGTTCCCTGTGCCATGACCTTCTCCTTCTGTAGGCAGAGGCCCCATCCGGAGATGCCGGAAAAAACAACTAATGCACCTGCAGGAGAGAAATATTCCCGTCAGGTGCACATAGGTTCATGGGTACCACAACTGCAACTCGACAACCGTAGCACAGCCCGGCGGTCCGGGGGCGGATCACCGCGGCGTGCCGGGTACGCTCACACCCGGTCCGGAGTCCTCGTGGCCCGGGACTGTTCCCGCAGGTCCGGCGCCGTCCACCGGGGCAGCATGACCAGCGCCGTGCCCAGCAGCAGGCCCAGTGCGGGCAGCACGGGGAGCCGCCCGTCCGGCGCGAAGCCCTGCACGGCGAGGCGGCCCAGCGCGGCGACGTTCATGGCCAGGCCGAGCCACAGCGGCCAGGCCCGGCGCAGGCCGGCGTCCGGAACGGTCCGCCCGTACACCACGCCCAGCCCGCGCTCCAGCGGCCTCAGCGCCGACACGACGCACGCCAGGACGGCGCCGAGCACCAGCAGCCACGGCACGCGCAGCCCCCACCATGCCGCGGACCCGAGCGTCGGCTCGGGCGCGAGGCCGGTCAGGTAGAACGCGGCGGCGACAACCAGCACCGGCAGCATGTGCCACAGATACAGCGTCATGCTGGCCCCGCCCACGGGACGGACCACCCGCCACACCCGCTCGCGGTCCAGCAGCCGCCGCAGCGGCGGCGCGGCGAGGAGGCTCAGGCCGACCTGGGCGACCAGCCACGCCAGCATCGCGGCCGACGGCGGATCGGTGTTGCTGGGGCTCTGCCCGGTCACCAGGATCAGGCTGACCGGGAACGGCCCGAGGGCCACGAGCGCGGCGAACGCCAGCCCGCCGCCCGCCGCCATCGCGAGCGGCACGAGCCGGCGGCCGGTCAGCAGACCGTCCCGCCAGCAGAACCCCAACTGGTAGGCGACACCCCACACCAGTACGTAGTTCAGCAGCCCCGCGTACGGAGCGTGCACCGTCACCACGAGCGCGTCGGCCGCCACGGCGACCGCCCCCATCGCGAGCGGGACGCGCGGCCCCCAGCGCAGGTGCGCCGCGTACAGCGCCGGCGTCAGGGCACTGAGCAGCAGATACACCGGCAGGAACCAGAACTGCATCGCCATCGCCCAGCCCACCAGCGCCAGCGTGTCCGGGTCCACGCCGACCGCAGAGCAGACACCGACCGCGAGGAACACCGCACCGCTGTAGACGGCCACCGGAAGAAGCAGCCGCAGCGCCCGCCGCCCCAGCCAGCCCGCGGGCGTACCCCCGGCCGCCCGGGCACGTGACCAGGAACCGCCCGCGGCATGGCCCCCGGCCAGGAAGAACAGCGGCATGATCTGGAACGCGAGGGTCAGCCACTGGGTCCAGGGAACGTCCGCCAGCAGCTCCGGGGCGGTGATCCGTCCGCCGGGCTCCCGGACCAGGGCGGTGATCAGCCAGTGGCCGAGCACCACCAGCACGATCGCCCACGCGCGCAGGAAGTCGACGTAGCGGTCTCGGCTCATGGCCGTCATGCTTCCCCACCCCGGACGCGGACACCGCGGGAAGCCCAGGCCGCAACCATTCCGTGCCCGGTACGACACCAGCCGCGGGCCGCGCGGGGCATGCGCGGCCTTACGTGATCAGGTGGTGTTTCGATCCGGCTCGGCCATCGGAGCCCTGGGGCTCGTCAGAGCTTCCCGCCGATCTCGCAGGCCCGGCACGGCGGCCGGCCGCAGGTGCACTGCATGATGGCGTCGAGGACCTCGCGGTCGTGGTAGAGACACTCGTCCTTGCAGGTGTGGCGCGGGATGAAACCGGCCGGGATCTCACCCGGCCACGGCTCGTGGCCGTCCCGGCACCGGATGAACCGCTCGGGGTCGGTGGAGTGCAGTTCGTGCATGCTCGACCGCGCCTCGTCCTCCAGCTCACGCACTCGCTCCACCAGAGCCTTGAGTTCGGCGGCGATGCCGGAGTACCGGTCGGCGCCGGTCCTCACGTGCGCGGCCCGCAGCGCCATCGCCGCATTGCCCAAAAACCTGCCGGCATCCTGAAGGTCGGTCACGTGGTGCATCTGAATGCCGGTTACGCCCCGGACCCATACCGCGTCCATGCTCACTGATCCACCTTTCCGGCGGTCGCCTGGTTTTTTACGCGGGATTACCCGCGGCGCCGGTGTCTCCAGATAATGAAAAGCAATCTGTTTATGGACGCTAAAGGCTCCGCCCGGGCCCGTCCAGTAAATCCCGGGTGAACCGGCTCACAGCCGGAGCGGTAGATCTTCTATTGAATCCGCGGCTGTTTTCCCGTCCGTCGGACGGCGCTCTCGCCCGTCGCGGTCATCCGGCGACCGTGTAGGAACTCGCTCCCGTCCCGGCGAGCCCACCGCCTTCGACGATCAGGTAATCCGGGCGGATGGGACGGCCGTCGAGCCAGCACTCCAGGATCTCCCGCGTACCGGCTGCGTAGCGTGCCTGCGCCGAGAGGGTCGACCCGGACACGTGCGGTGTCATCGCCTCGTGGGGCATGGTGCGCCAGGGATGGTCCGGCGGTGGCGGCTGCGGGTACCAGACGTCGCCGGCGTAACCGGCCAGTTGGCCGCTGTCGAGGGCCCGCACGACGGCGTCCCGGTTGACGATGAGTGCCCGGGCGGTGTTCACGATGTACGAACCGCGCTTCATGGCCCCGATCAGCTCGTCGTCGAAGAGGTTCTGCGTCTGCGGGTGCAGCGGAGTGTGGATCGAGAGCACGTCGACGGCGGAGGCCAGCGAACGGGCGTCGGGATGCCAGGTCAGCTCCAGCTCCTCCTCGACCTCCTTGGGCAGCCGGTGCACGTCGCAGTAGTGCAGCGTGACGTCGAACGGCTTGAGGCGGCGCAGTACCGCCTTGCCGATGCGGCCGGAGCCGAGGACGCCGACGTCCATGCCCTCAAGGTCGTAGGCGCGCGAGACGCTGTCGGCGATGTTCCAGCCCTTCCTGGCGGTCACCCACTCGTGAGCCGGTAGGTAGTTGTGCACCAGGGTGAGAATCTGCATCACGGCGTGTTCCGAGACGCTGATGCTGTTGCTGAACGTCACCTCGGCCACGGTCATGCCGTGGGCGATGGCGCTCGGCAGGTCGACGTGGTCCGACCCGATCCCCGCGGTGATCGCGAGCCTGAGCCGGGGAGCGGCGGCGATGCGTTCGGCGGTCAGATAGGCGGGCCAGAACGGCTGCGAGACGACCACGTCGGCGTCGGGCAGCTCGCGGTCCAGGGCGGAGTCCGCCCCTTCCTTGTCGCTCGTGACGACGAGGGTGTGACCCCGGTCCTCCAGGAACCGGCGCAGTCCCAGTTCCCCTGAGACGCAGCCGAGGAGGTGTCCCGGGGCGAAATCGACGGCCTGCGGGGTCGGCGCGGTCTGACCGCCCGGATAGCCGGTGATGGTGGGAATCTCGTCGCGGGCGTAGTCGGGGGGATAACCGCCCACGGGGTCCGGATAGAGCACCGCAAGGATTTTTGCCATGGCCGTCCTCCATCGGCGGGGCCACTGCTCCGACAGGACGGGCAGGGCACCAGCAGACCGGTCCGACACCGATGATCTTGAATTTTAGTCGAGCGTGCGTCGCCACTGCAATCCCGCGCCCCGTCGTCCGGTCCTTGACATCGGGATTTCCGAGACGTCTCCTTGAAGGCAGGAAATGCGCTGTGGCGTGCGCATCGCACGCACCCGGATGTGCCGGTGTACACCGGCATCCGGAGGCTGCTGATGGCAACCTACGAATATCTCTGCAGCCGATGTGGGCCTTTCGATGTGAAGTTGGCGATCGGGACCGCGCCCACCGCTTTCGGCTGCCCTGTGTGCGCAGGCGCTGCGAGACGTGTGTACTCCTCGCCCGGCCTCACGCGGACCTCGCACGCGGTCGCCGCCCTCCGTCTCCAGGAGGAGCGGGCGCGTGAAGCCCCGGCAGTGGTCTCCCAACTGCCGCCCCGCAGAAGGGTGCCGCCGCACCCCGCGCTCTCGCGGCTGCCGCGTCCCTGAAGTCGGTGGTGAAGGCGGTGGTGGACAAGGCGGAACGTCTCACGCGGGTTTCGGCGTCGGAACACGGCGTCGTTCCCGCAGCGGTGTGCGGAATGCGGAATCACGCAACGCGGGCCGGGAGCCGAGCCGTGCCCTCGGCAGCTCGTCAGCGGCTCTGACGCCACGCGATTCCACTCCCCACGCGGACTGAGGAGGTGCGTCCCCGTGGGAAACGTGGGACTGCTCTTTGTCGGTGCGGTGCTCTTCATGAACGGATTGCTGCTGCTCGGGAAGGTCGACGCCCGATCGGGTGCGGTGTTCAACCTTTTCGTGGGCGCACTGCAGGTGCTGACGCCGACCTACCTCATCTTCACCGCCGCCGACGACCCCATGAAGATCCTGGCGGCATCCGGAATCTACCTCTTCGGCTTCACCTATCTCTACGTGGGCATCGGCCTGCTCGCCGGTCTCGACAGCACCGGCGTCGGCTACTACTCGCTGTTCGTGGCAGTTGTCGCCCTGGGGTATTCGTTCGTCAATTTCCGGCTCTTCAAGGATTACCCCTTCGGAGTCATCTGGCTCTACTGGGCCTACCTGTGGTTCCTGTTCTTCCTGCTGCTCGGTCTCAAGAAGGACGACCTCAAGATCTATACCGGTTGGGTCACGGCGATCGAGGGCTGGGTCACCGGTGTGATTCCCGCCGGCCTGCTGCTCTCCGGCTACTGGAAACACCCCACCGAGATCGCCGTCGCACTGGCGGTCTTCGGCTTGGTGGCGTTCGCGGGGCTGTGGCCGCGCACCCACAGAACGCCGCGGCCGACCCAGGCCGCCCCGCGGGTCGGAGGCGCGGGCGCAGCAACGTGACCGAATCAGAAAAGAGGAGTTCTCATGCCTGAAATTCTCTTCAGTGTGGACCAGAGCAAGTCGATGCGTGACCAGGATGTTCCCGGACACAACAGGTGGCATCCGGACGTCCCCACCGTCGCCATGGTGAAGCCGGGAGCGGAGTTCCGCATGGAGTGCCGCGACTGGACCGACTGCCAGGTCGGCAACAACGACACCGCCGACGACGTACGCGACATCGACCTGACCATCCCTCACATGCTCAGCGGGCCGATAGGCGTGGAGGGCGCCGAACCCGGCGACCTGCTCGTCGTCGACATCCTCGACCTCGGCCCCGTGCCGCAGCAGACCGGGGACGCGGCAGGACAGGGCTGGGGCTACACCGGCATCTTCGCCAAGGCCAACGGCGGCGGCTTCCTGACCGACTACTTCCCGGACGCCTACAAAGCGATCTGGGACTTCCACGGACAGCAGGCCGTCTCCCGCCACCTTCCCGGGATCCGCTTCACCGGCATCACCCACCCCGGGCTGTTCGGAACCGCCCCGTCCGCCGAGATGCTCGCCCGCTGGAACGCCCGCGAGCAGGCGCTGATCGACACCGACCCGAACCGGGTCCCGCCGCTCGCCGTACCGCCGGACACCACCAACGCACTGGCGGGCACGGCCACCGGAGACCTCGCCAGGCGCATCGCCGCGGAAGGCGCCCGCACGGTGCCGGCCCGCGAGAACGGAGGCAACCAGGACATCAAGAACTTCACACGCGGTTCGCGGGTCTTCTACCCCGTGCACGTCAAGGACGCCAAACTCTCCGGAGGCGACCTGCACTTCAGTCAGGGCGACGGAGAGATCACCTTCTGCGGCGCCATCGAGATGGGCGGCTTCATCGACTTCCACGTCGACCTGATCAAGGGCGGCATGGAGACGTACGGCATCTCCACCAACCCGGTGTTCATTCCGGGCAACGTCGAGCCGAGGTACACGGAGTTCCTCACCTTCATCGGCATCTCCGTCGACCACGACACGGACACGAACTACTACCTGGACGCGACGCTGGCCTACCGCCGGGCCTGCCTCAACGCCGTCGAGTACTTCAAGAAGTTCGGTTACAGCGGAGAGCAGGCCTACCTGCTGCTCGGCTCCTCCCCCATAGAGGGACGTATCAGCGGCATCGTCGACATCCCCAACGCCTGCTGCTCGTTGTACGTACCCACCGCCATGTTCGACTTCGAGGTCCGTCCCAGCGCGGCCGGGCCGGCGAAGGCCGACCGAGGCCAGTGCGCGGTGGCCACCGCCTGACCCGACCCCGGCCGCGGCCGGGTTAATCGCTGGCGCAGTGCCCCGGGGCGGGGCTACGGTTTCCCCGTTCCCGGGGCACGGTCGTGTTCCGTTCCCGAGGGAACAGTGTCGGCTCGTCGAGAAACCAGGAGGTGAGGACATTGATGACTGTCACGGTGACGGGCGCTGCCCGCATTCAGGAGTTCATCATCGTTTCCACCCCTGTGGTCTCCGGCTGACACCCGACACATCCTCCACGCGCCGAGCGCGCCGCCGGGGCCACCCTTCGAAGGGTTCCCCTTGTTCCACACCTCGCTCAACGCCTCCTCCACCTCCGACGGTCGGCACGCCCTCGCCTCCTACGGGTGGGATGAAGGCTGGACCGCTGAATTCGCTCCGCACGCCGAACTGGGGCTGGTACCCGGCCGTGTTGTGCGGGTCGACCGTGGCCAGTGCGATGTCGTCACTCCGGCAGGCGTCGTCCGTGCCGACACCGAGTTCGTCGTGCCCCGTGACCCGATGAAGATCGTGTGTACGGGAGACTGGGTCGCCGTCGACCCCGATTCCGACGATCCGCGGTACGTGCGGACGTTGCTGCCCAGGCGCACGGCCTTCGTGCGCTCCACCTCCTCCAAACGGTCCGAGGGGCAGATCCTCGCGGCCAACGTCGACCACGCGATCGTCGCGGTGTCCCTCGCCGTCGAACTCGACCTCGGCCGCATCGAGCGGTTCCTGGCGCTGGCCTGGGAGTCCGGGGCGCAGCCGGTCGTGGTCCTCACCAAGGCCGACCTGGTACCGGACCCGGTGACCCTCGGGCACCTCGTCCAGGACGTCGGGACGACGGCCCCGGGCGTGCCCGTCCTCACGGTCAGCGCGCACGCGGGCGACGGCCTGGACACGCTGGTCGCCCTCGTCGGCTCCGGTACGTCGGTGCTGCTCGGCCAGTCCGGCGCGGGCAAGTCCACCCTCGCCAACGCGCTCCTCGGGGAGGACGTGATGGACGTCCGGGCCGCCCGGGACGTCGACGGCAAGGGCCGGCACACGACCACCACCCGCAACCTCCTCGCGCTCCCGGGCGGGGGAGTCCTGATCGACACGCCGGGGCTGCGCGGCGTCGGCCTGTTCGACGCCGAGACCGGGGTCGGGCAGGTGTTCTCCGAGATCGAGGAACTCGCGGAGGAGTGCCGGTTCTCCGACTGCGGGCACGAGAGCGAGCCGGGCTGCGCGGTGCGCTCCGCGGTGGAGTCCGGGGAACTGCCGGTGCGCCGGCTGGAGAGCTACCGCAAGCTCGTGCGGGAGAACCAGTGGATCGTCGCGAAGACCGATGCGCGGCTCCGGTCCGAGATCAAGAAGGACTGGAAGAAGAAGGGCGCGGAGGGGAAGGCGGCGATGGAGGCGAAACGGGGCCGTTGGCGGTAGCAGTAGCAGTAGCAGTGGCGGCCGGGGAGCGTTCCAGCGTCATGTCCGATTCCCGCCAGCCCGCTCTCCTCCCCTCGTCCACACTTGAACCGTGATGGACGAAGACACCAGGTTCGAGGCGGTCCGCAGCCGGGACGCCCGGTTCGACGGCGCGTTCTTCTTCGCCGTCGAGACCACCGGGATCTACTGCCGTCCCAGCTGCCCCGCCGTCACCCCGAAGCGGCGCAACGTCCGCTTCTTCCCCACCGCCGCGGCCGCCCAGGGCTCCGGCTTCCGGGCCTGCCGCCGCTGCCGCCCGGACGCCGTGCCCGGGTCCGCCGAGTGGAACGTCCGCGCCGACGTCGTCGGCCGGGCCGTGCGGCTGATCGGCGACGGCGTCGTGGACCGGGAGGGCGTCGGCGGGCTCGCCGACCGGCTCGGCTACAGCGCACGCCAGGTGCAGCGGCAACTCACCGCCGAGCTCGGCGCCGGCCACGTCGCCCTCGCCCGGGCCCAGCGGGCGCACACCGCGCGCACGCTGCTCCAGACCACCGGGCTGCCGATCACGGAGATCGCGTTCGCGAGCGGATTCGCCAGTGTCCGGCAGTTCAACGACACCGTCCGCGCCGTGTACGCCACCACCCCGAGCGGGCTGCGCGAGGCCGCGCCCGGCGGCCGGGGCGCACGGCGCGGTTCCCCCGCCACCGGGATCCCGCTGCGCCTCGCCCACCGCGGCCCGTACCAGGCCGGCCCCGTCTTCGACCTGCTGGCGCGGGAATCCGTACCCGGCGTGGAGGAGGTCACCGGCCTCCCCGGCACGCGCACCTACCGCCGTACCCTGCGACTGCCGTACGGCCACGCCGTCGTCGCCGTCGAGGAGCGGACCGGTACCACCGCCACGGGCCTCGGCGCCCATCCCGGCGGCTGGCTCGACGTCCGGCTGCGCCTCACCGACCCGCGCGACCTGACCACCGCCGTACAGCGGCTGCGCCGGCTCTTCGACCTCGACGCCGACCCGTACGCCGTCGACGAACGGCTCGCCGACGACCCGCGGCTCGCTCCGCTGGTCGCCGCCCGGCCGGGGCTGCGGTCACCCGGCGCCGCCGACCCGGCCGAGGCCGCCGTACGGGCGCTCGTCGGCACCGAGGCCGCCGAGCGGCTGGTGCAGCGGTACGGCAAGGCGCTGGACGCGCCGTCCGGCGGTCTCACCCACCTCTTCCCCGAGCCCGCGGTGCTCGCGGAAGCGGAGCCCGACGGCAGCCTCGGCGCGCTGGCCGCGGCCCTCGCCGACGGGACGGTACGGCTGGATCCGGGCGCCGACCGGGACGAGGCGGAGGCGGCGCTGCGGGCGCTGCCCGGGATGGACCCGGGCACCCTCGCCACCGTCCGCGTCCGCGCCCTCGCCGACCCCGACGTCGCCCCGCCCGGACTCGACGTACCGGACGAGTGGCGGCCCTGGCGGTCGTACGCCGTCCGGCATCTGCTGGTGGACGGAGAGCCGAGGAGCAGCTCGGGGCCTGCTTCGCCGGTGAACTGAAGGAGTTCCGGGAACGGGCGCGGGGACCGCTCGACCGGCGCTGGCCGGGCGCCGCCCGCGCCCACCCGTGCCGCCCTGCGGCACGCCTGCCCGCGGCTTGAGAGAAGGGGCTGGGGCAGCGCCCCTTCAGGGGCGCGGGGAACTGCGCGACCAGCCCCACCCACCCGCAGCCGAACCACCACCGCCACCACCCCTCCGGCCGATCCCGTCCGCGCTCGGCCACCTGAGTGGTCTCCCGGTCGAGTTGCCGTTCGCGGCATCGCCCGTATGTCACCTTCCCCTCCAGTGGGCCTTCGGAAGGGCAGGTTGGATGCGCAGGGTCGGGCGGCTGCTCGCGGTGGCGTTGTTGCTGGTGGTGGCGGTGACCGGGCGGGCCGGTGCCGACGCCGGGCCCTCGCTCTGGGCGGGAAGCTGGGAGGCCGCGCCCTCCGGTACCGACCCGGCGGTGCCCGGCGCCGCGTTCCGCAACGTCGTTCACCTGAGCATCGGCGGCAGCGCGGTCCGCGTGCGGGTCAGCAACCGGCTCGGCAGCGCCCCGCTCCGGCTCGGAGCCGTCACCGTCGCCCTGCGGCAGGGCGACGGCCCGGACGCCGTACCCGGGTCGATGCGCGCCGCCACCTTCACGGGCGCCGGCACCGCCGTCGTCCCCGTCGGGCAGGACCTGGTCAGCGACCCGGTGCCGCTCGCCGTCCCGGCCGCCGCCGATCTGCTGGTCAGCGTCGAGACCCCCGGCGACTCCGGGCCCGCCACCTACCACCGGGTCGCGCTGCGGACCAGCTACCTCGCCAAGGACGGCGCCGGGCGGGCCGACGACGAGGACGGGGACGCCTACACCGCCACCACCGGCCACTGGTACTACGTCACCGGCGTCGACGTGCAGGCCGTGACCCGCGGCACCGTGGTCGCCTTCGGCGACTCCCTCACCGACGGCAACGGCACCAGCATGGACGCCGACCACCGCTGGCCCGACCGCCTCGCGGACCGCCTGCGGCCCTTCCCGATCGGTGTCCTCAACGCCGGCATCTCCGGCAACCGGCTCATGCTCGACAGCACCGGAGGACCGGGAGCCCTCAACCGCCTGGACGCCGACGCGCTCGACCGCAGCGGGGTCCGGACCCTGGTCCTCCTCGAAGGCATCAACGACATCAAGGGCACCCCGGAGACCACCGACCCCGACGACTTCGTCCGGGCCTACCGGACCATCGTGACCCGTGCCCACGAGCGGGGCATCCGGGTGGTCGGCGCGACCCTCACGCCGTACGCCGGGTACAGCGCGTACACCGACGCCCGGGAGGCGGTACGGCAGCAGGTGAACACGCTGATCCGCACCGGGCAGATCTTCGACGCGTACGTCGACTTCGACGCCGTCGTCCGGGATCCGCAGCAGCCCGACCGCATCCGGCCCGCCTACGACCCCGGCGACCACCTGCACTTCAACGACGCAGGCGCGCGCGCCCTGGCCGACGCCGTCCCGCTCGCCGACCTGCTCTGAGCCCTCAGCCCTCAGCCTTCAGCCCTCAGCCCGTGGTCCAGATCACAGCGGTCAGCCAGCCGGCCGTGACCAGCAGGCACGCGAGGAACTCGGCCAGCACGCTGGAGCCGCCCGCGTTCATCGTGGTGCGCAGGGCGGCCCGCGCCTCGGCGGGCCGGCCGAGACGGAGGCGCTCGTGCAGGTAGATCCCGGCCATGAAACCGGGGATCGCGCCGACGACGGGGAGCAGGACGAAGCCGAGGACGGCGCCGGTGCCGGCGTACACGGCCATCCGGGAGGTGGCGCCGCTCGCCCGGAGCCGGCGCGGGGGCAGGACCCAGCGGACCACCAGCGCCGTCAGCAGCACCACGGTGGCCCCGACCAGGACCGACCACGCCACCGGGCGCGGGTCGTACAGCGCCCACCACAGCACCGCGGCCCACACCAGTCCCGTCCCCGGCACCCCGGGCACCAGTACCCCGCACAGGCCGAGCACCAGCACCAGGCCGACCAGCAGGAGTTCCCCTGCTCCCATCTGCCCAGAGTGCCGGACGACCGCGGGACGCGCAGGTCAGTTCCGGGTCACCCAGCCCCGCTCGTACGCGTGCCAGCCCAGCTGCAGCCGGGTCGCCACCCCGGCCAGCTCCATCAGCCGCTTCACCCGGCGCTGCACCGTCCGCAGGCCGAGGTCCAGCTGCTTGGCGACGCTCGCGTCGGTCAGGCCGGCCAGCAGGAGCGAGAGCACCTCCAGGTCGGTGGCGTCGGGGCCGTCCGGCTGCTCCTCGCGCACCCCGCTCGCGCCGAGGCGCAGCGGCAGCGCCTCCCGCCACACCGACTCGAACAGGCCGCAGAGGAGTTCCAGCAGGCCGCTGGCGTGCACCACCAGCGCGGCGGGTTCCGAGGTGCGGGAGGTGAGCGGGACCAGCGCCAGCGAGCGGTCGGCGACCACCAGCTTCGTCGGCACCCGCTCCGCCACCCGCACCTGCTCGTCCCGGCCCAGGGCCGCCGTCAGCTCCGTGATCGCGTCCGGCAGGTCGAGCGCCGGCCGCTCCACCACCACCCGGTAGCGGACACCCCGGTGCGCGGCCTGTTCCTCCGCGTCGTTCTCCGCCCCGGTGACGGCCACCGGCTTGTCCGTGACCAGTGCGCACACCTCGTCCAGGGCGCCCAGCTGGAGCTGGAGGAACCGCCGGGCGACGGCCGGGGCACCGGTCACCACCTCCACCAGGTCCCGCACCGCGGGCTCGGCGGCCGCCGCCCGGTACTCCTCCGCGAGCAGCGCCGCCGCCAGCTCCGCCTTCTCCAGCTCGTGCCGCTGCTGGGTGAGCAGCGCGCCCAGCGCGACCCCGGGCGGCGCCGCCACCCAGCGGCCCGGCCGTCCCGAGGACCGGGCGGCCAGCCCGTGCCGCTCCAGCCGGCGCAGCGCCCGCTCGGTGTCCGGCTCCGCCAGCGTCAGCCGCCGTGCCAGGCCGGGCACGTCGGAGGCGCCCGCGGACACCAGCGCCCGGTACGCCGACTCGTCCCGTTCGTCCAGCCCCAGCGCTGCCAGCATCGACCCGCAATCCTCCCTCGATCCCCGATGGCATGGCGGGAACCGGCCACGGCGCAAACCCGCCGGGGCACATCATCGCCGTACCGCGCGTCACTCTGCCAAGATCACGTCACCGCAGCACCTTCGCACGGGAAACCGATCCGTCGTTCACAGCTGACCGCCAGGAAGACCCGTCACAATCTGGCCTTCCGGCCGACGCCCCGGCGTTCGGCCGTGCGAACGGTGACCGGCCCCATGACGCGCGTACGCGTAGGGGATCTGGGGCCGGTCACTCCGGTGTCGCCGGGTGGTTCTCCCGTGGGGGGTGGGACCACCCGGCGACTCACACGTGTCAGCCCCGGCGCTTCCGTCACCTCCGTCGGCCGCGCCCCGTCCCTTTCGGCCGTCGCGCCCGCGTCGTCCGTGCCGCTCGTCCCGCGCGTGTCGTCGATTCCCTTTCCTTGTACGGGTGTTCGAGATGTCCCTCGACGCGCCGTTCGAGACGAGGTCGGGTGCGGGATTTTCCGGATGCCCCGTTTTCATCCGGCCCGTGCGGTGGACAATTAGGGGCATGAGCCAGCCAGGGGGTAGGCCCACCCGTCATGACGACGACTGGTGGGGGCAGTTGTACGACGACTCCACCGAGGACACCGGACCCACGGCCGCACCCGATTCCCTGGACGACCGCTTCGCCTCGGCGAAGAAGACGGTGGGGGGACGGCGGGGCGTCACCGCGGAACCGGGCGACGAGCAGGCACCGCCGACCGTGCCGGCACAGCGGGCGGCCGCCGCCCCCGCGGAGGACACCAGGCCCGCTCCGAAGACCTGGCCGTGGGACGAGGAGGACCAGGAGCTGCTGGAGGCGGACGACGACGCCCCGGCCGACGCCCCGGCCGACGCCCACCCCGCGACCCGCCCCGACCTGCCGGCGCTGCCGCCGCATGCCACTCCGGAAGCACCGACAGCAATGGCAGCACAGGCAGCACCGGCGGAAAGGGCGGAAACGGCAGCCCTGGCGGGCGCGGACGCCTTGGACGCCTGGGGCGCCTTGGAGGTCCCGGACGCCCCGCCCGCCGTGGCCACCCCGGCCGGGTCCGCCGCCTCGGCCTCCTCCGTGGACTACGTCGGCTCCGGACCGCCCACCTACGACGCAGAGCCCACCGCCCTGCCCGCCGCCGACCCCGACGAACTGGACGACCTGGTAGCCGACACCGTCCTGGACGGCGCCCGGTACGGCGCCTGCACCCTGCGGGCCGTCTCCCAGCGCGGCGACTCCGCCCGGTTCCGGGGCGAGCCGCGCCGCGACGCCCTGCTCACCGCCCGGTTCGGGGCCGGCGAGCAGGCCCTGGTCCTCGTCGCCATGGCCACCGGCGCCCGGGCCACCCCCGGCGCGCACCGGGCCGCCGCCGAGGTGTGCGAGTGGATCGCCCGGGCCGTGGGCCGCAGCCACCAGCGGCTCACCGAGGACATCCAGGCCGCCCGGCGCGGCGACCTCAAGTCCGGGCTGCACCGGCTCACCGACCGCAGCCTCGGCAAGCTCCGCGCCAGCGCCGCCGAACAGGGCATCGCCGCCGAGGAGTACACGGCCAGCCTGCGCTGCCTCCTGATCCCCGCCCACCCCCAGTGCCGTACCCGCGTCTTCTTCGGCGTCGGCGAGGGCGGGCTGTTCCGGCTCCGGGGCGGCGAGTGGCAGGACATCGAACCGCGCGTCGACACCGACACCGCCGGCGAACCCGTGCTCGGCTTCGGCTCGCTGCCCTCCGAGACCCCGGACGGCGACCGGCTCACCATGGACCTCGGCATCCCGACCCCGCCGAGCCCCTACGAACCGGCCCCCGAGCCGCCCCGCGACCCGTTCCTGTTCCGGGCCTCGGTAGCCCGCCCGGGTGATGCGCTCGTGATGTGCACGGGCGGCCTCGCCGACCCGCTGCGCGGCGAGCCCGCACTCTGCGCCTACCTGGCCCGGCGCTGGTCCGGCCGCACCCCGCCGGGCCTCGCCGCGTTCCTCGCGGACGCCCAGGTACGGGTCAAGGGATACGCCGACGACCGTACGGCGGCGGCCGTCTGGGAGGCGTGAGCGCGGCGGCTGTGGATACATGGAAGGGCATCGCGGGGGAGGGAGGGGGGAGCCGGATATCCGCGTAGCCGAAGGGTGCCCGACCGCCATGGCCAAGCAGAACGTCGCCGAGCAGTTCGTCGACATCCTCGTCCGCGCCGGCGTGCGCCGCCTCTACGGCGTCGTCGGCGACAGCCTCAACCCGGTCGTGGACGCCGTCCGCCGTAACTCCGCCATCGACTGGATCCACGTCCGCCACGAGGAGACCGCCGCCTTCGCGGCCGGCGCCGAGGCCCAGATCACCGGGTCGCTGGCGGCCTGCGCCGGCTCCTGCGGCCCGGGCAACCTGCACCTGATCAACGGCCTGTACGACGCCCACCGCTCGATGGCCCCGGTGCTGGCCCTCGCCTCCCACATCCCGTCCAGCGAGATCGGCCTGGGCTACTTCCAGGAGACCCACCCGGACCGGCTCTTCCAGGAGTGCAGCCACTACAGCGAGCTGATCTCCAGTCCGAAGCAGATGCCCCGCCTCCTCCAGACCGCCATCCAGCACGCGGTCGGCCGCAGCGGCGTGAGCGTCGTCTCGCTGCCGGGCGACATCGCCGACCAGCCCGCGCCCGAGCAGTCCGCCTCGGCCGCCATCGTCACCTCCCGGCCCACCGTCCGCCCCGGCGACGAGGAACTCGACCGGCTCGTCGCGATGATCGACGCGGCGGACAAGGTGACCCTGTTCTGCGGCAGCGGCACGGCCGGCGCCCACGCGGAGGTCATGGAACTCGCGGAGCGGATCAAGTCCCCGGTCGGCCACGCCCTGCGCGGCAAGGAGTGGATCCAGTACGACAACCCGTACGACGTCGGCATGAGCGGACTGCTCGGCTACGGCGCCGCCTACGAGGCCACCCACGAGTGCGACCTGCTGATCCTGCTCGGCACCGACTTCCCGTACAACGCCTTCCTCCCCGACGACGTGCAGATCGTGCAGGTCGACGTCCGCCCCGAGGTCCTTGGCCGCCGCTCCCGCCTCGACCTGGCGGTGTGGGGGGACGTGCGCGAGACGCTGCGCTGTCTGGTGCCGCGGGTGCGGGCCAAGGAGAACCGGCGGTTCCTCGACCGGATGCTCAAGAAGCACGCGGACGCGCTGGAGGGGGTGGTGAAGGCGTACACCCGGAAGGTCGAGAAGCACGTCCCGATCCATCCGGAGTACGTGGCCTCGGTCCTCGACGAACTCGCCGCCGACGACGCGGTGTTCACGGTCGACACCGGCATGTGCAACGTGTGGGCGGCCCGCTACATCTCGCCCAACGGCCGCCGCCGGGTCATCGGTTCCTTCTCGCACGGCTCGATGGCCAACGCGCTGCCGATGGCGATCGGCGCCCAGTTCACCGACCGGCGGCGGCAGGTCGTGTCGATGTCCGGGGACGGCGGATTCGCCATGCTGATGGGCGACTTCCTCACCCTCGTCCAGTACGACCTGCCGGTGAAGGTGGTGCTGTTCAACAACTCCGCGCTGAGCATGGTCGAGTTGGAGATGCTGGTCGCGGGGCTGCCCGCGTACGGCACCGCCAACACCAATCCCAATTTCGCCGCCGTGGCGCTGGCCTGCGGAGCCTACGGGGTGCGGGTCGAGAAGCCCAAGCAGCTCGCGGGCGCGCTCAAGGACGCCTTCAACCACAAGGGCCCGGCCCTGGTCGACGTGGTCACCGACCCCAACGCGCTGTCCATCCCGCCGAAGATCAAGGCCGAGATGGTCACCGGCTTCGCGCTCTCCGCGTCCAAGATGGTCCTCGACGGCGGCGTGGGCCGGATGGTCCAGATGGCCCGCTCCAACCTGCGCAACGTGCCCAGGCCGTGACAGGATTCCTTGTTCAGTCGGTCGGCACCCACTGGCGGACACCGTCCACGAAGCCGTACCAGTAGTGCGGCAGGCCCTTGATGGAGCTGGTGCGGAACGGGCGGCCGTGGTCGTCGATCCGGACCGTGCCGCTGCGGCCCTGTGACGACCAGTCGAGTTCGAGGTACCAGCGGCAGTCGCAGCCGACCGTGCTCGCCTTGACGCGCAGCACCTCGGGGTCGGTGGCGGACACCCGGTAGGGCAGGTGCATCGTCGAGACGGTCTTCCCGTCGGGGCCCTCACCGGCCACCGGGCGGGCGATGGGGCGGTCCTTGTCCAGGTCCACGTCGAAGTAGCGCGGGGTGAGCCCGCCGCCGCACCCGTCGGCCATGGAGTAGGCGATACCGGGCGCGGGGGCCGTACGGCCGACGACGCGCACCCGCAGGTCCTGCAGGACGACGGCGGTGGACGAACGGCCCTGCACGGAGACGTCCACCATGGTGTTGCCGCCGTGCACCGCGTTCTGGGTGGCCGCCCAGGTGCCGGCGTCCTGCGGGGCGGGCGGCGGCGGGACCTGGGCCGGCTGCTTGTCGATGACGTAGTCGTGGTCGCAGCCCAGTTCCCAGAGCTGGGAGTTCGCGGTCCAGGTGAGCGGAACGCCGGTCGTGGCCCGGGCGGTGGGGGAGGTCCCGCCGGAGGCGGACGAGGAGGGCCGCGCGCCGCCCGACGGGGACGAGGCGGACGGGGTGGCCGAGGTGGGGTTCGGCGCCGGGCCGGTCGCGCCGCTGCCGTGGCGCTCGGCGTCGCCGGCGGCGGTCGTGGTGGAGGAGCCGGTGTCCCGGGCCGCGCTGCCGCCGGCCGACCGGTTGTCCGGGAGCGCGGCCAGGCTGCCCAGCGTCGCCAGCACCACGGTGACCACGGCCGAGGCGACCAGCGTGCGCCGCCGCCGGTACCAGGGGCGGGCGACGGGCGCCGCTTCCGCCAACGGCTCGGCGACGGCCTGCGGGTCCTGCGGGTCCTGCGGGGTCTGCTCTTCCGCCGTCGCGGGTCCGGCGCCCTCTCCGGTGCGTGGTCGCCGGCGGGCCGCCACCGCTCGCAGCCAGTGCTCGTGCAGAGCGAGCCGTTCCTCCGGTGCCGCCCCGCAGAACGCCGCCAGCCGCTCCACCGGGGCGAAGTCCAGTGGCACCGCCTCGCCCGCGCAGTAGCGGTGCAGGGTGGAGGTGTTCATGTTCAGGCGGCGGGCCAGCGAGCCGTAGCTCCGGTCCGTACGGTCCTTCAACTGCCGCAGCAGCGCCGCGAACTCCTCGACATCGTCGCGCACGGGCACCTTCCCCCGGTCGTCGCCATCCCAGGCACTCATATACCTGCACGTCAACAGGGCTGGGATGGTTCCAGGGCCGGGAAACGGGCGGTCGCCGTTGCGGTCCGCGCCGGTGCCGGCCGATGCTCTTGGTGCCGCACCGAGCAGGGCCGGACCGACCAGCCGGCCGCGTCGGCGGCAGCCCACACCCATGCACCGATCCACGGGGGAACACCCATGCCCAAGCGCACCAGAGCCGGCGCACTCACCGCACTCGCCGGCGCCGCGCTCGCCGCAGGCACCGCACTCGCCGCGCCCGCGGCGGCCGCACCCAAGGCGCCCGGCTTCCTCGCGGCCGCCGACCTGCCGCCACGGGCCGGCACGTCCTGGACGGCCGGCAAGGTCACCGCCGGCATTCCGGAGGAGGTCAAGCAGGACATCTGCATCGGCGTCGGGCTCGGTGGCGGCCAGGACTCCTGGTACCGGAAGTTCCGGACCGACCTCGACACGAGTGCCCGTCAGATCAGTGCCGAACTGCCCAGCGTCCGCCTGGCGAAGGGCCGGTTCGCGAAGCTCGACGAGGACATCGTGTCCTGCGCGGACCGGATCGAGATGGAGGACCCGCAGATCCAGGCCACGTTCCAGGACCACGGCACCCTCCCGGTCGGGGACGGTGCCCACGTCTACGCCCTGCGCACCGTGACCGCCTGGGGCGCCAGTGACATCCGGCTGATCTCCATCGGCCGGGAGGGTCGCACCGTCACCGTCGTGGACTGGGGGCAGCTCGGCGGCTTCGTGGACGCACCCGTGAAGGCCTTCAAGAAGACCACCACCACGGCCGTGAACAAGCTCCACTGACCCACACGAGGACCGGGGCCGCCCTCTCCCTCGGGGGAGGGGAGGGCGGCCCCTGACACAGGACAGCCAGACACAACACAGCAAGACACGAGACTCGGAAAACGGGGAACAGACATGAGCAGCAAGACCCGCGCCGTCCTCACCGCCGGCGTCGTCGCCGTGGCCCTGGGGCTCGGCGTCACCGCCCAGGCCTCGGCCGGCGCTCCGCGCAGCGTGGCCGGCAGCCCGGCCGACAACATCACCCGCATCGCCGACTTCTACGGCGCCTACATCGACGCGGAGAGCGACCCGGACGGCAGCGGCCACCTGTCCACCGCGCTGCGCGCCTACTACATCGACCCGACCTACCTGAAGAAGCTCAAGGCCTGGGAGAACCGGGAGCACGCGGACGGCGTGCTGCGGGCCCAGAACACCCCGCTCAAGTGGAAGGTCACGGACAACGGCACGGCCGACTACACGGAGGCCGCCATCACCCTCACCTGGAGCCGCAACGTCACCACGAAGCTGGTCGTCGACATGACCCGCTCCACCCACAAGATCATTCACATCGGCACCAAGGGCCTCGGGGGCAAGTAGCCGGAAGGTCGCCTTTCGGCCAGGTTCGCCGGTGCCGCGGACCGCGTGAAACAGCTCGGGGGGTTGCGTGCGGGGCTGAATCACGCCGGGTCCGCGGCACCCTTGGCGCGTACGGGACGGTCCGGGCGGCGACGTACGGGCCGGAGCGGACCCGGGACTTGGCCGAACACCCGGTCGTCATCGACGTGACATGACTGGCCCGTGCCCGAGCGGGCATGGATCCCGTGAACGTGTTCGATCAGGAGGGGATCCGGCAACAGCGTGCGGGCGGGGGTCATGAACAGTCAGGCACGAGGGGGCGGTCCCGTGGCCATCGGGGCCTCCTCGGCGCAGACGGCGGGGGAAGAGACCGACACGACGGAACGGGGGCACCCGTCACAGCTCAGGCGCCGACTGGGACGGTCGGACCTGCGGGCGGTGCCCGAGGCGCGCAGGGAACTGCGGGAACTGCTGCGGCACTGGGGGCGTCCCGGCCGCTCCGAGATAGCGGAACTGCTCACCAGCGAACTCGTCACCAACGCGCTCGTCCACACCGATCGCGAGGCGGTGCTGACGGCGGTCGTGGAACCGAGCCAACTGCGGGTGGAGGTACGGGACTTCGTGGCCCGCAGACCGCGGGTGTGCACCCCGGGCGCCGGCGACGGCACACACGGCCGGGGCCTGGTGCTGGTCGACTCCCTCGCGGACGCGTGGGGCGTGCAGGCGCACGAGGTCGGGAAGTCGGTGTGGTTCGAACTGGACGCGGAGGCCGCCTGACGGGGGCCGGGGCCGTATACACAACGGGACGGGGGCGTGACCTTGAAGGTCACGCCCCCGTCCCGAGGTGCCGTACGGCAGCAGGTGATCAGCCGAACTGCTGCTCGAGGTCCTTGAGCTTGCGCTCCAGGGAGTCGAGGCGCGGCAGCGCCATTGTGTCGTCCTCCGCGGTCAGGTCGACCGTGATCGGGTCAGACCCTTTGCGGACGGGCTGAAGGGAGGGCCGCTGGCGTACGGGCAGCTGCTCCGGCGCCGATATGGCAGGCTCCGCAGTGGGCTGGGAGGCGCGCTCGACCTGGTGCTGCACCTCGTCCTGCCGACCGCGTCCGACGAAGCCGCGGTGGCCCCGGCTTATGGCCTTGAGCTGAGCCCGCTCCAGACGGTCCTGCTCGCGGCGGCGCAGCCGGTTCGTCTCCTTCTGCCGCTTGTCCTCGCGCACCTCGTCGACCGCCTCGTCCAGGCTGCGCACGCCCTCGAGGAGCATCAGCGACCAGGCCTTGTAGGTCTCGCGGGGGGCACGCAGCCAGCGGACGATACGGATCTGCGGCAGCGGACGCGGCACCAGACCCTGCTCACGCAGGGCGGCCTTGCGGGTCTGCTTCAGCGCGCGGTCGAAGAGGACGGCCGCGGACAGCGACATGCCGGCGAAGAACTGGGGAGCGCCCGCGTGGTCGACGCCCCTGGGCGCGTGCACCCAGTTGAACCAGGCCGCGGCGCCCGCGAACGTCCACACGAGTATCCGGGAGCCGAGGGCCGCGTCACCGTGGCTCGCCTCGCGCACCGCGAGGACGGAGGAGAACATCGCCGCGCCGTCCAGACCGAACGGCACGAGGTACTCCCAGCCGTCGGAGAGGCCGAGGTTCTGCTGGCCGAAGCCGACCAGCCCGCGGAACGAGAGGGCCGCCGCGACCGACGCGGAGGCGAACAGGAGCGCGTAGGAGACGGTGCCGTACACGGCTTCCTTGCGCCGGCGGCGCTCCTCGCTGCGCTCCCACGAGTCGTCCTTCGCGTGCTCCCCGCCGGACCGCTTGGAGCGCGCGAGCACCGCCACCGCGACCAGCATGCCCAGGAGCAGTACGGCGCCGGGAAGCAGCCAGTTCAGCGATATGTCGGTCAGTCTCATCTAGGGGTCCCTTGCATTGGGATAGGGCGTATCGCCCGCCATAGTGGCCCAACCCCACTGGCCCTCAGGGGGTTTCGGGGCAAGAGGCCGCCAAGGAAGTGCAAGGGGATGCCCCAGGGCGGCATTCTGCTCGAACTGCCGCGTGAGGGGCGGGAGCTGAGTTCGAGTAAGACTACCCATACGGGTGGTTCCTCGGAAAGTTCCTGCGGCAAGTGAGGAAGTTGTGAATTCCCTGTCCCCGCACGGGCGCTCCTGCCGATGGCGATCTTAGTGGATGCCGCGCGGTGCTGTGTCCCCGGGGGCGGGACCGCGGCGGCCTGAGGATGCCTCAGGCCGCCGCCGACGCCGCGAGCGTGGCGCGGCGGTCGTCGTCGGAGGTACGCGGGCAGGTGGGGCAGGTGTGCGCGGGGCGCCGCGGGTAGGACCTGCCGCAGCGCGCCC
>NZ_JBHXMA010000082.1:0-5266 GCF_042721035.1 Streptomyces sp. NPDC058464
CTCCAAGAGGGGCGCCCTTCCTGCCGTATCCGTGTTCCTACTGCGCGCCGGGGCGCACCAGGCCGCTCTCGTACGCGTACACCGCCGCCTGTACCCGGTCCCGCAGTCCCAGCTTGGTCAGCACATGCCCCACATGGGTCTTCACGGTCGTCTCGCTGACGAACAGGTCGGCGGCGATCTCCGCGTTCGACAGCCCGCGCGCGACCAGCTTCAGCACCTCGACCTCGCGGTCGGTGAGGGTGTGCAGGGTGTCCGGCACCGGCTCCTCGCCGGACGGCAGATGCGTCGCGTACTTGTCCAGCAGGCGACGCGTGATGCTCGGCGCCAGCATCGCCTCGCCGCCCGCCACCACCCGGATCGCCTGCACCAGTTCGTTGGCCGGGGCGTCCTTCAGCAGGAAGCCGCTGGCACCCGCGCGCAGCGCCTCCACCACGTACTCGTCGAGATCGAACGTGGTCAGCACCAGTACCTTCGCCGGGCCGTCCCGGCCGGGACCGGTGATCTGGCGGGTCGCCTCCACGCCGTCCATCCGCGGCATCCGGATGTCCATCAGCACGACATCGGGCTGGAGGGCGCGTACCTGGTCGAGGGCCTGAAGGCCGTCGCCGGCCTCGCCCACGACCGCGATGTCCTGCTCGGCCTCCAGAATCATCCGGAACCCGGTACGCAGCAGCGGCTGGTCGTCGACCAGTAGGACGCGGATGGCCACGGTGAGTCTCCTTCTGCTAGTCCGCGCCCATTCTGCCCTGCACGGGGTCCCCGGACTCCGCCGACCTCACCGGCAGCGGGTACGGCGGGGGAGTGCCGCCGAACTCCGGGCAGTGCGCCTGGTGGTCGCACCACCCGCACAGCTTCGTCGGACGCGGCCGCCACTCGCCCGACTCCGTCGCCTCCCGGATCGCCTCCCACAGCGCGAGCAGCTTGCGCTCCACCCGCTGCAGATCCGCGGGGACCGGGTCGTACGTCAGCACGTCACCGCTGCCGAGATAGACCAGCTGCAGCCGCCTCGGCACCACGTTCTTCAGCCGCCACACCACCAGGGCGTAGAACTTCATCTGGAACAGCGCGCCCTCGGCGTACTCCGGCCTCGGCGCCTTGCCCGTCTTGTAGTCGACGATCCGCACCTCGCCCGTGGGCGCCACGTCGACCCGGTCGATGATCCCGCGCAGCCGCAGCCCCGACTCCAGCTCGGTCTCCACGAACAGCTCCCGCTCCACGGGCTCGAGCCGGACCGGGTCCTCCAGCGTGAACCAGCGCTCGACCAGCCGCTCCGCCTCACCCAGCCAGCGCGCCAGCCGCTCGCCCTCCGGATCCTCCGCGAACAGCTCCCCGAGCTCCGGCCTGGACTCCCGCAGCCGGTCCCACTGCCCCGGGATCAGCGACTTGGCCCGCGGCGCCGTCCGCTCCGCCGCGGGCGCGTCGAAGAGCCGCTCGAGGACCGCGTGCACCAGGGTCCCGCGCGTCGCCGCCTCGCTCGGCTTCTCCGGCAGCCGGTCGATCACCCGGAACCGGTACAGCAGCGGACACTGCATGAAGTCACTGGCCCGCGAGGGCGACAGCGAGGCCGGCGGCGCGGGCGCCCGCCCCGCCACCGCCGTGACCGGCCCTTCTCCCTGCGCGACGACCGCGCCCCGATCCTGCGCGGCGTCCCCGATGCTGCTGTCCATGACCACAGACCATACGGCCCGCCACTGACAGTCACCCAACCCGCGCGACGGCCCGGCCAACACAGGGGGTGCCGGGGCGGAACACGCCACGACGGCCGCATACCATCGACCAGAGAAGACGTATCTAACGAGGGGACACCGTGGACGTGAGCGGCGGCAGCGGGCAGCCCCGGTCGGACAACGCCGAACCGACACAACGGACCCCCGACGAGCAGCCGGTGGCTCAGGAATCACCGGAGCCGCAGGAACCGTCGGAAACGCCGGAGCGGCCGGAAGCGTCGGAGTCACCCGAGCAGCCGGAAACGCCGCAGCCGGCGCCCGCGCCACGCACCGACGCGACCCCGGGACCTCCCGAGGCGGAGCCACCCGCCACGGCGCCCGGCGCCCCCGTCGAAGGCGACGGGCGGGACCACGTGCCGGGCCCCGCGCAGTCCACCGGTATCGCCAAGGGACAGCCACCGCAGCAACGGCCCAAGGAACCCGGTGGCGGACTGCTCATGGGACGGCCCTTCGGCGTCCCCGTGTACGTCGCCCCCAGCTGGTTCGTCGTCGCCGCGCTGATCACCTGGGTCTTCGGCGGCCAGCTCGACCGCGTGCTGCCCGAACTCGGCGCCGCCCGCTACCTCGTGTCCCTCTTCTTCGCCATCGCCTTCTACGCCTCCGTCCTGGTCCACGAACTCGCCCACACGGTCGCCGCGATCCGCTTCAAGCTCCCCGTCCGCCGCATCCAGCTCCAGTTCTTCGGCGGTGTCTCCGAGATCGAGAAGGAGGCCGAGACCCCCGGCCGGGAGTTCGTGCTGGCCTTCGTCGGCCCGCTGCTCTCCCTCGTCCTGTCCGGCCTCTTCTACCTCGCCATGCTGCCCGTCGAGCCCGGCACCGTCGCCGGCGTCCTGCTGGCCGGCCTGATGGTCTCCAACCTCATCGTCGCCGCCTTCAACCTCCTGCCCGGCCTGCCCCTCGACGGCGGCCGGATGCTCCGCGCCGTCGTCTGGAAGATCACCGGCAGGCCCATGAGCGGCACCGTCGCCGCCGCCTGGGTCGGGCGCGCCCTCGCCGTCTCCGTCCTCATCGGCCTCCCGCTGCTCAACCACTGGGGCGCCTTCGGCGGCGGCGCCGAGGACAGCAACGGCATGGACGCCGTCACCGACGCCCTGCTCGCCGCGATCCTCGCCGCGATCATCTGGACCGGCGCCGGCAACAGCCTGCGCATGGCCCGGCTCCGCGAACACCTCCCGGAACTGCGCGCCCGCACCCTGACCCGCCGGGCCGTCCCGGTCGAGACCGACACCCCGCTCTCCGAGGCCCTGCGCCGCGCCAACGCCGCCGGCGCCCGCGCCCTGGTCGTCGTCGACGCCGACGGCAACCCGCTCTCCCTCGTCCGCGAGGCCGCGATCGTCGGCGTACCCGAACACCGCCGCCCCTGGGTCGCCGTCAGCGGCCTCGCCCAGGACCTCACCGACGGCATGCGCGTCTCCGCGGAGCTCGCGGGCGAGGACCTCCTCGACGTCCTGCGCGCCACCCCCGCCACCGAGTACCTGGTGGTCGAGGAGACCGGCGAGATCTACGGTGTCCTGTCGGCGGCGGACGTCGAACGGGCCTTCGTCAGGGCCATGGCCCGGCCCAGCTGAGAGCCGCTCTCCCGAAGCGGGGCTCAGTTGCTCCCGGCCACGGCCGGTGCCCGCCGCTGCCGCCGGCGGACGGCGATCAGCACCGCCGACATGACCGCGGTGAGCGCCACGGCGACCGGTGTCACGGCCTGCCACGGGACATGGAGCAGGAGCGCGCCGTAGGCACAGCCGAGTCCGGCGACCAGCACGATGCCCAGCAGCCAGCGCCCCAGCGGGCGCCAGGTCCAGGGCTCCGGGTCGTCCGGCCGGACCAGCCGCACCAGGCCGAACCACGCGGCCAGCGCCGCCAGGAGGGCCGCCGTCACGCCGAGCCCGGCGAACATCTGCGGCTCGTCGCGCGGCTCGTCGGTGGTGGCCTGCTCGTCGTCGTACCGGAGGAGCCGCATCACCGCGCCGCGCCAGACCACGGCGTCGACCCGGTCCCCGGTCCGCAGCTGCCGCAGCACCGGTCCCGGGTCGCCGAACGCGACCACGCCGTTCCAGTACCGGGTGCCGGACAGGGTCGCCTCGAAGCGCATGTGCCGTCGCGGGGCGAAGCCCCCGTGCCCGTCGACCACCGTGTCCCGCACCGTGAAGGTGACGGTGCGCAGGCAGTCCTCCGTGGGTCCGGCCGGCACGGAGTCCGCACAGACCTCGGCCGCACGGTACGCGCGGTACTCCCGCACGGTGGTGGGCAGCATCTCCGTGAACAGGTAGAAGCAGGCGAACGCCGCCACCGCCGCCCCGACCAGCAGCGCACCGCCCGAGGCCTGTGACCGGCCTCTGCCCGGTCCGTCCCCGCCCCCGTCCGCCATGACCGCCCCTCCCGTCCGCCGGCCCCTCAGGCGTCAATCGGCATGGACGCCGCGACCGCGCGAGACGGTTCCGGACCCCCGCCCCAGCAGCGAGCCGGTCCGCTTTCACCGTGGTCGGTGCCTTCCGTAAACCCCGGTAGGCTGTTCACATGTCCGAACCGACCGGTGCCGCCCGCAGGCGCGGGCCCTTCAAGGTCGGGGACCAGGTACAGCTGACCGACCCCAAGGGCCGCCACTACACGTTCACGCTCGAAGCCGGGAAGAACTTCCACACCCACAAGGGCTCCTTCCCGCACGACGAACTGATCGGCGCTCCCGAGGGCAGCGTTGTCCGCACCACCGGCAACGTCGCCTACCTCGCGCTGCGCCCCCTGCTCCCCGACTACGTCCTGTCCATGCCCCGCGGGGCAGCAGTCGTCTACCCCAAGGACGCGGGGCAGATCCTGTCCTTCGCCGACATCTTCCCCGGCGCCCGCGTCGTCGAGGCCGGCGTCGGCTCCGGCTCGCTCAGCAGCTTCCTGCTGCGCGCCATCGGCGACCAGGGCATGCTGCACAGCTACGAGCGCCGCGCGGACTTCGCCGAGATCGCCCAGCAGAACGTCGAACGCTACTTCGGCGGCCCGCACCCGGCGTGGCAGCTCACCGTGGGCGACCTCCAGGACAACCTCTCGGACACCGACGTCGACCGGGTCATCCTCGACATGCTCGCCCCCTGGGAGTGCCTGGAGGCCGTCTCCAAGGCGCTCGTCCCCGGCGGCATCCTGTGCTGCTACGTCGCCACCACCACCCAGCTCGCCCGGACCGTCGAGTCCATCCGCGAGATCGGCTGCTTCAACGAGCCGACCTCCTGGGAGACGATGATCCGCAACTGGCACGTGGAGGGCCTCGCCGTCCGCCCGGACCACCGGATGATCGGCCACACCGGTTTCCTGCTCACCGCCCGCCGCCTCGCCGACGGCGTCGAGCCGCCCATGCGCCGCCGCCGCCCCGCCAAGGGCGCCTACGGCGAGGACTACGACGGCCCCAACGCCGACGGCGGCGCCGGCCGCTGAGCCCGTCCCCGCTGCCGCGACAACGTACGAGCGCCGCGGCCGAGTTCCCCGGACCCCACCCGAACGCGGGCGCGGGGGGCCACCGGTGGAGCCACAACAGCCGGCCCGGCGGCGGCACCCCGGCG
>NZ_JBHXMA010000082.1:5276-8860 GCF_042721035.1 Streptomyces sp. NPDC058464
CGCCCGCCACCGCGGGGCTCATAGACCGCTGCGGCGCGGGGCCCTTCGACCCGCCACCCGCCGTCACCCCGCGCGCGGCGCTCACCCGTTGACGCCACAACAGCCGGCCCGTCGACGGCACCACGGCTCGCCCGTCGACGGCACCACAGGACCGCGGATCCCCGCCACCCGCGAAAGCCCACCCCGCCGTTCCCACCCCGCTGTGACGTGTGGCACGATGCAGGCCACCCCCACCGGCACAGGCCTCACAGGAGACACTCCTAGTGCAGCAATCCGTGGTCCCGGAGCTCGCTCACACCGACACACGCCCCATGCACTGGCTGGCCACCGCCGCCGCCGTGGCCGGTGTCGTCGCTCTGTCGTCCCTCTTCCAGCCGGGCTCGGCCAAGGCCGCGCAGCCCGCCGCCTCGGCCGGGACGAAGCCGGCCCCCGCGGCCGCCGCGCCGCCCAGCACCACCGGCGTGGACTTCCCCCTCGACTGCGGCCCCGTGAAGGAGCTGGTCGTCAAGAAGGCCACCGGGGACCTCGACGGCGACGGCAGGCCGGAGACCGTGGCGGTGGTCCACTGCGACTCGGCCATGGGCACCCCGCCCGACGCCGTCTACGTCCTCACCCAGGCCGCCGGCGCCGGCAGCCCCCGTGTCGTCGCCACCCTGGTCGACCCCAAGGACCGGTACACCGTGACCGACTTCGCCGTCTCCGGCGGAGCGGTCACCGCCACCCTGCTCGGCTATTCCTCGGACAATGTGCCCAGTTGCTGCCCGGACCTGAAGTCCAGTGCCAAGTGGCAGTGGAACGGCCACGCGTTCGTCCGCTCCACCCCGGCGGCCGCCCACAGCGTCTGACGGCCGCGCAGGCCCGAAGGGCCCGGCGCCGACGCCACGCGGGGTGGCCGGAAAGTCACTCCGCGTCCGGCCCGTACACCTCGACACGGTCCGCGACCCGGCGCACGTGGATGCACTCGCCCGGACACTCCCGCGCCGAGTCCACCACGTCGGTGAGCAGCGGCAACGGCACCGGTACGGTCGCCCCCTTCGCCTGCAGCAGCTCGTCGTCGGAGCTCTTCACATAGGCCAGGCCGTCGATGTCCAGCTCGAACACCTCCGGGGCGTACTGGGCGCAGATCCCGTCCCCGGTACACAGATCCTGGTCGATCCAGACCTCGAGCGCCTCGTCGCCGGCCAGGGCCTCCTGCTGCACGGTCATCTCTCCTGCCGTCGAAAGCGCCGGACGGCCGGACCCGGGGGTCACCCGGTCCCGCCCCGGCGGGTGTTGAACGCCTTCGACCCTACCTCCGGCCCGCAACGGCCCGCGCATCCTCCTCGTGCGCCCTCCCGGCGCGCCCCCGGCCCGCGCGCACGGCGCCTTCCGCGGTGCGGGACGGCGGCGCCCGGCCACCTGATCGATCGACTTGAGCCAACCCGCGACCCACTCCGTTCATCACGCGCCACATCCGAGCGGTCGCTCTGTGTAAGAAATCCGCCACCGGGGCACAACCCCTGAACCGGCACTGGAGCGGACAACTCCGGTCAGTAACGACGGGTTTTGACCACTCCGGACCTGGAACACGCCGCTTCTGAATCGCGTTGAGTGGGTATCCACCCGGCACGAGGGAGAACGCAATGGGTGACCGACGACACACCTTGACAGTCTTTGTGATCTAGGGGTTTCAATCGACACCCACCCAGGTAGGGTCTGGAAGCGTCCAGCTCCCCTTGGAGGAGGTGAGGACCGTGGCAGCCCACGACGACGACATGAACCGCGGCATCCGCCCGGGACGAGGGTCCGACGACCCGTCCGAGCAGATCGCCTATCTTGAGCAGGAGATCGCCGTCCTGCGACGCAAGCTCGCCGACTCTCCGCGACACACGAGGATTCTCGAAGAGCGGATCGTCGAGCTGCAGACGAACCTGGCCGGCGTGTCCGCCCAGAACGAGCGACTCGCGAACACCCTGCGCGAGGCCCGCGACCAGATCGTGGCCCTCAAGGAGGAGGTCGACCGGCTCGCACAGCCGCCGGCCGGCTTCGGTGTCTTCCTCACGGCGAACGAGGACGGCACCGCCGACATCTTCACCGGCGGCCGCAAACTGCGGGTGAACGTCAGCCCAAGCGTCGACCTGGACGACCTCAGGCGCGGCCAGGAAGTCATGCTCAACGAAGCGCTCAACGTGGTCGAGGCCATGGAGTACGAGCGCGTCGGTGACATCGTCACCCTCAAGGAGATCCTCGAGGACGGCGAGCGGGCCCTCGTGCTGGGCCACACCGACGAGGAGCGCGTGGTACGGCTCGCCGAGCCGCTGCTGGACGTGAACATCCGGCCCGGTGACGCCCTGCTGCTCGAACCCCGTTCCGGCTACGTCTACGAGATCGTCCCGAAGAGCGAGGTCGAGGAGCTCGTCCTCGAAGAGGTCCCCGACATCGGCTACGAGCAGATCGGTGGTCTCGGCGGCCAGATCGAGGCCATCCGCGACGCGGTCGAGCTGCCGTACCTCTACCCGGACCTGTTCAAGGAGCACGAACTGCGCCCGCCCAAGGGTGTCCTGCTCTACGGACCCCCCGGATGCGGCAAGACGCTCATCGCCAAGGCCGTCGCCAACTCGCTGGCCAAGAAGGTCGCCGAGGTCACCGGCCAGGCCCAGGGCAAGAGCTTCTTCCTCAACATCAAGGGCCCCGAGCTCCTGAACAAGTACGTCGGCGAGACCGAGCGGCAGATCCGTCTGGTCTTCCAGCGTGCGAGGGAGAAGGCCAGCGAGGGCACCCCCGTCATCGTCTTCTTCGACGAGATGGAGTCCCTGTTCCGGACCCGCGGCTCCGGTGTCAGCTCGGACGTGGAGAACACCATCGTCCCCCAGCTGCTCGCCGAGATCGACGGTGTCGAGGGCCTGCAGAACGTGGTCGTCATCGGCGCCTCCAACCGCGAGGACATGATCGACCCCGCCATCCTGCGCCCCGGCCGGCTCGACGTGAAGATCAAGATCGAGCGTCCGGACGCCGAGGCGGCCAAGGACATCTTCGGCAAGTACCTCACCGAACGCCTTCCGCTGCACGCCGACGACCTCGGTGAGCACGGCGGCAGCAAGTCGGTCACGGTCGAAAGCATGATCCAGACGGCCGTGGAACACATGTACGCCGAATCCGAGGAAAACCGCTTCCTGGAAGTCACCTACGCCAACGGCGACAAGGAAGTCCTCTACTTCAAGGACTTCAACTCCGGCGCGATGATCGAGAACATCGTCGGCCGTGCCAAGAAAATGGCGATCAAGGACTTCCTCGACCACAACTCGAAGGGTCTCCGCGTCTCCCACCTGCTCCAGGCCTGCGTGGACGAGTTCAAGGAGAACGAGGACCTGCCCAACACCACCAACCCCGACGACTGGGCCCGGATCTCCGGAAAGAAGGGCGAACGGATCGTGTACATCCGTACCCTCATCACCGGAAAGCAGGGCGCGGACACCGGACGCTCCATCGACACGGTGGCGAACACCGGACAGTACCTGTAAAACACAGGGCGGCTGGGGGGGGCCCCACCCGGCCCCCCCCCCCCCCAGTTTTTAGGGGCACAAACCCGAACCACGCGGGCCACG
>NZ_JBHXMA010000082.1:8870-22896 GCF_042721035.1 Streptomyces sp. NPDC058464
GTCCCCAAATAACCGTATCTGTGGGGGGGGAAACCGGACGCTCCTTCGACTGGGGGGCTAACACGGGAATGTACATTTAAAACACTGGGGGGCTGCGGGTGCCCTCCCGGGGCACCCGCAGCCGACTGTTTTTCCGGCCAGAACCGGAACCGAGGCGAGCAAGGCAATGACGCAAATGATCTCCCCACCAGCGCAGAGGCGTTCTAGGCTCATTCCTACCGCCGAGTCGCGCAGTGCGGGGACGGGCACCGCACACGCACCGGAGCGCCAGCGGTACGCGAGCGGAGCCCACGACCGAGGGCTCCGCCGGGCAAGGAGGGCCGCATGACCGTACGGCGAGTAATGGGCATCGAGACGGAGTACGGGATCTCCGTCCCCGGCCACCCCAACGCCAATGCCATGCTCACCTCGTCCCAGATCGTCAACGCCTACGCGGCGGCGATGCACCGGGCCCGCCGGGCCCGCTGGGACTTCGAGGAGGAGAACCCGCTGCGGGACGCCCGGGGCTTCGACCTCGCACGCGAGGCCGCCGACGCCAGCCAGCTCACCGACGAGGACATCGGCCTCGCCAACGTGATCCTCACGAACGGCGCACGCCTCTACGTCGACCATGCGCACCCCGAATACAGCGCTCCCGAGGTCACCAACCCCCGCGACGCCGTCCTGTGGGACAAGGCCGGCGAACGCATCATGGCCGAGGCCGCCGAACGGGCCGCCCAGCTCCCCGGTGCCCAGCCCATCCACCTCTACAAGAACAACACCGACAACAAGGGCGCCTCCTACGGCACGCACGAGAACTACCTGATGAAGCGGGAGACCCCCTTCTCGGACATCGTGCGCCACCTCACGCCCTTCTTCGTCTCCCGCCAGGTGGTCACGGGCGCCGGCCGCGTCGGCATCGGCCAGGACGGCCACGAACACGGCTTCCAGCTCAGCCAGCGCGCGGACTACTTCGAGGTCGAGGTCGGTCTGGAGACGACCCTCAAGCGGCCCATCATCAACACCCGCGACGAGCCCCACGCCGACGCCGAGAAGTACCGCCGCCTCCACGTGATCATCGGCGACGCGAACCTGTCGGAGATCTCGACCTACCTGAAACTCGGCACCACAGCCCTGGTCCTCTCCATGATCGAGGACGGCTTCATCGCCGTCGACCTCGCCGTCGACCAGCCCGTACGCACCCTCCACCAGGTCTCCCACGACCCGACGCTGAAGCGGCTGGTCACCCTCCGTAGCGGACGCACACTCACCGCGGTCCAGCTCCAGATGGAGTACTTCGAGCTGTCGCGCAAATACGTCGAGGAGCGCTACGGCGCCGACGCCGACGACCAGACCAAGGACGTCCTCGCCCGTTGGGAGGACACCCTCAACCGCCTGGAACACGACCCCATGAGCCTCTCCGGAGAGCTCGACTGGGTCGCCAAGCTGGAGCTCATGGAGGGCTACCGGCGCCGTGACGGCCTCGACTGGGACGCCGCCAAGCTGCACCTCCTGGACCTCCAGTACGCCGACGTGCGGGCCGAGAAGGGCCTCTACAACCGCCTCGCCGCCCGTGGGCGCATGAAGCGGCTCCTGGACGAGGCCGACGTGGAGCGGGCCCGCACCAGCCCGCCCGAGGACACCCGGGCCTATTTCCGCGGCCGCTGCCTGGAGCAGTACGCCGACGACGTCGCCGCGGCGAGCTGGGACTCGGTCATCTTCGACCTTCCGGGCCGCGACAGCCTCCAGCGCGTCCCAACCCTGGAACCGCTACGCGGAACGCGAAATCACGTCAAGGAGCTCCTGGACCGCTGTCGCACCGCGGAAGACCTGGTCAGGGTCCTTTCCGGGGGCTGAGCGGGTATCCGGAGCACACCGGGCGACCGGGGTCAAAACCCCGGCGTCCGGGAATCATCGAGGTGGCCCCCGTACGTTGGAGAAACTGCGGGGCCGATGTCGGACCCGGCTTGTAGGGTCTGATCATCACCGATCGGCAGGAAGCCGACCTGTCGACCCATGTCGGGCGAACGCGAACTGAGCGGGGTGAGGGTTATGGCAACCAAGGACACCGGCGGCGGACAGCAGAAGGCGACGCACTCCACCGAGGAGGTCGAGGAGCAGGCGGCTGAGTCGCAGGCTTCGGGCGACCTCAAGGAGCGGCACGAGAAGCTGTCGGACGACGTGGACTCCGTCCTGGACGAGATCGACGACGTCCTGGAGGAGAACGCAGAGGACTTCGTGCGGTCCTTTGTCCAAAAGGGCGGGCAGTAAGCTCGTTTCCCTTCGAATCGAAGGTGGGCGGAGTTCGGGAGTGCCAGGGGCGTCGACGGTGAAGTGTTGCGCGCGGTGCGGACAGGCCAAGCCGCGCGCAGCCTTCGCCGTATGACGGGCGAACCTTGAGGATTTCCGGTATCGCCGCGGACTCCGCGAGATCTGTCCGACTGCCCCGCCCACACATGTGGATCACCGCCACAAGACGGGTAGGGTCCGGGGCATACCGTGCTTCAACTGCAATTCGGCCATCGGCAAGTTGGGAGATGATCCCGACGCTGTTCGTCGGGCAGCCGCTTACCTGGAAGGAACTCCGTGGAAGCCAACACTCGTAGCACCGGGCGTCTACCAGCTGCCTTCCTGACGCCTGGGTCCTCTTCGTTCATGGACTTTCTCTCCGACCATCAGCCGGAGATGCTGCCCGGCAAGCGGCAGTTGCCGCCCACGCAGGGCGTGATCGAGGCGCCGCACGGGACGACGATCGTCGCGGTGACCTTCCCCGGCGGGGTCGTGCTGGCCGGTGACCGTCGGGCCACCATGGGCAATGTGATCGCCCAGCGTGACATCGAGAAGGTGTTCCCGACCGACGAGTACTCGGCCGTCGGTATCGCCGGCACCGCCGGTCTCGCCGTGGAGATGGTGAAGCTCTTCCAGCTGGAGCTGGAGCACTTCGAGAAGGTCGAAGGTGCTCAGCTGTCGTTGGAGGGCAAGGCGAACCGGCTGTCGACCATGATCCGTTCCAACCTCGGCATGGCCATGCAGGGGCTCGCCGTCGTGCCGCTGTTCGCCGGGTTCGACGTGGACCGGGCCAAGGGGCGGATCTTCTCGTACGACGTGACGGGCGGCCGTTCCGAGGAGCACAACTTCTCCGCGACGGGCTCCGGCTCGATCTTCGCGCGGGGTGCCATGAAGAAGTTGTTCCGTGACGACCTGACCGAGGAGCAGGCGACCACACTGGTGGTGCAGGCTCTGTACGACGCGGCCGACGACGACTCGGCGACCGGCGGTCCCGATGTCGCCCGCCGGATCTACCCGATCATCACCGTGATCACCGAGGACGGGTTCCGTCGGCTCACCGACGACGAGTCCGCCGAGCTCGCCCGTGTGGTGCTGGCGCGCCGCCTGGAGGAGCCCGACGGCCCGCGCGCGGCGCTGCTCTAGCGCGTCGGCGTTCTTATCAAGGTGATCCCAGTGACTTCGACGGAACCCTAAGGAAGGGGACGGATACCGGTGTCGACGCCGTTCTATGTCTCACCCCAGCAGGCCATGGCGGACCGTGCCGAGTACGCTCGCAAGGGCATCGCGCGCGGCCGCAGCCTGGTCGTGCTCCAGTTCGCCGACGGCATCGTGTTCGTCGGTGAGAACCCGTCCCGCGCGCTGCACAAGTTCAGCGAGATCTACGACCGGATCGGTTTCGCGGCCGCCGGCAAGTACAACGAGTACGAGAACCTGCGGATCGGCGGCGTGCGCTACGCCGACCTGCGTGGTTACACCTATGACCGTGACGACGTGACCGCGCGCGGCCTTGCCAACGTGTACGCGCAGACGCTGGGCACCATCTTCTCGTCGGCCGCGGAGAAGCCGTACGAGGTGGAACTGGTCGTCGCCGAGGTGGGGGAGACCCCCGAGGGCGACCAGATCTACCGGTTGCCCCACGACGGTTCGATCGTGGACGAGCACGGTTCGGTCGCGGTCGGCGGCAACGCGGAACAGATCAGCACCTACCTGGACCGTGAGCACCGGGACGGCATGACGCTCGCGGAGGCCCTGAAGCTGGCGGTGACGGCTCTGTCGCGGGAGTCGAACGGCACGCAGCGGGAGATTCCCGCCGAGCGCCTGGAAGTCGCGGTGCTGGACCGTACGCGGCCCCAGCAGCGCAAGTTCAGGCGGATCGTCGGCCCGCAGCTGGGCCGGCTGCTGGAGTCGGACGGTGCGGCCACGGCCGCCGAGGCCGAGGCCGAGGAGTCCGGCGGAGACGTCGAGTAACCATTCGTATCAGCCCCGCCCTGCGCGCCCCGTCCGGTGACCACCGGACGGGGCGCGGGCGTCTGTGCGGCTCACGAAGGCCATGACGCCCGTGGCGGCGCCGTGGAGCCCCGTACGACCAGTTCGACGGGGATGTCCCCGCGCTCCGGCTCCCGGCCTTCCAGGACGGCGAGGAGGGCCTGCATACCGCGCGCGCCGAAGAGTTCCGCGTCCAGCCGCACGGTCGTCAGCTCGGGGTCGATGGCGGTGGCCAGGGCGAGGTCGTCGAGGCCGGTGACGGAGATGTCGTCGGGGACGCGCAGACCCCGGCGGCGCAGGGCCTTGTAGGCGCCGGCGGCGAGTTTGTCGTCGTCGCAGACGAGGGCGGTGGGCCGGGGCCCGGGGGCGGCGAGGGCGGCCTCGGTGGCGGTGCGGGCGCCCTCGATCGAGATCGGGGCGCGGACCGTGCGTACCGAGGCGCCCGGCACGCCCGCCGTGCGGGCCGCCAGCTCGCGCGCGCGTACCTCGAAGGTCCAGGACGCGATGTCCGCGGCCAGGTGCAGGAAGCGGCGGTGGCCGAGGCCGAGCAGGTGGTCGGCGACCTGGCGCACGCCGTCGGCGATGTCCAGGTTGACGGTGGCGGCGCCCAGGCTGCCGTCCGGGTCGCTGTCGAGCATGACGAGGGGGAGCTGGTCGCCGCGGATGGCGGTGAGGGCGTCCGCGGCCATGGAGGAGGCGATCACGCCGTCGAGGGCGGCCTGCGCGGAGGCGAAGGGGTCGCGGGCCGGGCCGATGCCCTCGGGGGAGGGGTAGAGGACCATGCCGAAGCCGTGCGCGGAGGCGACGCGGGCGGCGCCGGTGTAGACGCCCGCGAAGAACTCCGTGGTCAGCGCGGGGACGACCAGGAGGACGGTGCGGGTACGGCCGAGGCGGAGGTTGCGGGCGGCGAGGTTCGGCCGGTAGCCGAGGTCGCGGGCGGCCTCCCGGACGCGTTCGGCGGTGGCCTCGGACACCCGGCCGCGCCACTTGTCGCCCAGCACCAGCGACACGGCCGCCTGGGAGACGCCGGCGGCCTGGGCGACGTCGCGGCTCGTCGGGCGTGTGCTGCTGCGTGGCACCGGGGGTGGGCTCCTTCGTCTGGACGTGTGAACAGCGCACATGGTACGTATGGGAGGCGGGGTTATACGTAAAACGTGGAGGTGGGACATGGCCGCGGGGTACCTGGAGATCCTCAGGGCGAGGCACGCGGCCCGGCTGCTGACGGGGACGCTGGTGGGCCGGCTGCCGAACGCGACCGCGGCCATCGCGATCGTGCTGTTCGTGCGCGCGGAGGGCGGCACGTACAGCCTCGCGGGCGCGCTCGCGGCGGTGTACGGCGTGGCCAACGCCGTGGGCCAGCCGGTGCTCGGGCGGCTGGTCGACCTGTGCGGGCAGCCCCGGGTCCAGCTGCCCGCGGCGCTCGCGTCGGCCCTCGCGATGGCCGGCTTCGCCTTCACGGGCACCGACCCGCTGCCGCTCGCCTACGGAACCGTGGCGGCGGCCGGGCTCTTCGCGCCGCCGCTGGAGGGCGGTCTGCGCGCCCTGTGGCCGAGCGTCCTCGGGAAGGACGACCAGGTGCACACGGCGTACGCGATGGACGCGGTGGCGCAGGAAGTCATGTTCACCGTGGGGCCGTTGCTGGTCACGCTGTGCGTGTCGCTGTGGTCGGCACAGGCGGCGCTGCTCGTCGTGAACGCGGTGGGCGTCCTCGGGGCGCTCTCGGTCGTGGTCTCGCCGCCCTCGCGCGCGTGGCGTTCGGCGCCGCGCGAGGCGCACTGGCTGGGCGCGCTGCGCTCGTCCGGGCTGCTGGCCCTGCTGGCCGCGTTCCTTTTCGTCGGGATGGCGCTGGGTTCCATCACGGTCGCGTCGGTGCCGTACGCGGACGACCACGGCGGTGACACGGTGTACGGCTGGCTGATGGCCGCGCTGGGGATCGGCGCGCTGCTGGGGGGCACCGTCTACGGGGCGCGGCGGTGGGCCGGGGAGCCGGCGCGGCGACTGCGGGTGCTGGTGGCCCTTCTGGCGGTGTGTTACCTGCCGCTGATGCTGATGCCGGGAGCAGTGGCCATGGTGTTGCTCACCGTGCTGGCCGGGGTGTTCCTGGCGCCGGCGATCGCGTGTGCGTTCGTGCTGGTGGACCGGCATGCGCCGAGGGGTACGGTCACCGAGGCGTTCTCCTGGCTTGTGACGACGTTCACAGTGGGGGCGTCGGTGGGAACGGGCCTGGCGGGCCCGGTGGTCGAGGCGGGCGGGGCCCTGTGGGGGTTCGCCGTGCCGGGTGCGGCAGGGGGTGTGTCCTTGCTGGTCCTGGCGGTCACCGGGCGGGTCCTCGCAGCTCCCGGTGGGGGTGCGGTGGTTGCGGCCGGTTCGGAAAATGATCCAAATCGTGCTGCCGAACCCCGTTTCAGCTCAGGGGATCGGGCGTAATGTTCAGTCATGGACCGCCGCATTTTCGGGCTGGAGAACGAGTACGGCGTCACGTGCACGTTCAGGGGACAGCGCCGCCTGTCGCCTGACGAGGTGGCGCGGTACCTCTTCCGCCGTGTCGTGTCATGGGGCCGTAGCAGCAATGTCTTTCTGCGGAACGGCGCCCGGCTCTATCTCGACGTGGGCTCACATCCGGAATACGCGACACCCGAGTGTGACAATGTGACCGAACTGGTCACCCACGACAAGGCCGGCGAGCGCATTCTCGAAGGGCTGTTGGTGGACGCCGAACGACGCCTGCATGAGGAAGGAATCGCGGGCGACGTCTACCTTTTCAAGAACAACACGGACTCGGCGGGCAACTCCTACGGTTGCCACGAGAACTATCTGGTGGCGAGGCACGGGGAGTTCTCCCGGCTCGCGGACATTCTCATTCCGTTCCTGGTGACCCGGCAGCTGCTGTGCGGCGCCGGGAAGGTGCTGCAGACGCCGCGCGGTGCGGTGTACTGCGTCAGCCAGCGGGCGGAGCACATCTGGGAGGGCGTCTCCTCGGCGACGACGCGTTCCCGGCCGATCATCAACACGCGCGACGAGCCGCATGCGGACGCCGAGCGCTACCGCCGGCTGCACGTCATCGTCGGCGACTCGAACATGTCCGAGACGACGATGCTGCTGAAGGTCGGTGCCACCGACCTGGTGCTGCGCATGATCGAGGCGGGCACGGTGATGCGTGACCTGACCCTGGAGAACCCGATCCGGGCGATCCGCGAGGTCAGCCACGACATCACGGGCCGGCGCAAGGTGCGCCTGGCCAGCGGCCGGGAGGCCTCCGCCCTCGAGGTGCAGCGGGAGTACTACGAGAAGGCCGTGGACTTCTGCGAGCGCCGCGGTATCCGCACCGGCACGGTCGAGCAGGTGCTGGAGCTGTGGGGCCGCACCCTGGACGCCATCGAGGCCGAGGACCTGGACCGGATCGGCACCGAGATCGACTGGGTGATGAAGTACCAGCTCATCGAGCGGTACCGGGCCAAGCACAACATGACCATGTCTCATCCGCGCGTGGCGCAGATAGACCTCGCTTATCACGACATTCACCGTCGTCGTGGTCTGTATTACCTGCTGGAGAAGAAGGGGCAAGCCGCGCGGATCTGCAATGACTTGAAGATCTTCGAGGGCAAGTCGGTGCCGCCGCAGACGACTCGGGCGCGCCTGCGCGGTGACTTCATCCGGCGGGCCCAGGAGCAGCGCCGGGACTTCACGGTCGACTGGGTGCATCTGAAGCTCAACGACCAGGCGCAGCGCACGGTGTTGTGCAAGGACCCGTTCCGTTCGGTCGACGACCGGGTGGAGAAGCTCATCGCCGGTATGTGAGAGATCGGCACAGAACGCCACACGGGCGCCGTACGTTTTCCGTACGGCGCCCTTCTCACGTCGTAGAGTTGCGCGCACGCCATCCGCAAGATCGACCGATTACGAGGCTCTTCCGTGCGCCGACGCTCTCTTCTCCTTGCTGCAGTTCCCGCAGGACTGGTCACGCTCGCCGGGTGTGGTGACGACAAGTCGTCCTCCTCCAGCAAGGCCAGTGCCTCGCCGTCGGCCTCCGCGTCGGTGCCGCCGCCGAAGATCGTGGACGGGCCGCTGCCGGCGATCACGGCGGGCACGAAGTTCGACGAGAAGCCGACGGTCGCCAAGGGCAGCGGGGACCCGTCGAAGAACCTGGCGGTCAAGACGGTGATCGCGGGCAGCGGGAAGACGGTCGCGGAGAACGACTTCATCCAGGCCAACTACCTGGGGCAGATCTGGTCCACGGCGAAGGTCTTCGACCAGTCGTACGACCGGACGCCGCTGCTCATGCAGCTCGCCTCGGGCAGCATCATCGACGGCTGGCTGTACGGGCTGGCCGGGAAGAAGGTCGGCAGCCGGGTGCTGATGGCCGTGCCGCCGACCTGGGGATACGGCAGCTCGGGCAACGCGCAGGCGGGGATCAAGGGCACGGACACGCTGGTGTTCGTGGTCGACGTGCTGAACTCGTTCAACTCCAAGAGCTCCAGCACGGGCAAGGAGGTCGCGCAGAGCGACGCCGCGCTGCCCAAGGTCGGCACGAACACGGACGGCAAGGCCCCGTCCATCGACATTCCCAAGGTCGACCCGCCGACGAAGCTGGTCTCGAACTACGTGCTGGAGGGCGACGGCGCGGTGGTGCAGGCGGCGCAGACCGTGCTGTGCCAGTTCAAGGGCGAGGTCTGGGACAGCGGCAAGGTCTTCGAGCAGACGTACGAGAGCGGGCGGCTCGCCCAGTTCTCGATCGAGCAGATGCAGGGGGTCGTCAAGGGGCTGGCGCAGGGGATCACCGGCAAGAAGGTGGGCAGCCGGATCATGGTCGTCACCCCGCCGGACCTGGCCTACGGGAACAACCCGCCGAGCGGTGGTGTGGTGAAGAAGGGGTCGACGCTGGTCTTCACGGTGGACATTCTTGCGGCGATGTAGTCGCGCGGGCGGCACGCGGACGGGGATGAAAGACTGTCCGGGTTCCGTGTCGTACACAAGCAGGAGCCGAAGACGTGAGCATCGACAAGCCCGAGATCGACTTCCCCGAGGGCGAGGCCCCGGTCGACCTGGAGATCAAGGACATCTGGGAGGGCGACGGCGAGGTGGCCCAGGCCGGCCAGACCGTCACCGTGCACTACGTGGGTGTCGCGTTCAGCACCGGCGAGGAGTTCGACGCCAGCTGGAACCGTGGCGCGCCGTTCCGCTTCCCGCTGGGCGGCGGCCGGGTCATCAAGGGCTGGGACCAGGGCGTGCAGGGCATGAAGGTCGGCGGCCGTCGTCAGCTGACCATTCCGGCCCACCTCGCCTACGGCGACCAGAGTCCGACGCCGGCGATCAAGCCCGGCGAGACGCTGATCTTCGTCGTGGACCTGATCGCGGTCTGATCCCGGTACCCGGCCGGCGCCCTCGGGTGCTGACCGGTCCTGGTCGGAAACCGGCTGGCCGAGGGCCCGTGCCATGCGCGCGGGCCCTCGGTGTTTGTCGTGTCGTGTCCGTTCGGGTCCTCGTTGTTTGTACTGACTTTTGCCGTGACACTCCGGAGCGGTACGGTCATCGGTCAGAAGCACCATAGGGAGGCGAAGGGCGTCGATGGCCATTGCCAAGGCCGAGCGGCTGATGAACCTGGCGCTGTGCCTGCTGGGGACGCGGCGGCCGCTCAGCAAGCGCGAGCTGCGGGAATCCATTGAGGCCTACCTGGAAGCCGGCAGCGACGACTCCTTCAGCCGGATGTTCGAGCGGGACAAGGACGATCTCCGCGAACTCGGACTGGTGATCGAGACCGTCGAGAACCTGGACGGCGAGGTCGGCTATCTCGCCCGCCGCGACAGCAACCGCCTGCCGCCCATCACCCTGGACGCCGAGGAGGCCGCCGCCCTCGGACTCGCCGCCAAGGTCTGGCAGCAGGCCCGGCTCGCCGGCGCCGCCAGCGGTGCCCTGCAGAAGCTGCGCGCGGCCGGCCTCCCCGAGGACGTCGACCCGTACGAGGCCCACGGCGCACTGGAGCCGCGGATCCCCGTGCACGAGGCCGCGTTCGAACCGCTGATGCTGGCCTGCCGGGACCGCCGCCCGGTCGTCTTCGACTACCGCAAGGCCACCGCCGCCCACCCCGGGACCCGCAACGTCGAGCCCTGGGCCCTGGAGTGCTGGCGCGGCCACTGGTACCTGGCCGGCTGGGACCGCGACCGGGGCGCCGAGCGGGTGTTCCGGCTGTCCCGGATCACCGGCAAGGTCCGTTCCCGGGGGACGCCCTTCACCGCGCCGGTCCCGGATGTCGTCACCGTCCGCGAGACCGTGGCGAGCTGGGCCGGGGAGATCGCCGACCGCTCCGCGCTGATCCGGCTGCGCTCGGGCGCCGGGTACCCCCTCCGGGCGAAGGCCACCGCGGTGCGGGAACTCGGAGAGGGCTGGGACGAGTTGGAGATTCCGTACGGCCACGGGCTGGACGCCTGGCTGGTGGAGTTCGGGCCGGACGTGGTGGTCCTGGAGCCGGCCGAGCTGCGGGCGGACGTCGTGGACCGGCTGCGGGCCGTGGCCAAGGACTGAGGGGGAGCGGAGCAAGACAGTGGCAGGCAAACCGGTCAGGCCCGTGAACGCCATCGACCAGACCCGGCGGATGCTCTCCCTGGTGACCTACCTGCGCGAGCGCCCCGGCGCCCGGATCGCGGACGTGGCGCGCGCCTTCGGCATCACCGAGGACGAGCTGGTCTCCGACCTGGACGTGCTGCCCATGTGCGGCACCAGCTTCCGGGGCGGCGACCTGCTGGACATCGACACCGACGGCGAGCGGATCTGGTGGCACAACGCGTCCGCGCTCGGCGAGGAGGCCGCCGAACCGCTCCGGCTCGCCGCCGACGAGGCGACCGCGCTCCTGGTCGCCGCCCGCGCGGTGGCCACCCTGCCCGGGCTGCGCGAGGGCGACCGGCAGGCGCTGCTGCGGGCCACCGCCAAGGTGGAGACCGCGGCCGGCGAGGCGGGCGACGCCAGCGCCCGGCTGTCGGTGACGTTCGAGTCCGAGGGCGGCGTCTTCGCCGACGTCGACCGGGCGATCGCCGAGCGCCGCCGGCTGTGGATCCGCTACTACTCACCGGCCCGCGACGAGGTCACCGAGCGCGAGATCGACCCCATCCGCCTGGTCAGCGTCGGCCACACCTACGTCGAGGCCTGGTGCCGTCGCTCCGAGGCCCGGCGCACCTTCCGGCTCGACCGGGTCGCCGAGATCAAGATCCTCGACGAGCCGTCCGCACCCCCCGAGATCGAGCTGCGCGACCTGTCCGAGGCCCTGGTGCAGCCGGCCGCCGAGGACCCCGAGGTGGTCGTCGAGGTCGGCCCGGCCGGCCGCTGGGTCGCCGAGTACTACCCGCACGACAGCGCGGATGAGCTTCCCGACGGCGGACTGCGTATTACTCTGCGCACCCCCGATCCGGCCTCCCTGCGCCGGCTGGCGCTCAGGCTCGGCGGCGACGGCCGGATCGTGTCACCGCCCGAGCTGGCCGACGCGGCCCGCCGGGCGGCCCGCGAGGCACTGGCGGCGTACGACCACGTCGGGCACGGCGATGAGGAAGGGCATGAGTGAGCCGGAGGAGCGCGCGCTCCGGAGGCGAACGACCAAGAAGGAGGGGCAGGCGTTTTGAACGAGTCTTCCGGGGTTCTGAACGAGTCTTCCGGTTCCGGCGGCGCGGGTGCGCGGGAGATGACGGTCGCGGCCGCCTTCGCCGGGATGAGACGCGTGGTCCCCGTGGTGTTCAGAGCCGGCTGCCCGCACTGCCATGGCAGTTTCGAGCTCACCGCGAGCGCCCTGCGCCTGGCCATCGGAGCCACCAGCAAGACGACGTTCTACTCCTTCACCTGCCCCGACTGCGGGTCCGCCGTCCGTAAGCCCGCCGGCGAGCGGATCGTCGAACTGCTCACCGGCGGCGGGGTCAGGACACTGCGGCTGAACCCCACCGTCTAGGCTCGGCCCCATGTTCTGGGCGATGGTCGCGGTAGCTGTGGGTTTCGTGGGGCTCGCCGTGCTCGGCGTGCTCGCCGTCCGGGTCTTCCTGGAGGCGCGCCGGCTGGGAGCGCAGGTCGCGGACTCGGCACGGCGGATCAACCGGGCCGCCGAGGACCTGGAGCGGGCGGCCGTCAGCGCGGCCCGTACTGTGGACACGCTGTGACCCCCGCTGTGCAAGGGGTGTGAGTAGTGGGCCACAAGCGGTTTGCGTCACTTCGCCCTGTCACGGTGCCCGCAGGGGCAGGTACGCTGCTGCACGCGGCACGGAGAACGAGGCCCGTGCCGCGGACCGGGAGTACGCACGGGGATTGCCTCACGTTTACCCCTGAGCGTTACGATCGCTGACAGCACGATCACTCGGACGCATGTCCGACGGATCGGACAGCACCCCAACCCAGCCGCCTCGGTGAGAAGGTAAAGACTTATGTTCGGAAGGCTCGGAGCCCCCGAGATCATTCTCATCCTTGTCGTCGTCATCCTGCTGTTCGGCGCGAAGAAGCTTCCGGACATGGCGCGCTCGCTCGGCAAGTCCGCTCGCATCCTCAAGAGCGAGGCGAAGGCGATGAAGGAAGACGGCAACACCACGACCTCCGCCCAGGCGCCCGCCTCCGGCGAACAGGCCCAGGCCCAGCGCACCATCCAGGCGTCCCCCGGCGACGTGACCAGCTCCCGCCCGGTCAACGAGCCGTCGGACACCACCCAGCGCTGACGCAAGGCCGGTAGCCCCCGGCCTGCCGCACGAGATGAGGACGTGGGTTGCCAAAGTCTGCCCGCAAGCAGGAGAAGGATCCCGAGGGGCGGATGCCTCTCGCGGATCACCTTCGTGAGCTCCGCAACCGGCTCGCGAAGGCCATGCTGGCCATCGTCATCGTGACGGTGGTGGCCGCCTTCTTCTACAACGACATCATCAACTTCCTGACCAAACCGATCCTCGACTCGATCGGTTGCCATCAGACCTTCTCGCAGATCAACAGTGCGGGTGGCAGCGAGAAGTGCGCCACGATCACCATCGACGGCCTGCTCGCCCCCTTCACGCTCGCCCTCCAGGTCTCCCTGACGGCCGGCGTGGTCTTCGCGTCGCCGATCTGGCTTTACCAGCTGTGGGCCTTCGTCGCCCCGGGTCTGCACAGGAACGAGAAGAAGTACGCCTACGCGTTCGTCTTCACCGGCGCCCCGCTGTTCCTCGGCGGCGCCTACTTCGCGTACGAGGTGCTGCCCACCACGGCCAAGGTGCTGATCGACTTCACTCCGAGCGGCAGCATCGCCAACCTGCTGCCGCTGGACGATCTGCTCCAGCTGGTCACCCGTATGGTGATCGTCTTCGGCCTCTCCTTCGAGCTGCCGCTGCTCCTCGTGATGCTCAATCTCACCGGCATCATCACCGGCAAGCGGATGCTCGGCTGGTGGCGGGCCATGATCCTCGGCATCACGGTCTTCGCGGCCGTGGCCACGCCGAGCACCGACCCGCTCTCCATGCTGGCCCTCGCCGGGCCGATCTGGGTGCTGTACTTCGGCGCGGTCGCGTTCTCCCTCCTCAACGACCGGCGCAGGCGCCGCCGCGACGACGACGGCCTCGACGACGACGAGGCCTCCGACCTCGACCTCACGCCCGACGACATCGGCGAGATCGAGACCGTCTCCGCCAGCCGCGCGCTGCCCGAGGGCCCGGACCGGGTCAACGGCTACGACGACGTGACCTGACAGGGCGACCCCGGACACAGGAGGTGGGCGCGGACCCGTACGGGGGCACCTCTTAGTTGTACGTTTTTGGCTGGTTGGGTTTATTTTGGTGGGGTTTTCAGT
>NZ_JBHXMA010000083.1:0-22885 GCF_042721035.1 Streptomyces sp. NPDC058464
CCGGGGGGCGGGGGCGCGGCCCACCGCACCGGCCCGCCCGGGGTGCCTAACCGGCGTGAGGGGGGGCTCCGTGGGGGCCCCCCCATACACGCGACAGCGGTAGCGGAGGGATTTGAACCCTCGGTGACTTGCGCCACACTCGCTTTCGAGGCGAGCTCCTTCGGCCGCTCGGACACGCTACCGAGGGAGACCTTACAGCACGGCGGGCCGTGCTCTGAAATCGGTATTCGGGGGCCGGGGCAGGCCCCCGCGAGCGGGATCAGCGGGTGCGGAAGAAGTCCGTGAGGAGGCGGGCGGATTCGTCCGCCAGGACACCCTCGACGACCTCGGGGCGGTGGTTCAGACGCCGGTCGCGGACGACGTCCCAGAGGGACCCCGCGGCGCCGGCCTTCTCGTCGCGGGCGCCGTACACGACCCGGTCCACCCGGGACTGCACCAGGGCGCCTGCGCACATCGTGCAGGGCTCCAGCGTCACGACCAGGGTGCAGCCGGTGAGCCGCCACTCCCCGAGCGCCGCGGCGGCCCGGCGCAGGGCGAGGACCTCGGCGTGCGCGGTGGGGTCGCCGGTCGCCTCGCGTTCGTTGTGCCCGGCCGCGAGGACCGTCGTACCGTCCGGGGACAGTACGACGGCGCCGACGGGGACGTCCCCGCCCGGGACGGCACGGCCGGCCTCGTCCAGGGCGAGCCGCATCGCGGCCCGCCAGCGGTCGCGTACGGGGTCGGGGGACCCGGGTGCCTCGTGGAGGGTCAGCGGACGGTCTCCAGGACGTCGGAGGCGCCCAGGGCCTCGGCGATCTCGCCGAGCGCGTCCTCGTCCAGGGACAGCAGTTCCTTCGGGCTCACGCCCAGGTCGTCCAGGATCGCGGCGTCGCCGACCGGGCCGGCCGGCACGGCGGAGCCGTCCGCGTCGTCGTCCTCCTCGGCCTCCGGCTCACCGTCCTCGGTGCCGTCGAGGTCGAGGTCGTCCAGGTCGTCGGATTCGTCCTTGGGCTCCCTTCCGAGCAGTTCGTCGGTGAGCAGGAGCTCCCCGTACGAGCTGCGGGCGGCGGCGGCGGCGTTGGAGACGAAGACCCGCGGGTCCTCCTCCCCGTCGACGCGTACGACACCGAACCACGCGTCTTCCTGCTCGATGAAGACGAGCACCGTGTCGTCGGCCTCCGAGGCCGATTCCCGGGCCAGGTCGGCCAGGTCCGACAGGGTCTCCACATCGTCGAGCTCTGTGTCGCTCGCTTCCCACCCGTCTTCGGTGCGCGCGAGCAGTGCGGCGAAGTACACCGTGACTCTCCCACTGGTCTTAGGCGTGCCGGTTGGCGGTCCCCCCGGCGGAGGTTCTGGGCGGGGAGAGCTGTGCTCCGAGCCCCACCCACTCGGAATCGTGGCAGAAACAAGGCGTTCAGGGGACGTCTTCGGCTCCCTGTGTCTGGCAGTTTTGATCGCACGTGTGCAAAGAGGCATCCATGCGTCCGTCAACGCAGTCACCAGCGCACTCGTTGCCGCCACCTGCGGATCGTACGCGGGTTTTCCCGCCGCCCACGCACTGCCTTCTCCATGACGGACCGCAACGCGCCACAACCAGTGGATCTTTGCCGAAGGATCGGCTTTACGACTCTTGCCGAGTCTTGTGGGCTCTTACCGGGTCCAGGGGACTCCTACCGATTCCTACCAGCGGAACGTCCGCATGCGCAGCGCGTGTCGCAGCCGGGCCGCCTTGGCGCGGCGGGGCTGGACCCGGTCGCGCAGCGCCCGCGCCTCGGCGAGCTCGCGCAGGAACCGGGCCCGGCGGCGCCGCCGCTCGGCCTCCGTCTCGCCCTCGGGCGCGCCGTACGCGCGGTCGGGCCGCTCGGGCCCTTCAGACAGCTCAGGCACGGTCACATCACCCCCGCCCGACACCTCCACTTTCCCCCGGATGGGGGGTTTGATGCCGGCGTCCGCCTGCGCGGGCCTGCGCGAGGTGGGCGGGGGCGCGGTTACTGTTGTGGACATGCGTCTCCACGTCGTCGACCACCCTCTGGTCGCCCACAAGCTCACCACGCTGCGCGACCAGCGCACCGACTCCGCGACGTTCCGGCGGCTCGCCGACGAACTGGTCACCCTGCTCGCCTACGAGGCGACGCGGGACGTGCGGACCGAGGCCGTCGACATCCAGACCCCGGTGGCCGCCACGACCGGCGTCAAGCTCGCCCGGCCGCGCCCGCTGGTGGTGCCGATCCTGCGGGCCGGGCTAGGCATGCTGGACGGCATGGTCCGGCTGCTGCCGACCGCCGAGGTGGGCTTCCTGGGCATGATCCGCAACGAGGAGACGCTCCAGGCGTCCACGTACGCGTCGCGGATGCCGGAGGACCTCTCCGGGCGCCAGGTGTACGTCCTGGACCCGATGCTGGCCACGGGCGGCACGCTGGTCGCGGCGATCCGCGAGCTCATCAAGCGGGGCGCGGACGACGTGACGGCGGTCGTGCTGCTGGCCGCGCCCGAGGGCGTCGAGCTCATGGAGCGGGAGCTGGCGGGGACGCCGGTCACGGTCGTGACGGCGGCGGTGGACGAGCGCCTCAACGAGCACGGGTACATCGTGCCGGGGCTGGGGGACGCGGGGGACCGGCTGTACGGGGCGGCCGAGTAGCGAGCCGTTCTCCGACGGGCCGAGCCGCGAATCCTCGGCCCGGCGCCGAGTTTCCTCGGCCCGGCGCGCCGAGTTTCCTCGGCCCGCCGCCGCGTGGTGCCCGGCGGGGCGTTCGCGCGGGCGCCGTAGGGGTACGGGTGCGTCGGCGGCTGCGGTGCGTCGTGGCTTGTCGCGCAGTTCCCCGCGCCCCTTACGGGGCGCTGCTGGGCCGCGTCCCTGGCGGGGTGCTGGTGGGCCGCCCCCCTTACGGGGTGCTGGTGGGCGGCTCCCCTGACGGGGCTTGCGGGGTGCTGGTCAGCAGGTCTTCTTCGAAGTCGACGCCGTCGGTGTGGGGTTGGACAGGGCCGTGATCGCCTTGGCGGCCGTTGCCTGGGGGGTCAGGGTCTTGAAGGCGTTGCCGATGATCAGGTCCACGGCGGTGCCCTTGCGGCCTGCCTCCGTGCGCTGGTCGGCGGCCGTCACCTGGGTGGCCAGGACCGGGAGCGAGGTCTTCAGGGCCGAGGCCGGGCCGAGCAGTATCGCCGTGCCCTTGACCTTCTGGTCGAACTTCGCCGGCGCGTTGCCGATGTTGCCGATCTTGAAGCCGCGCTTCTTCAGTTCGTCCGCGGTTTCCTTGGCCAGGCCCGTGCGGGTCGTGGCGTTGTAGACGTTCACCGTGATCTGGGCCGGCTTCGGCAGCGTCACCGCCGGCTTGCCGGCCGACGCACCGGCCGCGGGACTCGCGCTGACAGCGGCCTGCTTGACGCAGTCGCCCGCCGAACCGGCCGCGGACGCGGTCCCGCCGCCGCCCGTGAAGACGTCGATGAGCTGCAGGGTGCCCCAGCCGACCAGGCCGAGCGCGGTCACGGAGGCGACCATGGAGAGGACGAGCCGGGCACGCCGCCGGCGCGGGCGCATGCGAGGGTATTTGTCCCCTGTGATCCGGTACTGGCCGCCCATGCCGGGGGGAGTCAGCATGCTCATGAGCGCAGCGTAGTGCGCCACGGGTGCGTTGACTAATAGATGATCATCCGACGGTGCTCGGTCCAACCCGAAAGGGCCAACCGGCGGCAAATGCCGGATGGCCGACGGGTGTCAGTCGAGTTCGAGCACGCGTGCGTGCAGCACCTGGCGCTGCTGGAGGGCGGCGCGGACCGCGCGGTGCAGCCCGTCCTCCAGGTACAGGTCGCCCTGCCACTTCACGACGTGCGCGAAGAGGTCGCCGTAGAACGTCGAGTCCTCGGCGAGGAGGGTCTCCAGGTCGAGCTGCCCCTTGGTCGTCACGAGCTGATCGAGGCGGACCGGGCGCGGTGCGACGTCCGCCCACTGCCGGGTACTCTCCCGGCCGTGGTCGGGGTACGGCCGGCCGTTTCCGATGCGCTTGAAGATCACACGGAAAGCCTACCGGTCCAGACGTTCCGGGCGCAGCCATGGCGACCGAGTGCGACGCTGGAAAAGACTCCGTAAAGGTCATCAAACGGGCTAAAAGGGAACGGGTGGTCCGATGATGAGTGCCGGTGAGGCCGACGAAGCCGGTGCCACGACTCCGGCCACAAGCCCTGACGCGACCTCCGCCACGACCCCCGCCACGACCCCGGCCAGGGACGCGGCCGACCCCGCGATCCCCGCTGTCCCCGCCGTCCCCGTGGTCGCCGAGATCGCCGCCGGGTACGCCTTCGCCGGTCAGGCGCTGGAGCTCGGTGCCCTGCTCTGGGACGGGCGGTGCCGTCCCGACGCCCCGGTCCGGATCCCCCTCCCCATGCTCAACCGGCACGGCCTGGTCGCCGGCGCCACCGGCACCGGCAAGACCAAGACGCTCCAGCTGATCGCCGAGCAGCTCTCGGCGCAGGGCGTCCCGGTGTTCCTGGCGGACGTCAAGGGCGACCTGTCCGGCATCGCCCGCCCCGGGCAGCCCGACGACAGGGTCCGGGGCCGGGCCGGCGAGGTGGGGCAGGAGTGGACGGCGACCGGCTTCCCGGCCGAGTTCCTCGCGCTCGGCGGCCTCGGCCACGGCATCCCCGTGCGGGCGACGATCACCAGCTTCGGACCGGTGCTGCTGTCGAAGGTGCTCCAGCTCAACCAGACCCAGGAACAGTCCCTCGGCCTGATCTTCCACTACGCCGACACCAAGGGCCTGGAGCTGATCGACCTCAAGGACCTCAGGGCCGTGGTCGCCTTCCTCACCTCCGACGAGGGCAGGCCGGAGCTGAAGGACATCGGAGGACTGTCGACGGCCACCGCAGGGGTGATCCTGCGCTCGCTCACCGCCTTCGAGGCCCAGGGCATGGCGGACTTCTTCGGCGAGCCGGAGTTCGGCACGGCCGACCTGCTGCGTACGGCACCGGACGGCCGGGGCGTCGTCTCGGTCCTCGAACTCCCCGCCGTCCAGGACCGGCCCCTGCTCTTCTCCACCTTCCTGATGTGGCTGCTCGCCGACCTCTTCCACGACCTCCCCGAGATCGGCGACGCCGACCGGCCCAGGCTGGTCTTCTTCTTCGACGAGGCGCACCTGCTGTTCGACGACGCCTCGAAGGCGTTCCTGGACTCGATCACGCAGACCGTGCGCCTCATTCGCTCGAAAGGGGTCGGCGTCTTCTTCGTGACGCAGACCCCGAAGGACGTACCGTCCGACGTCCTCGGCCAGCTCGGCAACCGCGTCCAGCACGCGCTCAGGGCCTTCACCCCGGAGGACCAGAAGGCGCTGCGGGCGACCGTGCAGACCTTCCCGAAGTCGTCGTACGACCTGGAGGAGCTGCTCACCGGGCTCGGCACCGGCGAGGCCGTGGTCACCGTGCTCAGCGAGAAGGGCGCCCCGACGCCGGTCGCCGCGACCCGGCTGCGGGCCCCCGAGTCCCTGATGGGGCCCATGGACGCGGCGGAGCTGGACGCGGCGGTGCGCGGGTCCGCGCTGCACGGGCGTTATGCACAGGCTGTGGACCGGGAGTCGGCGTACGAGAAGCTGCAGCGGACGCCGGCCGAGCCGACGACCCCGAAGACCCCGAAGGCTGCGAGGGCTCCGAAGGCCGCGAGGGAGGAACCGTCGCTGGTCGAACAGGTGGTCGGCAGCGGGATGTTCAAGTCCCTCGCCCGGTCGGTGGGAACGCAACTCGGCCGTGAGATCACCCGGTCGCTGTTCGGTACGGCCCGCAGACGCAGGTGAGCCGGGCGCCCGAACGGGCCACCCGGCTCGGCTCCGCGGGATCAACCGCGTTTCTGCTCCTGCGGTCGCGGCGTCGACGGCTCCGCCGTCTTCGTCACCGGCTTCGGGGTGCTGCGGACGGCTTCCGCGCGCAGCAGGGCGCGCAGGACCGCGTACGGGTCTGAGGACATGGCTGTGTTCCTTGCGTAGAGCTGACTGACCTGGGGGAGCGCGGGACAGGCCGGTCGGTCAGCAGCGCAGGACCACGGTGCGCAGGAGGGGCGTGGCGTACGGCGGACGCGGTGCCGTCGGGCGGCAGGGGCGGTGGTGGTCCGCCGGGCCGGCGGGCGGTGCCGCGTCGTGGAGCGGCGTGGGGCGCTGGGGCACGTCGGCGCGGTGGACGGCACGGGCGGGTGGCCGCAGCGGGGTGTGGAGGACGTCGTGTTCGACGGTCTCCGCCGAGACGGCCGGGGCGGCCGCCGAGAGCGCCTCCGCCGCCGTCGGGACGCCGGCCAGCAGCAGGGCGAGCAGCAGCACGAGCGCCCGCGGCGGGGCGGGGCCCGGCCGCGGGCGACGTTTGGTCGGGAGACCGCTGCTCATGGCGGTCATCTCCCCGTGTGGTGGGCGGTGTTCATCGCGCGGAGTGCGAGATCCGCTCGCTCGGCGTACTGGCGGGGCGCGAAGTTGACGAAGCCGACGGGCCGGTGCCCGCAGGGCCCGCGCATGCTGTGCCGCCGGGCCCGCCGTTCACAGGGCCTGCGGGATCTGCTTGGCGCGGCCCCGGATGCCGAACGCCGTGACGATCTCGACGATGCCGACGACGATCAGCCAGATGCCGGCGACCAGGGTGAGCACCGCGACCGACCTGAACGGCGAGACGATCAGCACGATGCCGGCGATGAACGTGACGATCCCGAGGAAGATCATCCAGCCGCGGGCGGGCATTCGGTGGTCGTGCACGGCGGCGAGTGTCTGGGTGATCCCGCGGATCAGCCAGCCGATCCCGATCCACAGGGCGAGCAGCAGGATCGACTCCAGGGGGCCCCGGAAGCAGAACAGGCCCAGCAGGATCGACAGTGCGCCGCTGATGAAGGCCAGCACGCGCAGCGAGGTCGCCTTGTGCGTGCCGAACGCCGCCACCAGCTGGAAGACGCCGCTGATCAGCAGGTAGATGCCGAAGAGCACGCCGGCGGCGAGCAGCGAGGCACCGGGCCAGACGAGGATCAGGATGCCGAGGATCAGGGAGGCGATCCCGGTGAGCAGGACGGTCTGCCAGGCGGCCTGGGAGAGGGCGTGCAGCGGTCCCTCGAAGGGCGGTTCGGGCTCGTGCCATGCGGTGCCGGTGGCATGCGCCTTCCGGTCGTCGTCGGCGGGGCCCGTGCTGGGGGGCTCGGTCATGGTTCCAGCTGAGACCGACGGGGGCGGCCCTGCCAGCAGGGCGGGGCCGGACGGGTGAGCCCTCGGGTCCGGCGGATCGGGGGGTCCGGGGGATCCGGGAGATCCGGTGGGTCCGGGGGTCCGGTGGGTCCGAGGGCTCGGGGCCCCTACCTCCCACCCGCCGCCTTCGCGGCCTTCGCCGCCGCCTTCATCTCCTGCTTGTGGGCCCGCACCTTCGCCAGCGACTCGGGCCCGGTGATGTCGGCCACCGACCGGAACGCCGCCGCCTCCCCGTACGCCCCCGCCGCCTCCCGCCACCCCTTCGGCGTCACCCCCAGCTGCTTCCCCAGCAGCGCCAGGAAGATCTGGGCCTTCTGCTTCCCGAACCCGGGCAGTTCCTGGAGCCGCCGGAGCAGCTCCGCCCCGCTGTCGACGTCACGCCAGACGCCCTCGGCGTCACCGTCGTAGTGCTCGACGAGGTACTGGCACAGCTGCTGAATTCGCTTGGCCATGGAACCGGGGTACCGGTGCACGGCCGGCTTCTCGGAGAGCAGCGCGGCGAAGGCCTCCGGGTCCTGGGCGGCGATCTCGTGCGCGTCCAGGTCGTCCGTGCCCATGCGCTGCGCGATGGTCGCCGGCCCCTTGAACGCCCACTCCATCGGCACCTGCTGGTCGAGCAGCATGCCGGTGAGCGCGGCGAGCCTGCTGCGGCTGAGGAGTTCGTCGGCCTCGGGGTCCTGGGCGAGGTGCAGGGCGGGGGCGTTGGTGTCGGCGTCCATGGCCCGATGATCCCGCGCCCGGAGCGGCCTCGCGCGCCCGCGACAGCCCGGCCTCCTCGGCTCCCACACCCCTCACGTACGATTCCTCCGCGATTCGGCTTAGGTAAGGCTAACCTCATACAAGGGGGTCACAGGGTGACCATCGAGACGTACCGCGACGCCTGGGGCATCCCCCATCTGCGGGCGGCCGACGCCCGCGAACTCGCCCGCGCGCAGGGCCGGGTGACGGCCCATGACCGGGCCTGGCAGCTGGAGGTGGAACGGCACCGCGCGCAGGGCACGTCGGCGTCGTTCCTCGGCGCCCCGGCCGTCGCCTGGGACGTCTTCGCCCGCCGGGCCCGCCTGGCGGACACGGCGAGACGTTGCTTCGAGGCGCTGGAGAGACGGGACCCGGAGACGGCTCAGTGGGTACGGGCGTACGTGGCCGGCGTCAACGAGGGACTGCCGGCCGGCGCCGCCCGCACGCCCGAGTTCACCCGCACCGGCCTGGTCCCGGGCACCTGGGAGCCCTGGCACCCCCTGGGTGTCTGGCTGGCCACCCACATCCTGTTCGCCGGCTTCCCGGCCAAGCTGTGGCGCGAGGAGGCGATACGGCACCTGGGCGAGGAGGCGGTCCCGCTCTTCGCCACGGACGGCCCCACCACCGCCGGCAGCAACGGCTGGCTCCTCGCGGGCTCCCGCACCGCCACCGGCCACGCCCTGCTCGCCGGCGACCCCCACCGCTTCATCGAGGCGCCCGGCGTCTACCAGCAGATCCGCCTCGCCTGCCCGGAGTTCGACGTCGTCGGCCTGGCGGTCCCGGGCGTCCCCGGCATCGCCCACTTCGCCCACACGGGCACGGTCGCCTGGTCCATCACCAACGCGATGGCCGACTACCAGGACCTCTACCGGGAGCGCCTGCGGCGCACGGAGACCGGCGTGGAGGCCCTCGCCCCGGACGGCACCTGGACCCCGGCCGCCCACCACACGGAGACGATCGAGATCTCCGGCAGCCCCCCGGTACGGATCGAGGTCCTGGAAACACCCCGGGGCCCGGTCATCGCCGGGTGGCCGGAGCATCCGCAGACGAGCCCACCGTCAGCCGCCGACGGCGGTCGGCCCCCGCAGGGGCCACCCGCACCCGACCACGAAAGCGGCACAGGTGGTGCGGGTGGGAAGGCACGCGCCGACGGCGAAGCCGAGGCGTTGGCGCTCCGCTACCCGCCCCGCGTCACCCACGACCTCGGCTTCAGCGCCCTCCTCCCCCTCCTCCGCGCCCGCCATGTCACCGACGTCGACCGCGCCTTCGACGCCTGGGCCGAGCCCGTCAACGTCGTCCACGCCGCCGACACCGCCGGAGGCGTCCTGTACCGCGTCGCCGGCCGCGTCCCCGTCCGCTCCCGCACCAACCGCACCCGGCTCGCCCCCGCCTGGCTCCCCGGCCACGACTGGCAGGGCTGGCACGAGATGCCGTACGGCGACCTCACCGACGGCGTGGCCGTGATGGCGAACCAGCGCGGCCCGGCCACGCCCCTCGGCGTCGAGTTCGCCCCGTCCCACCGCGCCGACCGCATCCGCGCCCTCCTCGGCGAACGCCGCACCTGGTCCGCCGCCGACATGGCCGCGATCCACACCGACACCCACCTCGCCTCGGCAACCCCTCTCCTCGACCGCCTCGCCGCCCTCGACGACCTCACCCCGCCGGCCGCCGGACTCCGCGACCGCCTCCTCGCCTGGGACCGCCGGATGGACGCCGGCAGCACCGACGCCGCCGCCTACGCGGCCGTACGCTCCGCCGTCGTACGGCACCTCGCCGCCCACCCCGCCTTCACCGCCCTCACCGAGCCCCCGGCTCACCCCGAGGTCCTCCTCCCCTGGCTGGCCCTCACCCCCCGTATCGCCTTCGCCCTCGAACACCTCCTGAGGGCAGAGGAGTTGTACGGCGTCGACCGCCCCGCCGCCGTGCGCGCGGCCGTGGAAGAGGTCGCGGCCGACCTGCCCACCGGCACCTGGGGCGACACCCACCGCCTCACCCCCTGGGAGGCGCTGCCCGAGCCGTCGTACGACGACGGACCGGCGCTGTCCGGCGACCACGACTGCGTGCTGTGCACCTCCGCCGTCCCCGGCCTCACCGACCGCTCCGCGCGCGGCCCGGCCGCCCGGTACGTCTGGGACCTGGCCCGCCGCGACGACAGCCGCTGGGTGGTCCCGTTCGGCGCGGACGGCGTCCCCGGCGCACCGCACCACACCGACCAACTCCCCCTGTGGCTCGAGGGAGACCTGACCCCGGTCGTCACCGACTGGGACCGACTGGAACGCGTGGACCTGACGAACCTCGTAGAAGAGACGGAAGAGACGGAAGAGACGAAAGAGATGGAAGAGAACGATGTCTGAGCGCCCCGCACACCTCCCCGTCTTCGAACACGCCGTCCCCGGCTTCGGTACCGTCCGTCTCCGCCCCCTCGACCCCGAGCGTGACGCGGACGTCGTCCACACCTGGGTCGGCGGGGAACGCGCCGCCTTCTGGGGCATGACCGGCCTCACCCGCCCCCAGGTCGCCGAGATCTACGCCCACATGGCCACCCTCGACACCCACCACGCGTACCTCGCGGAGAAGGACGGCACCCCGGTCGGGCTCCTCCAGACGTACGAGCCGGAGGCCGACCGGGTGAGCGAGTGCTACGAGACCCGCCCCGGCGACATCGGCGTCCACGTCCTGCTCGCCCCGCCCGGACCCGAAGGTCCCCGCCCCGGCTGGACGGAGGCCCTCCTGACCGCCTTCACGGCGTACGCCCTGCGCGGTCTCGACCGCCACCGCATCGTCGTGGACCCGGACGTCCGCAACGAGAAGGCGATCGCCCGCTTCCGGCGCCAGGGCTTCGAGCTCGGCCCGGCCGTCGTACTCCCCGAGATCGACCTCCCCGACGTCCACCTGCCCGAAAAGCAGGCGCAACTGGCCTTTCTCACCCGGCCGGTAGCCTTCCCGGATGTCCCGGATGCTGACTCCCGATGACCTGATCGCCCACTACGGCCTGCAGCCGATCCCCCGCGAGGGCGGCCTGTTCCGCGAGACCTGGGCCGGTCCCGCACGCGCCGACGGCCGCCCCGAGGGCACCGCGATCGTCGGCCTCCTCACCGCCGACGACTACTCGGCGCTGCACCGCCTGCCCACCGACGAGATCTGGCACTTCTACCTGGGCGACCCCCTGGAGTTCCTGCTCCTCGACCCCGACGGCACCACCCGCACGCCCGTCCTCGGCCCCGACCTCCTGGGCGGCCAGCACATCCAGCTGACCGTCCCGGCCGGTACCTGGATGGGCGCCCGCGTGGTGTCGCCGGGCGCCTGGACCCTCTTCGGCTGCACCCTGGCCCCCGGATTCACCTTCGAGGGGTACGAACACGGGAACGCGGACCACCTCACGGCGCGTTACCCGTCCGAAGCCGCCCGCATCACGGAACTCTGCCGTCCATGACGACCCACCTACTCGACGGACAGGTCGCCCTGGTCACGGGCGCCGGCGGCGGTATCGGCCGGGCCATCGCCCGGCGCCTCGCGGAAGAGGGCGCGGCGGTGGCCCTGCACTGCCTGACGGCCGTCCGGGCGGCACACGACGCGGCTTCGGGCATCACGGCCGGCGGCGGCCGGGCGACGGTCGTACAGGGCGACCTGAGCGACGAGGAGACCTGCCACCGCGTCGTCCGCGAGGCCGCGGAGTGGGGCGGCGGACGGCTGACGGCGCTGGTCAACAACGCGGCCGTACAACCCGTACAGCCCCTGCCCGGCATGACCGCGGCCGACTGGCGCGCGGTCGTCGACACCGACCTCACCAGCGTCTTCGCCTGCACCCAGGCCGCCGCCGAGATCATGCGCGCGCAGTCCGGCGGCGGCACGGTCACCCACGTCGCCTCCATCGAGGCGACCCACCCGGCCCCCGGCCACGCCCACTACTGCACGGCGAAGGCGGCCGTGGTCATGCACGCCAGGGCGGCGGCCCTGGAGTACGGCCGCTCCGGCATCCGCGTCAACACCGTCTCCCCGGGCCTGATCGACCGGGAGGGGCTGGCCGCGGACTGGCCGGAGGGGGTGCGGAGATGGCAGGAGGCGGTGCCCACGGGCCGGCTGGGCGGCGCGGACGACGTGGCGAACGCCGTCGTCTTCCTCGCGTCGCCGCTCGCGTCCTGGATCAGCGGCCACGACCTGGTCGTCGACGGCGGGGTGTCGGCACGTCCGACGTGGTGACGCGCCCTGTAGGGGCGCGGGGCCGTATCGATGTGCGGCTCCGCCGCGCGGGCACGACCAGCCACGACGCGCCCGCGGACAATATGAGCACTACAGCCTTCTCAGCCGTATGACTCAAGAACATGTGTTGCCGAACTCGGAGCGGGTGACGTGAGCGAAGGACACGATCAGCGGCGAACGCCGACCGGCGACCACCGGCACAGGGCCCGGCCGCTGCGCGCCCTCGCACTCCTCGGCACCCTCATCGCCGCCCTCCTCCTGGCCTCCGCCGGCCCCGCCTCCGCGCACGCGGCCCTGCGCGGCAGCGACCCCGCCGACGGCGCCGTGCTCAAGTCGTCGCCCGGGTCCGTCACCCTCACCTTCACCGAGTCCGTCGGCCTGCTCGACGACTCGTTCCGGGTGTACGACCCCACCAACCACCGGGTGGACACCGGCGAGCCCGACCACGGCCCGGCCGGCTCGGACACCGCCCGGATCACCTTCCCGAAGAAGCTGGGCACCGGCACGTACACCGTGGCGTGGCGGATCGTCTCGGCGGACAGCCACCCCGTCTCCGGCGCCCTCACCTTCTCCGTGGGCAAGCCGTCGGCGACCACGGCGGCCGTCTCCACCGGCCCCGTGGAGAACCCGCTCACCGGCAGTCTCTACAACATCGGCCGCTACATCGCGTACATCGCGGTGGCGCTGCTCATAGGCACCGCCGCCTTCCTGGCCGTCTGCCGCCCGCCGGATCCCGCACCCCTCCGCACCCCGGTCCGCACCGCGTGGTGGGTCCTCCTCGCCTCGACCCTCTTCCTCTTCGTCCTCCGCGCCCCGTACGAGGAGGGCACCTCCCCGGCGACGGCCTTCGACCTCTCCGCCCTCGGCAGGTCGGCGACGGGCCGCCCGGGCCTGGCCCTGCTGGCCAGGGTGGCCCTGCTGGCGCTCACGGCGGCCCTGTATCTCGTCCTCCGCAAGCGTGTGAGCCCGAGCCTCCTGACCCGCCCGTCCCGCCCGCTGCTCGCCACGGCCGCCGCCGTCTCCGTGGCCCTGGCCCTGACCTGGGCGGCGGCGGAACACGCCTCGGCCGGCATCCAGGTCCCGCTGGCGATGACGTCGTCGGTCCTGCACCTGTTGTCGATGGCGCTCTGGCTGGGCGGCCTCACGGCCCTCCTCCTCACCCTCCACCGCACCACCACGCCTCTGCCCGCCGCGGTCGCCGCCCGCTTCTCCCGCGTGGCCTTCGCCTCGGTGACGGTCCTCGTCGTCACCGGCGTCTACCAGTCCTGGCGCGGCCTCGGCTCCTGGCAGGCCCTCACGGACACGTCGTACGGCAGGCTCCTCCTGGTCAAACTCGCCGCGGTGACCCTGCTGCTGGCGGCGGCCTCGCAGTCCCGGCGCTGGACGGCGAAGCTGGCGACGGTCCCGGCCACGGCCACGGTCCCGGCCACGGCCACGGCCACGGCCACGGTCCCGGCCACGGCCACGGCCACAGCCACGGCCACGGCCACGGCCACAGCCACGCCCGCGACCGCCCGCGACCGCGTTCCGGTGCCGGTCGGCGCCCCGGCCCCGGCGGACCCGTCGGCCCTGGCGGACCGCCCGACCGCGGAGGATCCAGCCACCGCGGAGGATTCGACGACCCCGGGGCCGGGAGGGGCACCGCCCCCGGAGGAACCGTCGACCTCGGAGGAAGCGGCCCCCGCCACCTCCGCCGGCCGCCACCAGGCCGCCCTGCGCCGCTCGGTCCTCGCCGAAGTGGCCATCGGCGTCGCCGTCCTGGGCATCACCACGATCCTCGGCGGCACCCTGCCCGGCCGGGCCGCGGCCGAGGCGGCCGCGTCGGGGACGACGTCGGACGCGACCGGCATCCCGGCCGCCGCCGTCGCCACCGTCCCCTTCGACGTCGGCACCCCGAACGGCCACGGCAAGGTACAGATCACCCTGGACCCGGGCCGGGTCGGCAAGAACTCCGTGCAGGCGGTCGTCTTCGGCCCCGACGACGGCATCTCCACCGTCCCCGAACTCCGGCTCTCCTTCACCCTCGCCGCCCAGAAGATCGGCCCCCTCCCCGCCAACGTGACCGACCGCGGGGGCTACTGGGCCGCCGACTCCGTCAACATCCCGATCGCGGGCGAGTGGACGATGGCGGTGACCGTACGGGTGTCCGACCTGGACCAGGTGACGGTGACGAAGAAGATACGGATCGCCGCGTAGCCGACCCCGCCCCGGCCGCTCAGGCGCCCACGGTCCCGTCGACGCCCTCGCGCAGGAAGTCTGCGTGCCCGTTGTGACGGCCGTACTCCAGGAGCACGTGCAGCATCACCATCCGCAGCGACACCTCCTCCTCCCACCTCGGCTGGTATCCGGCCTGGTCCAGGGAGCCGGCCGCACGCTCGATCCGGCGCGAGGCCGCCACCTCGGCCTCCCAGGCGGCGAACGCCTCCGCCCTGGTCGACTCGCTCGCGTCGTACGCGGCCTGGAAGTCGATCTCGTCGGACCACACCATGGGCGCGTCCTTGTCCTCGAAGACCCGGCGGAACCAGGCGCGCTCCACCTCCGCCATGTGCCGCACCAAACCGAGCAGCGACAACGTGGACGGCGGCATGGACTGCCGTCGCAGCTCCTCGTCGGTGAGCCCTTCGCACTTCATGGCGAGGGTCGCCCGGTGGTAGTCGAGAAAAGCCCGCAGCATGTCCCGTTCACTGCCGAAATTGGGCGGTCCTGTGCGGTCGTCGCTGCTCACTGGCCGTACTCCTCATCCGTTGCGCCGTTGCGCCGTTGCGCTCGTCCGAACCCGCCACCCGGGTGCGGCAGCAGTATCCAACCCGCCCCGCACCCCCTGGCAGTCGGCCGTCATCCGAGCGTTGCGGCGGCCTTCTTGATCAGGTCGGCGACGACGTCCGGCCGCGACACGTAGATCGCGTGGCTGCCGGGTGTCTCGGTGACGGTGGCGCCGATGCGCTGCGCCATCGAGGCCTGCGCGGCAGGCGGGATCATCCGGTCCTCGGTGACGTGCAGGTACCAGCTGGGCTTCGCGTGCCAGGCGGCCCTCGTCACCGTGCCGCCGAGCGCGTCCAGCCCCCAGGGCACCTGCGAGTCGGCCATGAACGCCGCCTCCTGTGCGGAGACGTCGGCGGCGAACGCGTCGGCGAACTTCGCGCGGTCGAGGAAGAGGTAGCCGTTGACCGGCGGCAGGATGGGCGGCTGCGGTCCGTCCGCCGGGAACGTGCCCAGGAGCGTGTTGACCGACTCGCCCTGGTCCGGCGCGAACGCCGTGACATAGACGAGCGCCGCGACCTTGTCGTGGTTGCCCGCCTCGGTGATCACCGCACCGCCGTACGAATGACCGACGAGCACGACCGGGCCGGCGGTGCCGTCGAGGACGTCGCGGGTGACGGCGACGTCGTCGGCGAGCGACTTCGTCGGGTTCTGCACGATCTGCACGTCGAAGCCGTCGGTGGTCAGCGCGTCGTAGACTCCGCGCCATCCGGCGCCGTCGACGAAGCCGCCGTGCACCAGAACGATGGTTGCACTCATGACGTCTCCTCTCCTTCAAGGGCTGGTGGACGACTGCGAACCTACGGACGTGCGGGACGCGGCGTATCAGTCAGATGACGGTCGTCGCTGTAGGGTCCCCCACGTGTCGGAGTGGGGTTCGAACAGACGACTGGTGGGGCGTGCGTGCGAGGTGGGCGCGCTGCGGGCCTTCGTCGACTCCGTGGCGACGGCCTTCGCCGACTCCGTGGCGGCGGACGGCGGCTCGCTGCTCGTCGTCGGCGAGGCCGGCGTGGGCAAGACCTCACTCCTCGATGCCGCCGCTGCCCACGCCGCGGAGCTCGACATCCGTGTCCTGCACGCGTCCGGCGTCGAGTTCGAGGCCGAGGTGAGTTTCGCCGGGCTCCATCAGCTGGTCGCTCCGCTCGCTGCCGAACTGGCCGCGCTGCCGGCCGGTTCCCGGCGTGCGATCGGCGTCGCCGTGGGCCTCGTGGAGGGGGCCGCGCCCGACCGGCTCACGCTGACGAACGCGCTGCTCGCCCTGCTGGCCCGGGCCGCCGACCGGACCGCCCTGCTGGTGGTGGTCGACGACCTGCAGTGGCTCGACCGGGCGAGCGCCACCCTGTTCGGCTCCCTCGCGCGGCGGCTGGGCGGCACCGGTATCGGCCTGCTCGGCGTCGTACGGACGGGCGAGGGCAGCGTCTTCGAGGACGCCGGACTACCGGAGATCGCCATCGGGCCGCTCGACGACGACGCCGCGACGGTCCTTCTCACCGAGGCGTTCCCCGAGCTGCCGCCGCGGGCGGCCCGGCAGGTGCTGACCGAGGCCCAGGGCAACCCGCTGGCGCTGATCGAGCTTCCGGCGCACGTGGGCCCGGGCGCCGCCGAACCTCCGCTCGGCCGCACGCCCGTCGGCCGACGGCTGCAGCTCACCTTCGCCCGGCGGATCGACGCCCTCCCCGCCGGGACGCGCGACCAGCTGCTGCTCGCGGCACTCGACGGGACCGGTGAGCTGTTCCCGTCGATCTCGGTCGCCGAGCTCGAACCGGCCGAGCGCGCCCGGCTGATACGGATTCACCCGGTCACCCACGGCATCCGGTTCCGGCATCCGCTCACCCGTTCCGCAGTCGTCGAGCTGTCGACCGGGGAAGAGCGGCGCGAGGCGCACCGGCGGCTGGCGGGACGGCATCCGGTCGGCTCCGAGCGGCGCGCATGGCATCTCGCGGAGGCCGCGTCGGGGCCGGACGAGCAGACCGCACAGCTGCTCGAGGAGTCGGCGCTGAAGACGAAGGGGCGCGGCGACCCGGTGGGCGCCATCGGCCTGCTGCTGCGCGCGGCCGAGCTGAGCCCCGGGCCCGAGGAACATCACCGCCGCGTCATGTTCGCGACCTACCTCGGTGCCGACGTCACCGGGGATCTCACCGACCCGCAGGCCCTCCTCCCCGGACGCGACGGGCACGGCCACACGATGGCGGCCGCCGTCGCCGCCGCGGCCTACCTGGTGAACAGCGGGGGCGACATCGACACCGTCCACCGGCTGCTGCTCGGTGCGCTGCGCAACGTCGGCCGGCCGATCGCGGCGTGGGACGAGCCGCTCGGCGAGATCATCTACGTCCTGCAGGCGAACTGCTCCTTCGGGTGCCGTGCCGAGTTGTCGGACGACTACTGGGCGGCCCTCGACCGGCTCGGCCTGGCGGTCCCGGAGATCCTGGCCCTGCTCGGCAACACCTACCTCGAACCCGCGCGACGGGCCCGGCCCTCGCTCCCGCTCCTCGACGAGGCGATCGCCGGCATCGGCGAGCAGGCCGATCACGCCCACGCGGTGCGGCTGGGCATCGCGGCGCTGTACGTGGACCGGATCGCCGGATGCCGCAGCGCGCTGTGGCGGGTGGTCGAGCACGGCCGCGGGGGCGGCGCGATCGCGGCGGCGATCAAGGCGTTCGTGCTCCTGGGGTTCGACGCCGTGCTGAGCGGCGACTGGGACGGCGCCCTGGACCTTGGCGACGAGGGCCTCGCCTTCACGACCCGGCATCACTACCGGCTGCTCGGCGGCTTCCTGCAGTACGACCGGGCGATGGTCGCCGCCGCCCGCGGCGATCGCGAGACCGTCCGGCGACTCACCGACGACCTGGCGGCCTGGGCGGCGCCGAACCGCATCGACTTCGTGCTGCAGCTCGCCGCGCACGCGAGGGCCGTGGACGCGCTGGGCAACGGGGAGTTCGAGACCGCCTACCGGCACGCGGCCGAGATCTGCTCCCCGGAGACGGTGCCCGCCCACAAACCCGCGGCGCTGTGGGTGCTGCTCGACCTGGTCGAGGCCGCCGTCCGGGCAGGACGGACGACTCAGGCACGAGCGCACGTCGCCGACATCCGGCGATCAGCCGTCGCCGACCTCTCACCTCGGCTCGCCCTCACCACGGCCGGCGCGACGGCCATGACCGCCCCGGCTCCGTCATTTCGCGAGGCGTTCGACACCGCCCTCGCGACCCCGGGAGCGAACCGCTGGCCGTTCGCACAGGCACGGATCCGGCTCGCCTACGCCGAACGGCTCCGCAGGGCGAAGTCCACCACCGAGGCCAGACACCAGCTGACGAACGCGCTGGACACGTTCGAGCGGCTCGGCGCCGTCCCGTGGGCGGCACGGGCACGCACCGAACTCCGGGCAACCGGGCTGCCCACCCCCCGGCCGCCCTCCGCGCCGCCCTCCCCGCTGACCCCCCAGGAGCGCGAGATCGCCGACCTCGCCGCGGCCGGCCTCACGAACAAGCAGATCGGCGAACGCCTCTACCTCTCCCCACGGACCGTGAGCTCCCACCTGTACAACCTGTTCCCCAAGCTCGGCATCGGCTCACGCGCAGCACTGCGGGACGCCCTCGGACAACAGCCGACAGGCGACAGCCGGTAGCCGGGGAGCCTTGACGCTGTCTTGTATGAAATTGGTTGATGCTGGATATGTCCCAAGCTCGGCAATATTTCTTCGGGAGTGAAAGTGTCAGGCCAGGTTGCTTGGTCGTGCTTTTCCGACGAACGGTCGGGAAAAGCATAACTAGGCGAGGACTACGATGACTTGACAGCCTATCGCCTGTCAGGAGTTGATCGCCGTGAAGACGTACCTGGTCGGTTCGCGCGCCAGCAATCTGGCCAAGGCGCAAGTGCGGGAATATCTCGCCCCGCTTCGCAAGCGATTTCCGGACGTTGCGTTCACGTATCGGGTGATTCTGGAAGGCGGCGACAGAGACCGGAAGTCCCGGGTTTACGATGTCTCGGAGGTCAGTGACGGAGGCGCTTGGAGCTCAGCGCAGGAGGCGGCTCTGAGCAGGGGAGACGTGGACTTCGTCATCCATTCGCTGAAGGATCTGCCGACTGCGAACCCGCGCGGTCTGACTTTGCTGCCGCCCCCCGGTCGTGAGGATGTCCGGGACGCTTTGTACGGCTCCACGCTGTCCGGTCTGCGTAAAGGCGCTCGCGTCGGAACGGGTACTCCTCGGCGAATTGCTCAGCTTCTGGCTGTCCGTCCAGACCTTGAAGTCGTACCAATCCGTGGGAATGTGCCACCTCGCCTGAAGAAGATTGATACGATGGGGCTCGACGCTGTCGTCCTGGCGGCGGCAGGGCTTCGACGGCTGGGCCTGGACGACGCAATTGTCGAGCTGCTCCCCTTGGATCATTTTCCGCCCTCACCCGGGCAGGGCGCTCTCGGAATTCAGGTCCGAGAAGACAGCCATGAACTCCAGGAGATCCTCTCCAGCGTGGGGGACACCGCCGTTGACGCCCACGTACGGGCGGAGCGGGCCCTGCTCGCCGAGCTGCACGGCGGGTGCAGCGTGCCCGTCGGCGCTTACGCGGAGACCGGGCCGGACGGACCCCTGTCGCTCTTCGCCCAGGTCACCTCGCTGGACGGTGCTCGGCGTGTCGCGGGCACTCTCTCAGGCCCGATGGCCGAGCCGGAGAAGCTTGGCGAGGCCCTGGCCGCCGAGCTGATCGACCAGGGCGCGCGGTCCATCCTGGACGCGATTCGGGGTGAATCCGCGGCCAGTCGTTGAGGTGGCGGGCGATGTCCAGGGCCGCGTACGTGATGCCGGCCTCCGCGCCGGCCCGCTCGAGCATGGTGAAGAGTTCCACCAGTCGACGCACATCCCGCTTGCCGGTCGCGGTGTCCACATGGGACAGGGTGCTGTACTCGCCCGAGACCGAGAACGGGAAGAGCGGCGCCGCGGTGTCGATGAACTGTTCGGGCTTGCCGGGGTTGATCTGGAACTCGTGGTCGGAGCAGAAGACGGCGTGCGGCATGATCGACACGCTCTCGTGCCCTGCCGCGTTCAGCGCCTCGCGCGCGCCTTTGATGGTCCCGACGACCATGGAGGCCGGGCCCACGATGTCGGCTCCCGCCGCGGCATGTGCGACGGCCTGCCGGGACGTCACGTCAGTCGTGGCGGCGATGTCCGGGCGCCCGTGCCGGTCGGAGACGCAGCAGAAGCCGGTGTCGGTGTACGAGCAGAGGCAGGTCTCCGTCATGACGGCGATCGCGGGTTCCGCGTCCTTCGCCGCCCCCGCACCGCGCGGGCCATCGGGGCATCCGGCACGACGGAGAACTCCCCGTCGGCGTCGCGCTGGGTGGACTCGGTCCCATTCCCGCTCCTCCTCCGCGAGGTGGGGTAGCGGGCTCCCGCCGACAACGGGCAAGAAGCGCACCGGACGGGCGTGCCAGACGAACCTGTACGGCCCGGCCGAGAGCGGGAGCGTGAACTCCTCGCCGCTCTTCAGCGCCTCGACCGGCTCCCGCCATCCGGCGGACGGCCAGTCCCTGGCGCCACTCGCACCAGAACCCCGACTGGGGTGGACAAGTCCTGGTTACCCGGGCGTCTTGCCCAGCAGCATCTGAGCGGTGAGCCGCAATGCCAACAGAAGAGGGGTCCGACCCATGAAACCGTGGGTCGGACCCCTTCTGGCGGAGGATACGAGATTCGAACTCGTGAGGGGTTGCCCCCAACACGCTTTCCAAGCGTGCGCCCTAGGCCTCTAGGCGAATCCTCCGCTCGGAACATTACATGACCGAGAGGAGTGCTCGCGAACTCGTTCCCACCTGCTGACGTCGGGTACTCTGTGCAGAGCCCCTCACGCGGCGCTATCTGACTGAACTCCCCCAGGGCCGGAAGGCAGCAAGGGTAGGTTGGCTCTGGCGGGTGCGTGGGGGGCGCTTGCGTTTGCGGGCGGGGCTGGTTGTCAGTGGGCGCCTATAACCTCGTATGCGTGTCGTCTCTCGCGCTGTACCGCCGCTATCGCCCGGAGTCGTTCGCCGAGGTCATCGGGCAGGAGCATGTCACCGGCCCGCTGCAGCAGGCGCTGCGGAACAACCGGGTCAATCACGCGTACCTGTTCAGCGGGCCGCGTGGGTGCGGAAAGACGACCAGCGCCCGGATCCTCGCCCGGTGCCTGAACTGCGAGCAGGGGCCGACGCCGACCCCCTGCGGAGAGTGCCAGTCCTGCCAGGACCTCGCCCGCAACGGCCCGGGATCCATCGACGTCATCGAGATCGACGCGGCCTCCCACGGTGGTGTGGACGACGCCCGTGAGCTGCGTGAGAAGGCCTTCTTCGGGCCCGCCTCCAGCCGCTACAAGATCTACATCATCGACGAGGCCCACATGGTCACGTCGGCCGGCTTCAACGCGCTGCTCAAGGTCGTCGAGGAGCCGCCGGAGCATCTCAAGTTCATCTTCGCCACGACCGAGCCCGAGAAGGTCATCGGGACCATCCGGTCGCGGACCCATCACTATCCGTTCCGGCTGGTCCCGCCGGGGACTCTGCGGGACTACCTGGGCGAGGTCTGCGGCAAGGAGAAGATCCCCGTCGAGGACGGCGTGCTGCCGCTCGTCGTGCGCGCCGGTGCCGGGTCCGTGCGTGACTCCATGTCCGTCATGGACCAGCTGCTCGCCGGGGCCACCGAGGAGGGTGTGACGTATGCCATGGCCACCTCGCTGCTCGGCTACACCGACGGATCGCTGCTCGACTCCGTGGTCGAGGCCTTCGCGACCGGGGACGGCGCCGCCGCCTTCGAGGTCGTGGACCGCATCATCGAGGGCGGTAACGACCCGCGCCGCTTCGTCGCCGACCTGCTGGAGCGGCTGCGCGACCTGGTGATCCTCGCCGCCGTCCCGGACGCCGCGGAGAAGGGACTGTTCGACGCCCCCACCGACGTCCTCGAGCGCATGCAGGCCCAGGCCGGCACCTTCGGCGCCGCCGAGCTCAGCCGCGCCGCCGACCTCGTCAACGAGGGCCTGACCGAGATGCGCGGCGCCACCTCCCCGCGCCTCCAGCTGGAGCTGATCTGCGCCCGCGTGCTGCTGCCCGCGGCGTACGGCGACGAGCGGTCCGTGATGGCCCGCCTCGACCGGCTGGAGCGGGGCGTCAACTTCTCGGGCGGGGGCGGCGCACCCGCCATGGGGTACGTCCCCGGGCCCGAGGCGCACATGCAGCCCCCGGCGCCGGCTCCGGGTCCTGTCCCGCAGGGCGGCGGCGGTCCGGCCGCGGCCCGGGCGGCCGTACGCGGGGGAGCGGCCCCGGCACCTGCACCTGCACCTGCGCCGGCCCCTGTCCCGACGCCAGAGCCTCCGACTCCGGCTCCGGCCGCCGCGCCCGCCCCTCCCCCGGCCGCACCGCCCGCTGCCGCCGCACCGGCCGCTCCCGCGCCCGGTGCCTGGCCGACGGCCGCCCCCGCAGGCGGCGGCGGTGGTGGTGCCCGCCGTCCCGGCGGCTGGCCGACGGCCACGGGAACTCCGGCGGCCCAGCAGACCCCGCCGCCCGCGGCGGCCCCGGCAGCCCCGGCAGCCCCGGCAGCCCCCCCGACCCCGGCTGCCGCTCCCGCCGCTGCCCCCGCCTCCGCTCCTGCCGGTGGCCTCGACCCCCGCGTGCTCTGGCCGAACATCCTGGAGGCGGTCAAGAACCGCCGCCGCTTCACCTGGATCCTGCTCAGCCAGAACGCCCAGGTCGCCGGTTTCGACGGCACCACCCTCCAGCTCGGCTTCGTCAACGCCGGCGCCCGTGACAACTTCGCGAGTAGCGGCAGCGAGGACGTGCTGCGCCAGGCCCTGACCGAGCAGTTCGGCGTGCAGTGGCGGGTCGAGGCGGTCGTCGACCCGACGGGCGGCGGCGGTGCGGCTCCGTCCGGCGCCGGGTACGGCGGCGGCCAGCCCGGCGGCTACGGCGCGCCCGCGGCGTCCGGCTACGGCGCCGCCCCCGCGGCCCCGGCCCGCCCCGCGCCCGCCCAGCAGGCCCCGGCGGCGACCCCGGCCCAGAGCCC
>NZ_JBHXMA010000084.1:0-9746 GCF_042721035.1 Streptomyces sp. NPDC058464
CCCCCAAGGCGGCGGCTTCGCCACCTTGGGGGCGCGGGGGTGTTAGTTACTGCTGTCCTCGCTGTCGATGCCCAGGCCTGGCAGGAGACCTGGCAGGAGCGGGGGCAGGGTGACGTCCGGGGCGCTGGATGCGCTCTTCGACGGGGTCGGGGTGCTCGAGCCGGTCTTCGGGGGGTCGAGCAGGCCGCCGGTGGTGCCGCCGATCAGGCCGTTGTCGGCGCTGCCGGAGGCCGAGCCGCTGGGGCTGCCCGTGCCGGAGTCGTGGCCCGAGGCGGAGCTGCCTGAGGTGGACGGGGCCGTCGACCGGTGGCTGCCGGAGGAGCCGGTGGACGCCGTGCCGGAGCCCTGCTTGCCGGTGCCGCCGGTGTTCTGGGGCGGCTGGGGGAGCAGGGACTGCAGCGGGGCGACCTCCTGGTCTATGGCGTCGAAGACCGACGACACCTGCTGACTGACGTCGCCGAGCTGGACCGGGAGCTTCTCGCGCAGGGCGCCCCAGGCCTCGCGGTGGGACTGGGCGAAGGCGGACAGGGCCTGGATGGGTCCCAGGGAGTCCGGGTCGCGCTCGTACGCCTCGTGGAGCAGGCGGTGGCCCTCGGTGACGTCTTGCTGCATGCCGGACAGGGTGCGGCGGATCTCACCGATCGACTCGTGGTCGAGGTGGCCGCCGCGGCCCCGCTCCATCAGCCGGCGGGCCTCCATCAGCCGGGTCGAGGCCTGGTCGAGGTAGGTCTGGCCGCGCTGGTCGTCGCCGTCGGCCAGATAGTTGAGCTTGAAGTCCTCGATGCCGCGTTTGAGGCCGTACAGCGAGTCGCCGGGCAGGGCGTCGGAGCTCGCGGCGGCGACCCCGCCGAAGGCTCCGGCGGCCACGCCGACGCTCAGGCCGCCCGCGGCGAGCCCCTTGGTGAGCCGGGAACGCGGCCGCAACTTGCCCAGGGGGCTCGCCCGATGCGCGCCCTTGGAACGGGACGCACGCTGCTCGGGTACCGAAGCGTCCGCCGCCCTGCCCAGGGTGCCCTCGGCGAGCATGGCCTCCATCGCGGCCACCAGCTGCGCCCGCTGGACGACCTTGACCTCCGGGTCGAGCTCCGGCCTGGGCAGCGCGGCGAGCTCCGTCGCCAGGGCCAACAACTCGCCCTGCTCGGTCCGTTCGCCACGGTCCGGGGTGGCCGGTGGATCGCCCGCCGGTCCCCCGGACCGCTCGGCGGCCGGGTCCCGGTCGGGCTGCTCCTCCAGAGCCTGGGCGAAGGCGCTCGCCCGCCGGTGGGCCGATACGTTCGCGATCACTGGCGGCACCTCCTCTCGTCATGACAGTCGACTCCCCAGGGGGTCCTGAGGGTTGCACGCCCTCGACCGGTCCACACGATCGGGTGACCGGGGTCTGGTCGGACGTGACCACAGGGAGCCTGTATCCCGCACAACGAGCGGCTCGGCACTTGGGTTACGGACGGCCGGTGATCGGCTGAGAAAGGCAACACGCTTTCACGGAACGTAAGTTGGACGTCGCCCAGGGTGGCCGGTTCAGCGGGCGTCGTCCGGCAGGAGCCGGGCGAGAGTGCGCACGGCCCGGTACTGGAGGGTCTTGATGGCGCCCTCGTTCTTGCCCATCACCCGGGCGGTCTCGGCGACCGAGAGGCCCTGGAGAAAGCGGAGCGTCACGCACTCCTGCTGCTGGGGGTTGAGGCGTCGTACGGCGTCGAGCAGGGCCGCGTTGGAGAGGGACTCCAGGACGGAGTCCTCCGGGGAGCGCTCGACCTCGTTGGCGTCGAGCATCTCGCCGGTGGTGACCTCCAGACGGAAGCGGCTCGACTTGAAGTGGTCGGCGACCAGGTTGCGGGCGATGGTGACCAGCCAGGCGCCGAAGTCGCGGCCCTGCCAGGTGAAGGTGCCGATCCTTCTGAGGGCGCGCAGGAACGTCTCACTGGTGAGGTCCTCGGCGGTCGCCCTGCCGCCGACGCGGTAGTAGATGTAGCGGTACACGGTGTCGCTGTACTGGTCGTAGAGGCGGCCGAAGGCGTCGGCCTCGCCGGCCTGGGCGCGCTCCACGAGGTCCATCATCCGGGCGCTGTCGCTGTCCGCGGCCGGGCGGCGGGTGGTGGTGGCGCCGGTGCCGGCGGCGCGGCCGCGTCTGCCCGTGCCGCGTCCGTCGCCGGACCGGCGGCCCTCGACGACGGCGCTGCGCGCAGGCACCTGTTCCATGCCGTCGGCCAGTGCGTAGCACGGGCCGACGGGTGCGGCGTTGGCGAAGGCGGGGACGGCGTACGCGGTCGGGACAAGGCCGCGCAGCGTCTCTTTGACCGTCGCGACTGTTGCGCGCAGCGTAGCCAGGCCCGAGGCGTCAACCCCGACGTGTGGGTACACGGGACTCCCAGAGGCAGAGCTTTCATCACGTGCAGTACCGAACCTTTCACCCGTCGTAGCGACGGAGGGGTACCGGTTTGCGTCTGAGGAGAATAACGCTTCGTGCAGGCACTGCTACACCGAGTTGCTCAAATCATCGATTGCGTCGCTTCTATAACCGTTTGGCGGTGGCTCAAGGGCCTGAGAGTGATCGGTTGTTGAACGGAAACGTGCGGGTTTCGGCGATGTGCGGGGCGTGTTGGGGTGACCGCGCGATAATTCCGGGCGCGTTGGGGTTGGGGTTGGGGCGGGGGTGGGGACGCCCACCCGTGCCGCCCTGCGGCACGCCTGCCCGCAGCTATGTAGGGCATGGTTGAGCAGCGCCCCGTCAGGGGCGCGGGGAACTGCGCGATCAGCCGCATCGCACCCGCAGCCGGGAACCGGCCCGCGGCGCTACGGCGATGTCCTGCTCGGCCGACGCCGAACTGAACTATCGACGCCGTCGGCTCAACGCGATCGCGGCCGCAGTGCCACCGGCGACCGCGCCCACCCCGGCCGCCGCCGGGATCCCGACCTTCGCCGCCTTCCGCCCCGTGCGGTAGTCGCGCAGCCGCCAGTCCAGTTCGCGGGCGTGCTTGCGCAGCTTCGTGTCGGGGTTGATGGCGTAGGGGTGGCCGACCAGGGAGAGCATCGGGATGTCGTTGTGGGAGTCGCTGTAGGCCGCGCAGCGGGAGAGGTCCAGGCCCTCGGCGGCGGCCAGGGCGCGTACCGCCTCCGCCTTCGCCGGGCCGTGCAGGGGCTCGCCGACCAGCTTGCCCGTGTAGACGCCGTCCACCGACTCGGCGACCGTGCCCAGCGCGCCGGTCAGGCCCAGCCGGCGGGCGATCACGCCGGCGATCTCCACCGGGGCCGCTGTGACGAGCCACACCTTCTGGCCCGCGTCCAGGTGGGCCTGGGCGAGGGCGCGGGTGCCGGGCCAGATGCGCTCGGCCATGTACTCGTCGTAGATCTCCTCGCCGATGGTCTGGAGCTCCGCGACCCGGTGGCCCTTCACGATGGAGAGGGCGGAGTCCCGCGCCTCCTGCATGTGCTCGGGGTCCTCGACGCCGGCCAGCCGGAACCACGCCTGCTGCCAGGCGAACCTGGCGAGGTCGCGGGTCTCGAAGAACTTCCGTTTGTACAGGCCACGGCCGAAGTGGAAGATGGCGGCGCCCTGCATGACGGTGTTGTCCAGGTCGAAGAACGCGGCGGCCCTGTCGTCGCCGAGCACGGGAAAGTCCGGCTCCGCGGCCTCGTCGAGGGGTGCCGTCGCTTCCTGGTTCTTGCGCGCGGCCTCCGCCGAGGCCTCGCCTGCCAACACGCTCCGCGCCGTGGCGGAGCGCCTACGGGGAGTGAGCCATCCGAGAGCGGCCATGTCGTGAGCATAGCCAGTTTGTTCGGAGGTTCCGGAGTCACGGGAGTTGGATGGGTGTGAACTCTCCGCGACCAGGTCGTTAAACAAAGCGAAGAACCCGTGCAGAAGGCGGCGGACATGCCCTCCCAGGGGCGGGACAATGGACGTCATGAGTCCCCTCTTTGGCCGGAAGGCGCCCGCGCCGAGTGCGCGATCGGTCACCCTCATCCGTAAACCCGGCTGCCATCTGTGTGATGACGCACAGGTCGTGGTCGAGAAGGTGTGCGGCGACCTCGGAGTGCCCTGGGAGCAGCAGGACATCACCCAGGATGCGCAACTGCACGATCTCTACTGGGAACAGATCCCCGTGGTACTCGTCGACGGCGAACAGCACACCTTCTGGCGCGTGAACGAGGAACGGCTCCGCAAGGCACTGACCGACTAGTCCAAACCGGCTGCAAAGTCGCTTAGGATCGACGGCGGCTTGGTCTCGGGGGCGGGATTCGTAAGGAGAGTGTACGGTTTTGCCCCCATCGGAGAGGGAGCGCGGGCGCTTGTGCGCCGGTTCCGGACGGCGGCGCCGGGGGTGCGTGACCCCGGTCACGTTGGCCGGGCAAATCGGACACCATCTTTGTGCACGCGTTCACAAAGACATAGCCTGCTGTCGACGGGGCGGTCTGGGTACGTGTGACCGTCCGCAGCCCCGCTCAACCCGTTGGAGCACCGTGGCAACTGGCCGAACTCACCGACCGGCGACCCGCAGCCGAGGTATCCCCGAGGCCACCGTCGCCCGGCTTCCGCTGTACCTCCGCGCTCTGACCGCGCTGTCGGAGCGCTCGGTCCCCACGGTCTCCTCGGAGGAGCTGGCCGCGGCCGCGGGGGTCAACTCCGCGAAGCTGCGCAAGGACTTCTCCTACCTGGGTTCGTACGGAACGCGCGGTGTCGGCTACGACGTCGAGTATCTCGTCTACCAGATCTCCCGTGAGCTGGGCCTGACCCAGGACTGGCCGGTCGTGATCGTCGGTATCGGAAATCTCGGGGCCGCCCTCGCCAACTACGGCGGGTTCGCGTCGCGCGGTTTCCGGGTCGCGGCGCTCATCGACGCCGATCCGGCGATGACCGGGCGGCAGGTCGCCGGGATCGCCGTGCAGCACAGCGACGAGCTGGAGAAGATCATCTCCGACAACGGCGTCTCCATCGGCGTGATCACCACCCCGCCCGGCGTCGCCCAGCAGGTCTGCGACCGGCTGGTGGCCGCCGGGGTCACCTCCATCCTGAACTTCGCGCCGACCGTGCTGTCCGTCCCGGACGGCGTCGACGTGCGCAAGGTCGACCTCTCCATCGAGCTGCAGATCCTCGCCTTCCACGAGCAGCGCAAGGCCGGCGAGGAGCACGAGGGGACGGCTCCGCCCGTCGCCGCGCACCAGGACTCCAGCGAGCAGGGGCCCGACGGGGACGTACCCGCCGTGATGCCGGCATGAGTCTCCTCGTCGTCGGGCTGAGCCACCGCAGCGCCCCGGTCAGCGTCCTGGAGCGGGCCGCGCTGAGCGCGGACGCCCAGGTCAAGCTGGCCCAGGACACGGTCGCCGCCGAACCGGCCACCGAGGCCGCCGTGCTCGCGACCTGCAACCGCATCGAGCTCTACGCCGACGTGGACAAGTTCCACGCCGGGGTCGCCGAGCTGTCCACGCTGCTCGCCCAGCACAGCGGGGTCGGGCTGGACGAGCTCACCCCCTATCTCTACGTGCACTACGAGGACCGGGCCGTCCACCACCTGTTCTCGGTGGCCTGCGGGCTCGACTCGATGGTCGTCGGCGAGGGGCAGATCCTCGCGCAGCTCAAGGACTCCCTGGCCCGCGCGCAGGAGCTGCACAGCGCCGGGCGGCTGATGAACGACCTGTTCCAGCAGGGACTGCGGGTCGGCAAGCGCGCCCACTCCGAGACCGGGATCGACCGGGCCGGGCAGTCCCTGGTCACGTTCGGACTGGAGCAGCTCGCCGCCGGCGGCGATGTGCAGGAATGGGCCAGGGGCAGGAAGGCGCTGGTCATCGGCGCCGGATCGATGTCCTCGCTGGCCGCCGCGACGCTCGCGCGGGCGGGGGTCGCGGAGATCGTCGTCGCGAACCGCACGTTCGACCGTGCGGAGCGGCTCGCCCAGATCCTCATCGACAACGACGAGACGGACGTGGCGGCCCGCGCGGTACCGATGGATGCGGTGCCGGGCGAGCTGACACGTGCCGACGTCGTGGTGTCGTGCACGGGGGCGACGGGGCTGGTCCTCAGTGCCGACGCGGTCGCGGCCGCGGTCGAGGGGCGCATCGGCGAACCCGTCGCCGAGATCGAGGACGACCGTCCCGCGCAGCTCGTGCCGAGGTCGGCCGTCGGTCTCGGCACCGACGAGAACTGCCCGCTCGACCTCACCGCCGCGCAGAGCGGGTTCTCCGTGATGGGGGAGGCCGCCGTCGCCGGGATGGCCGCCGCCGAACTGGAACAGCACGCCGCCTGGGTGGACAACGGGACCGTCGACATCCGGGAGGCCGGCCGTCGTAACCCCGAGGCCGAGGCCGAGGCGGAGGCCGAGCTGATCGGGGCGCTGGCCGCGGCCGCCGCCCGGGTCGGCCGGATCCCGGAGCGGCGCAGGCCGGAGCCGGTCGCCGGGTTCGTCCGGCCCGCTCCCGCGCTCTTCCTCCTCGACCTCGCCATGCCCCGCGACATCGACGCGGCCGTGCACCGGCTGGTCGGGGTGCGCCTTGTGGACATCGAGTCGCTGGCCGAGGCGTCCGCGGACGCCCCGATGGCGGCCGACGTGGACGAGGTCCGGCGGATCGTTTCGGACGAGGTGGCGGCCTTCGGCGCGGCCCAGCGGGCGGCGCACATCACGCCCACCGTCGTGGCCCTGCGGACGATGGCCGCCGACGTCGTCGCGGGCGAGATCGCGCGGCTCGACGGGCGGCTGCCCGACCTGGACGACCGGCAGCGCGGAGAGATCCGGCAGGCCGTGCACCGGGTCGTCGACAAGCTGCTGCACGCGCCGACCGTACGGGTCAAGCAGCTCGCGGCCGAGCCCGGCGGCGCCGGGTACGCGGACGCGCTGCGGACCCTGTTCGACCTCGACCCCGAGACGGTTGCCGCCGTCTCCCGGGCCGTGGACAGCACAGACAAGAAGGACCGACCGGCATGAGTGACAATCCACTGAGGCTGGGGACCAGGCGATCCAGACTCGCCCTGGCCCAGTCCGGGCAGGTGGCGGAAGCCGTGAGCCGGGTGACCGGGCGGCCCGTCGAGCTGGTGGAGATCACCACCTACGGCGACACCTCCCGCGAGCACCTCGCACAGATCGGCGGCACGGGTGTCTTCGTGACCGCCCTGCGGGACGCGCTGCTGCGCGGCGAGGTCGACTTCGCGGTTCACTCGCTGAAGGACCTCCCGACCACCCAGCCCGCCGACCTGGTCCTGGCCGCCGTACCGGTGCGCGAGGACCCGCGCGACGTGATCGTCGCCCGGGACGCGCTGAAGTTCACCGACCTGCCCCGCGGGGCGCGCATCGGCACGGGTTCACCGCGCCGGACGGCGCAGCTGAACGCGTACGCGCGCAGCCACGGGCTGGACATCGAGACGGTGCCGATACGCGGAAACGTCGACACCCGCATCGGATACGTCCGCGACGGAGAGCTGGACGCCGTCATACTGGCGGCCGCCGGACTGAACCGGATCGGCCGCATCGACGAGGTGACCGACTTCCTGTCGGTCGACACGGTTCTGCCCGCCCCCGGCCAGGGGGCACTGGCGATCGAGTGCGCCGCGCACCACGCGGAGCTCGTCGCCCTGCTCGGGGAACTCGACGACCCGTTCACGCGGGTCGCCGTGACCGCCGAGCGATCACTGCTCGCCGCCCTGGAGGCCGGCTGCTCCGCCCCTGTGGGCGCGCTGGCCGACCTGCTGGCCGACGGGCAGATTGTCAAGGAAATGCGCCTGCGGGCAGTCGTCGGCACGACCGACGGCACCCGGATGGTGCAGATGTCCACCACCGGTCCCGTGCCCGAGACATACGACCAGGCGATGACGCTCGGTCGCGAACTCGCCGCCGAGATGCTTGCCCAGGGCGCGGCCGGTCTGATGGGGGAGCGAGCACAGTGAGCCCCACCAACCTTCCCGCCGGCCTGGAACACGGGCACGTCACCTTCCTGGGTGCCGGACCCGGAGATCCGGGACTGCTGACCTTGCGTGCCGTGGAGGCACTGTCCAGCGCGGACGTCCTGGTCGCCGAGCACGACGTGCTCGACGTGATCAGAGCCCACGCCAGGCAGGGCGTCTCCGTCGTGACCACGAGTACGGATCCGTCGTCGGACCCGTATCCGGGCACAGGCACGCCTCAACTGACGGTTGTTGACGGTGCGTCAACAACCGCTTCCCTCCCGCCCGTGCGGGATGCGGCTCATCTTGTCATGGAGGCCGCGCGGGGTGGCAGGCGGGTCGTCCGTGCGGTGTCCGGGGACCCGGGACTTGATACGTACGCGACCGAGGAAATGCTCGCCTGCGCCGCCGCGGGTGTGCCGTTCGAGGTCGTGCCGGGTGTCGCGGCCGCGGTCGGGGTGCCGGCGTACGCCGGTGTGCCGCTGCGGGACGCGCAGGGCGCGGACGTCCGCTTCGTGGACGCCCGTACCGCCTCGGACCGGTGCTGGACCGAGGTCGGCGCCTCGGACGGGACGGTCGTCGTGTCGACGTCGCTCGACTCGGTGGCCGCGGCCGCCGGCGAGCTGGTCGCCGCCGGCCGCAAGCCGGACACCCCGCTGACCGTCACCGTCGCCGGTACGACGACCCGGCAGCGGACCTGGACCGCCACCCTCGGCACCATCGCGCAGACGCTGAAGCAGGCGAAGGTGCTGCCCTCGCCGGACGGCGGCCGGCCGGTGATAGCCGTGGTCGGTGAGCGGTCCGCCGCCGCCCAGCGCGACCAGTTGTCGTGGTTCGAGTCCAAGCCGCTGTTCGGCTGGAAGGTGCTCGTGCCGCGGACGAAGGAGCAGGCGGCGTCGCTCTCCGACCAGCTGCGGTCCTACGGGGCCGTGCCGCACGAGGTGCCGACGATCGCCGTCGAGCCGCCGCGCACGCCCCAGCAGATGGAGCGGGCCGTGAAGGGGCTCGTCACCGGGCGGTACGAGTGGATCGCCTTCACGTCGGTCAACGCGGTGAAGGCGGTCCGCGAGAAGTTCGAGGAGTACGGGCTCGACGCCCGGGCCTTCGCGGGGATCAAGGTCGCGGCGGTCGGGGAGCAGACCGCCAAGGCGCTGGTCGCCTTCGGCGTGAAGCCGGATCTCGTGCCGAGCGGTGAGCAGAGCGCCGCGGGTCTCCTGGAGGACTGGCCGCCGTACGACCCCGTCTTCGACCCGATCGACCGGGTGTTCCTGCCGCGCGCCGACATCGCCACGGAGACGCTGGTCGCCGGGCTGATCGAGCTCGGGTGGGAGGTGGACGACGTGACCGCCTACCGGACGGTGCGGGCGTCGCCGCCGCCGGCCGAGACCCGGGAGGCGATCAAGGGCGGCGGGTTCGACGCGGTGCTCTTCACGTCGTCGTCGACCGTGCGGAACCTGGTGGGTATCGCTGGGAAGCCGCACAACGTGACGGTGATCGCCTGTATCGGGCCCGCGACGGCCAAGACGGCCGAGGAGCACGGGCTGCGGGTGGACGTGATGGCTCCGGAGCCGTCCGCGGGGAAGCTGGCGGAGGCGCTCGCCGAGTTCGGCTTGCGGAGGCGCGCGAGCGCGCTGGAGGCCGGGGATCCGGTGACTCGGCCGAGTGAGCGGCGGCCGGGGGCGCGGCGGAGGCGTACCACTACCTGAGGTGCGTGAGGTGAGAGAGGGGTGGGGGGGGGGGGGGCGCGCCCCGGCCTGCCGCCCGCGGGCCGGCGGGTGGGGGTGCCGGGGGGGTGCGCGCCGGGGGCCGGGGGGGGGGGGGGGGCGCCCCGCCGCGAGGAGTTCGGTGCCCCGGGCGTCGTACAGGACCGACCACGCCCCGG
>NZ_JBHXMA010000084.1:9756-20762 GCF_042721035.1 Streptomyces sp. NPDC058464
GCGTGGGCGGCGGGGGAGCCGTTGCCGGGGCGGTGGGGGGGGGGGGGGGGGGGGGGGGGGCGGCGACCCAAACCGGGCGGTGTGTGTGGTGTGCGGGGGGTGGGGGCCCCCCCCCCCCGCCCCCTTTTCTGTGAGGGTGGAGCACTGCGGGCCGGTGGGGGCTTGTCGCGCAGTTCCCCGCGCCCCTTTGGGGCGCGTCCCCTCACGGGGTGGCATTCGCTAGGCAGTGTCATTGGCGAGGATTTTTTTCAGGTTCTCGATCACTGTGGGGATCTCCCGGTCGAAGGCCAGGCCGTCCACGCCCTCGTCGGTGATGACGGCCAGGAGGGCTCGGGTGCCCACTGCCGTGACGATGACGTGGCCCGCGCTGCACTGGGCGGTCAGCTGGCGGAGGGTGCCGGTGTCGGCCTGGTCGGCCAGGCGGTGGCCGAGGGAGAGGGTGGCCGAGGCCAGGGCGGCCATGGACTCGGGGTGGGTCTTGTCGGCGTCGGCGGCCACCACGAGGCCGTCGACGGTGGCCAGGACGGTCTCGGAGACGCCCATCACCCGGTCGCGCAACGAGACGAGGATGTCCTGCACGGGATCGTTCACGGTGGCCTCTTCCTGTGCTGTCGTGCTGGGTGGTGCGGAGGCGACCCGCCTCCCCGGGGTTGCTAGCGCTTGCGGCGGGGGAGCGGGGTCGCTGCGGGGTGCGGTGCTGCGGTGGGGGGAGAGGGCGGGGTGCGCGGGGCCGTGCTGGGGCGGCCGGCGGGGGTGGCGGGCGGGGGCTGGAGGAGGCCCAGGGCCAGGAGGTCGCGGAGGTCCAGCATGACGGCGAACAGGCCGCGGCCCAGGGCGAACGCGATGTCCCGGGGCGTCCTGCGGCCGTCGGTGACCGCCAGGAGGGTCCGGTGGCGGGGCGAGAGCCGGTCGGTCTGCCGCGGGTCGCGGGCCGCCGGGGCCGGTTCCAGGCGGTCGCGGGCGAAGCGGGCGGTGGCGCCGCGTTCGTTCGACAGCAGGCGGATACGGCGGGTGTTCTCGGTGAGCAGGCGGTCGGGCGGCACCGCGGTGCCCGTGTCGAGCAGGGGGCGGGGTGCGGTCACCTCCCAGCCGTCCGGGCTGGTGAGCGCCAGGGCGAAGGCCGCGTCGAACAGTGCCGCCCGGCCGATGACCTCCAGCTCCGTGGCGCCCAGCAGTCCCCGCGCGACCAGTTCCAGGGCGAGCCGGGCCGGGTCGGTGCCGGTGGCGCGGGCGGCCGTCCAGTCGTCCTCGGCGATCCGGTGCGACTTCAGGAGCAGGACCTCGACGCCGGGGGCGCCGGGGGTCTCCATGCCGACGACCATGCCGTCGCGGACGTGGATGACCCCGCCCGGGCTGCCGGAGACCAGCACGGCACAGGAGCGTCTGTCCGCGTGCAGGGCGGCCAGCTGAGCGGGGACGTTGCGGGCGGCCGGTGTCTCGTGGGTCTCCTGGGGCTCCTGGGTCATGCGAGCAGACGGTCCGTGTGCTCGGCCAGGTCGCGCAGCGCCCACGTGATGTTCGTACGGTCCCGGTCCACCAGGGCGAACAGCAGGAGCGGATCGCCCTGCCGGTTGACACGTGTCGTGACATGGTGATGAGCGGCCGTGGTGACGACGATGCTCTCCAACTCGCCCGCGAACCCGGCCCGGTTGAGGTGGGTGATCGCCAAGTGGGCGATCTCCTGGGCGTCCTGCGCCGGATCCGGATCGCCGTACTCGGCGTAGCGAAGGCCCGTCACACCGTCCAGGAGGGCGGCGGCGGTGACGCCGGGCGTCCTTCCGACAGCGCTCAGCGCGGTGTCGAGCAAAGCCATGAGTTCCCCCTCCTGACCCCTCGTTCGCACAGTACTTTATTGCCAACTGTTGCAACACTGGCCAAAGATGAGACTTATTCGGACTCGGAGGGATCGGGAAGCAACCTCCACCGAACCGCTTGCGTCCGAGTCGACCCACGTACGGAAATCGAGGGCACCAGCGTGAACATCGAGACAGCGCTCAAGGAAGCCATGAGCATCGACGGGGCCCTCGGCGTCGCCCTGGTCGACTACGAAAGCGGCATGTCGCTCGGCGTGCTGGGCGGCGGACCGCACCTGGACCTGGAGCTGGCGGCGGCCGGGAACACCGAGGTGGTCCGCGCCAAGCAGCGCACGCTGAAGTCCATCGGCCTCGACGACGAGATCGAGGACATCCTGATCACGCTCGGCGGCCAGTACCACCTGATCCGCCCTCTGACCAAGGCCGGCGGCTCGCTCTTCCTCTACCTCGCCCTGGACCGCGGCCGCAGCAACCTCGCGCTGGCCCGGCACAGCCTCAAGAAGCTGGAGAGCCAACTGGAGGTCTGACCCCCCCCCGCAGGCCCCGACGCCCCGGCCGCGCGTGGGCCGGGGCGCCGACGCCGAGTCGGTAAGCGCGCTCTTGTGACGGGCGTAGCGTAGAGGGCATGACGACGTACGGCTCCTTCCCCGGCACGCGGCCCCGGCGGCTGCGGACCACCCCCGTCATGCGGCGCATGGTCGCCGAGACCCGGCTGCACCCCGCGGACTTCATCCTCCCGGCGTTCGTCCGTGAGGGCGTGAGCGAACCCGTGCCGATCGGCGCCATGCCCGGCGTCGTCCAGCACACCCGGGACAGCCTGAAGAAGGCGGCCGCCGAGGCAGTCGAGGCGGGCATCTCCGGGATCATGCTGTTCGGGGTGCCGGAGGAGAGCAAGAAGGACGCCCTCGGCACCCCCGGCACCGACCCCGACGGGATCCTCCAGGTCGCGCTGCGGGACGTGCGGGCCGAGGTCGGCGACGACCTGCTCGTGATGTCCGACCTGTGCCTCGACGAGACGACCGATCACGGCCACTGCGGGGTGCTCGACGCCGAGGGGCGCGTGGACAACGACGCGACCCTGGAGCGGTACGCCGAGATGGCCCAGGTGCAGGCCGACGCCGGGGCGCACATCGTCGGGCCCAGCGGGATGATGGACGGGCAGATCGGTGTCGTCCGCGACGCGCTCGACCAGATCGGGCGCGAGGACGTCGCGATCCTCGCGTACACCGTCAAGTACGCCTCCGCCTTCTTCGGCCCCTTCCGCGAGGCCGTCGGGTCCTCCCTGAAGGGCGACCGCAAGACCTACCAGCAGGACCCCGCCAACGCGCGGGAGTCCCTGCGCGAGCTGGCCCTCGACCTGGAGGAGGGGGCCGACATGGTGATGGTCAAGCCGGCCGGACCCTACCTCGACATCCTCGCGCGGGTCGCCGACTCCGTGGACGTGCCGGTCGCCGCCTACCAGATCTCCGGCGAGTACTCGATGGTCGAGGCCGCCGCCGAGAAGGGCTGGATCGACCGCGACCGGGCGATCCTGGAGACCCTGACCGGCATCAAGCGGGCCGGCGCGCAGAACATCCTCACCTACTGGGCGGTGGAGGCCGCCCGGATGCTGGGCTGAGCGACGGGAACGGGTGCCCCTGGCTGTGAGATTCGGCCGGGGGCACTTTCAAGTCCCGGGTGGCGTTAGGTTGTTGACCGTTCTCGACTGTCCTCGCCCTTCGCCGACCATCCGGGAGACGCCCATGTCCGGTGACGCCCTCAGCCAGGATCCCGCCGAGCTGAGAAAGAGGTTCGACAACACCAGGCCGCACCCGGCGCGGGTCTACGACGTCTTCCTCGGCGGCAAGGACAACTACCCCGCCGACCGCACCGCAGCGGCCGCCGCCCTCGCCACCAACCCGCGCGGCTACCTCGACGTACGGCACAACCGCGACTTCCTGCGCCGGGCCGTGACCCGGCTGGCCCGGGAGGACGGCATCGGCCAGTTCCTCGACATCGGCACCGGGCTGCCCACCGCGGAGAACGTCCACCAGATAGCCCAGCGCATCAGCCCCGACACCCGGGTCGTGTACGTCGACAACGACCCGATCGTCCTCGCCCACGCCCGCGCCCTGCTCACCAGCGGACCCGAGGGCCGGACCGACTACATCGACGCCGACTTCGAGAACCCGGCCGAGATACTCGAACAGGCCGCGAAGACCCTGGACTTCGACCAGCCGATCGCCCTGTGCCTGGTGGCGATCCTGCACTTCATCGAGGACGACGTCGCCCACCCGGTCGTCCGCGAACTCGTCGAGGCGCTGCCCCCGGGCAGCCGGCTGGTGGTCAGCCACCTCACGGAGGACCTCAACGCCGAGAAGATCCGCGGCGTCCAGCGGTCGTACACCGAGCGGGGCCTGACCTTCGTCCTGCGGTCCAAGCCCGAGATCGAGCGCTTCTTCACGGAGAACTCCCTCGCCCTCGCCGACCCGGGCGTGGTCCCGGTCCACCACTGGCACCCCGACCACGCGGCTCCCGTCCCCGAGCAGCCGGACCCCGAGCTGCTGGCCACCCTCGACGCCATCGACCGGTCCCGGTACGCCGACATCAACGACGTCACCGACGCCGACATCAACGTCTACGCGGGCGTCGGCACCAAGGCCTGAGCCGGGTCGGCGGCGGGCCCCGGGCGGGCTGCGGCGGAGGGGCCCTCGTCGCGTACGCCCTGTCCGTCCCGGCACCCGCCGAGTGCGGTCGCGGCGACCAGCGCGAGGGCGGCCGCCGCCAGAATCCGGCGACGGCGACTATGACGGCGACGGTGAGGGTGGGGGTGGGGACGGCCGGGGGCCGGGGGGCGGTGCGTGGCGGACATACGAGGGCTCCCTTGACGATCTCGGCACGATCCCGGCGTGATGCCGGTGACGGTGGCGCATGCAGTGGCACATGCGGTGGCAGCGAAGGTGAGACGTGGCGGCGGGGTTGACGTTCCCTCAGCCTGTGGGCCGGCCCGCCCGGACCGCCACTGCTGACCGGGGATTCGGGACGCCCGTTCCCGGTCCACCTCTGTGACCTGCGCGTATCCCATCCCACGGGACGGCGGTACGGGACGGCCCAGACCCGCCCGCACCCCGCCCGTCCGGATCGCGGAATTACGGGTGTAAGCGGCACGTACCTCTCTACGCTCCCGCCAAGACGAGGATCAGCCCAAGGAGCCGTCCATGACCCTCACCCCTGCCCCCGCCCCGCTGCCCCCGCTCGCGGCCCGTGCCCGCGCCGTCGGCGGGTCACCCGTACGGGAGATCCTCGCGGTGACCGCCCGCCCCGAGGTGATCAACTTCGCGGGCGGGCTGCCGGCCCCCGAACTGTTCGACCGCGACGGCATCGCCGCCGCCTTCCGGGCGGTCCTCGAGGAGGCCCCGGAGCGGGCGCTGCAGTACTCGACGACCGAGGGCGAACCGGCCCTGCGGCAGCGACTGGCCGAGCGCATCTCCGCGCGGGGCCTGCCCACCGAGGCCGACGACCTCCTCGTCACCACCGGCTCCCAGCAGGCGCTCTCCCTCCTCGCGAGCGCCCTGATCGACCCCGGGGACACCATCCTCGTCGAAAGCCCCTGCTATCTGGCGGCCCTTCAGGTCTTCGGACTGGCCGGGGCGCGCGTGCTGCCCGTCCCCGGCGACGAGGACGGCGTGGACCCCGCCGCCCTGGAGGAGCTGATCCGCGCCGAGCGGCCCAAACTCCTCTACCTCGTCCCCACCTTCCAGAACCCCACCGGCCGCACCATGCCCGCCGCTCGCCGCGCCGCCCTCGCCACGGCCGCCGCCCGCCACGGCCTGTGGATGGTGGAGGACGACCCCTACGGCGAACTGCGCTACGACGGCGACCACGTCCCGTGGATCGCGTCCTTCCCCGGCGCCGCGGACCGGGTGGTCCTGCTCGGCTCCTTCTCCAAGGTCATGGCCCCCGGCCTGCGGCTCGGCTGGCTCCGCGCCCCGGCGGGCCTGCGCCGCGCCTGCGCGGTGGCCAAGCAGGCGGCCGACCTGCACACCCCGACCCTCAACCAGCTCGCCGCCGCCCGCTACCTGGACGTGCTGGACGCCCATGTCGCCAAGGTGCGCGCGGTCTACGGCGAACGCCGCGACGCCATGCTCGCGGGCCTGCCCGCCGCCCTCCCGGCCGGCTCCACCTGGAACCGGCCCGCGGGCGGCATGTTCCTCTGGGCCAGGCTCCCGGAGCAGTACGACACCACCGCCCTGCTCCGCCAGGTGGTGGAACAGAACGTGGCCTACGTCCCCGGCGAGCCCTTCCACGCCGCCGACCCCGACCGGTCCACCCTGCGCCTGTGCTTCGTGACGCAGACACCGGAGGAGATCGGGGAGGGGTTGCGGAGGCTGGCCAAGGGCCTGGGCGGCTGAGCGCTCCGCCGAGAGTGCCGCGACAGGCCGTCTGCCGACTGCGGCGCCGTCGTGGCCGGTCGCGCAGTTCCCCGCGCCCCTACGGGGCGCTCAGTCCCACCAGAAGTGCCACAGCCGCTCGCCGACCAGCTGCTCGGCGTACGACGACAGGGTGTCGTCGGCGCCGGGCAGCACGCTGTACGGGCAGAACGCGAAGTGCTCGGCGGCGACCGCCTCCGCCTCGTCGAGGTCGGCGGGCGGGGCGGCGACGGAGAGCGCGAGGTGGTCGAGGCCCAGGGCCACCACGCGTATGCCGAACCGGTCCTCCCAGGAGCGCAGCACCGCGCACAGCCGGCCCGTGTCCTCCTCGTAGTTCACCGGGCCGCTCCAGCCGATGGCCGCCGGTATGTCGGCGCTCCGCCGGGCGGACACCAGCGCCAGGTGCGGCTCCTTCAGCCAGGGCCGCCCCTGGCTGAGCGCGTCCGCGACGTCCGCGGCCCGCGAGTCCGGGTCGGCGACCAGGGCCGGCGCGGCGGCCAGCCCCGGGAACTCCTCGCCGTCCGGCGGGTCCTCCTCCCAGTAGTCCTCCAGCACCTCGTCGGCGTCGTGGTCCCCCGGATACGACGTCTCCCCGGGGGCGAAGTCCCAGTCATCGACCTCGGAGACGTCGATGAGCACCGGGAGCAGCCCCGCACGGGCGGCCGGCACGCCCAGCGCGGACCAGGTCCCGGGCCCGGCGGGCTGCCCGGCGTACCACAGCAACGGCTGGTGCCACGGGCCGTCGAGCGTGTCGTCGAGCAGCGTCCCGGGCGGGAGTTGGAGCCCCAGGGACCGACCGCTGGGGTCGGTCGCCAGCTTGGGCAGCGGGTTGGGAAGAGTCGCCATGGCAGTGACTGTAAGGGGCGCCACTGACAACGCCGTCGGCGACCGGTCAGAGGCGCTCGGGCGTCCGGATCCCGAGGAGGGCCATGCCCTGGTGGAGGGTGCGGGCCGTGAGGTCGCACAGGAGGAGGCGGTTCTCCACCTGGGCGAGGGTGTCCGCCTTCAGGACCGGGCACTTGTCGTAGAACGACGTGTACAGGGACGCCAGTTGGTACAGGTACGCGGCCAGCTTGTGCGGGGCGTACTCCGCCGCCGCCTCGAAGACGGTGTCGCCGAAGGCGTCCAGGTGCAGGCCCAGCGCCCGCTCCGCCGCGTGCAGTTCCAGCTCCGGGTGGGCGGCCGGCCGGACCTCTCCCGCCTTGCGGAGGATCGACTGGATACGGGCGTACGCGTACTGGAGGTAGACGGACGTGTCGCCGTTCAGCGAGACCATCTGGTCCAGGTCGAACTTGTAGTCCCGGTTCGGCGACGTCGACAGGTCCGCGTACTTCACGGCGCCGATGCCGACCTGCGCGGCCCGCTCCTGGATCTCCTCCTCCGTGAGGTCCTGGGCCTTCTCCCGGACGACCTCGGCGGCCCGCTGCACCGCCTCGTCCAGCAGGTCCTCCAGCCGTACCGTCTCACCCGCACGCGTCTTGAACGGCTTGCCGTCCGCGCCCAGCACGGTGCCGTAGCCCATGTTGTGCGCGGTGACGTCGTCGGTGAGCCAGCCGGCCCGCCGTGCCGTCTCGAAGACCATCTTGAAGTGGAGGGACTGACGGACATCCACGACGTAGAGGAGCGAGGTGGCGTGCAGGTCGGTGACCCGGTTGCGGATCGCGGTCAGGTCGGAGGCCGCGTAGCCGAAGCCGCCGTCCGCCTTCTGCACGATCAGCGGGACCGGCTGGTCGTCCTTGCCCCGGATGTCGTCGAAGAAGACCACGAGCGCGCCCTCGGAGCGCACCGCGACGCCGCTCTCCTCCAGGAGGCGGGCGGTCTCCGGCATGCCGTCGTTGTACGCCGACTCGCCGACGATCTCGTCGTCCCGGATCTCCATGTCCAGCTTCTCGAAGACCGAGTAGAAGTAGACCTTCGACTCGTCCACGAACCGCTGCCAGAGCTCCAGGGTCTCCTTGTCGCCGGACTGGAGGTCCACGACCCTCTTCCGGGCCCGCTCCTTGAACGCCTCGTCCGCGTCGAAGACCGCCCGGGACGCCTTGTAGACCCGGTTCAGGTTCGACATGGCCTGCTCGCCGTCCGTGTCGGTCTCCGCGGACAGCTGGTCCGGGTTCTCGATCAGGTACTGGATGAGCATGCCGAACTGGGTGCCCCAGTCGCCGATGTGGTGCCGGCCGATCGTCGTCTCGCCGGTGAAGTCGAGCATGCCGCGCAGGGCGTCGCCGATCACCGCGGAGCGCAGGTGGCCGACGTGCATCTCCTTGGCGACGTTGGGCTGGGCGTAGTCGATGACCGTGATGCCCGGGTTCGCCTTGGCGGCCACGCCGAGCCGGTCGCCGTCCGCGTACCGCGCGGACAGGTTCTCGGTGATCGCCCGGTCGGAGAGGGTGATGTTGAGGAAGCCGGGTCCGGAGACCTCGACGTCCTGGATCAGGGCCGCGCCTGTGGTGATGTTCGAGACGACCTGCGTCGCCAGCTCCCGCGGGTTGGCCTTGGCCTTCTTGGCGGCGGCGAGGATGCCGTTCGCCTGGTAGTCGGCCCGGTCGCTGCGTCGCAGCAGCGGGTCGACGGAGGCCTCCGGCAAGGTTGCCGAGAGGGCGTCGGTGAGCTGCTGGTTGACGGAGGCGCTGAGGGGCGTGACCGGGGCCATGGGGTGGGAGCCGTTCTCCTCGGGGGTTCAGGTAGACGGCTCCAGTATTTCACGGGGGGTAAAGGGGTTTTCGCGGCTACGAGTGTGGGGGCGGCCGGTGGGGTGGCCGGGTGCGGCGCCGTGGGGGCTGGTCGCGCCCGCGCGGCGGAGCCGCAAATCGATACGGTCCCGCGCCCCCAGAACGGCGGCTGCGCCGCCGATCAGGGGTGCCTCGTGGGCGCCTGCCAAACCCGTTTTCGTGGATTCGAGCTCGGCTGGGAGAATGGAGCGGTCAGCCGTGCGACCGTACCGGCTGCCCGTTGCCAGAAAGAAGGACGTGCCGACGTGGCTCAGAGCACCGAGACCACCGACTGGGTCTCCCGTTTCGCGGATGAGGTCATCGAGGAGTCGGAGCGTCGGGCCCCGGGCAAACCGGTCGTCGTCGCGTCCGGGCTCTCGCCGTCGGGGCCCATCCACCTCGGCAACCTGCGCGAGGTCATGACCCCGCACCTGGTCGCAGACGAGGTCCGGCGGCGCGGCCACCAGGTCCGGCACCTGATCTCGTGGGACGACTACGACCGCTACCGCAAGGTGCCCGCCGGCATCGCCGGCGTCGACGAGTCCTGGGCCGAGCACATCGGCAGGCCGCTCACCTCGGTGCCCGCCCCGCAGGGCTCCCCGTACCCGAACTGGGCCGAGCACTTCAAGGCCGCGATGGTCGAGTCGCTGGCCGAGCTGGGTGTGGAGTTCGACGGGATCAGCCAGACCGCGCAGTACACCTCGGGCGTGTACCGCGAGCAGATCCTGCACGCCATGAAGCACCGCGGTGACATCGACGCGATCCTCGACCAGTACCGGACGAAGAAGGCCCCCGCGAAGAAGCAGCAGCAGAAGGCCGTCGACGAGGCCGAGCTGGAGGCCGAGGAGGGCTCGGGCGCGGCGAGCGAGGACGACGGGTCCTCCGGCTCCGCCGGGTACTTCCCGTACAAGCCGTATTGCGGCGGCTGCGGCAAGGATCTGACGACCGTCACCGCGTACGACGACGACACCACCGGGCTGACGTACACCTGCAACGAGTGCGCGTTCTCCGAGACCGTCCGGCTGAGCGAGTTCAACCGGGGCAAGCTGGTCTGGAAGGTCGACTGGCCGATGCGGTGGGCCTACGAGGGGGTCGTCTTCGAGCCGAGCGGTGTCGATCACTCGTCGCCGGGGTCCAGCTTCCAGGTGGGCGGGCAGATCGTCGGGATCTTCGGGGGCAAGCAGCCCATCGGGCCCATGTACGCCTTCGTGGGCATCAGCGGGATGGCGAAGATGTCGTCCTCGCGGGGCGGGGTGCCCACCCCGGCCGACGCGCTGAAGATCATGGAGCCGCAGATCCTGCGCTGGCTCTACGCCCGGCGCAGGCCCAACCAGTCCTTCAAGATCGCCTTCGACCAGGAGATCCAGCGGCTCTACGACGAGTGGGACAAGCTGGACGGGAAGGTGGCGGAGGGGTCCGCGCTGCCCGGCGACATCGCCGCGCACGCGCGTGCCGTCCGTACGGCCGGCGGCGAGCTGCCGCGGACGCCGAAGCCGCTGCCGTACCGCACGCTGGCCTCCGTCGCCGACATCACCGCCGGGCACGAGGACCAGGCGCTGCGCATCCTCAGCGAGCTGGACCCGGCGAACCCGCTGGGCTCGGTGGACGAGGCCCGGCCGCGGTACGACAAGGCCGAGGCCTGGATCAACACGCAGGTCCCGGCCGACCAGCGGACCATCGTGCGGGACGAGCCGGACGCCGAGCTGCTGAAGTCCCTCGACGAGGCGTCCCAGCAGTCCGTACGACTGCTGCTCGACGGGCTCGCCGAACACTGGTCCCTTGACGGGCTCACCCACCTCGTCTACGGCGTGCCCAAGGTCCAGGCCGGGTTCTCCGCCGACGCGACGCCCAAGGAACTGCCGGCCGAGATCAAGACGGCCCAGCGGGCGTTCTTCGCGCTCCTGTACCACCTGCTGGTGGGCCGGGACACCGGACCCCGGCTGCCCACCCTGCTTCTCGCCGTGGGGCAGGAGCGGGTGCGGCTGCTGCTCGGCGAGTAGCAGACCGACAGACACGGAGAAGGGGGCCGCGGGGACCCAGCGGGGGCCCGGGCGGTGTTGGTGGGGGGGGGGCGC
>NZ_JBHXMA010000085.1:0-19498 GCF_042721035.1 Streptomyces sp. NPDC058464
GGGCGGGACCGGCGGCACGGGCGCTCGGCCGTGGCCGGTCACCCGGCGCCGCCCGGCCCGCTCACGTGAAGGACGTGACCCGCCTGCGGAACTTCCACGCCCCGTCCACGAGGACCACGGTGTCCTCGTAGCTCCCGACGAGCTGGACGGCCCAGCCCTGCTCGCCGCGTGCGAAGAACACCAGGTTGCTGCTGGCCGTCACCTCCTCGCCGGGCGCCGAGGTGAGGATGGTGTTGCCGACGAGGTGCAGCTGCGGAGCCTCCGGCTTGAAGGCGCCGTAGGCCTCGCGGATCGCCGCGCGGCCCTGGAAGGTGCCCTGGCCGGCGATCTCGGAGACGCCGTCCTCCGTGAACAGGTCGGCGACGCTGCTGGCGTCGCCCGCGTCGATGGCGTGCGCGTAGGCCGCGATGACGGACTGCACGCCGGCCAGGGCGGCTTCGGCGGAGATGGTCATGTTTCTTCTCTCTCAGCAGATACGGATGGGGGGAGTGAACGGGGGCGGACGCTAGGCCTGGAAGGTGGTCACGCGCCGCTGGATCAGCCAGGTGCCGTCGACATGCCGCAGGGTGTCCTCGTAGTGGCCGACGACCTGCGGCGCCCAGCCCGACTCGCCCCGCAGGTGGAAGATCACGTCGCTGGACGCGGTCGCCTCGTCGGGCCCGGAGGCGGTGACGACGGTGTTGCCCACGAGGTGCAGCTGCGGCTGCGTGGGAGCCCAGCCCTTGAATGCCTCGCGCAGGGCGTCGTGCCCCTGTACCGGGTCCATGCCGGGCAGCTCCAGGATCCCGTCGGGCGTGTACAGCGCGACGATGTCGTCGGTGCGGCCGGCGTCCTGGGCCTGGGTGTGCGCGCCGATCACGGCACGGACCCCGGCCGCGACCCACGCCGGTGTGGATTCGCTCATTGCCTCTCCAAGCGGTAGACGTTTCGACCAGTCAGTCTATTGATCGAGGCAGGCAATATGAAGTCCAAATTCAAAGCCGTCGCACTAGTTGACCACTCGGTACATTAGAAATAGCATGCGGCCACGACCGTCGACGGGGACCGTCGTCTAAGGAGGCGTTTTTATCGTGACGAAGCGTTGGAAGCAGCGGCCGCCGGGGTCGACGTGGGGCGATTTCGGCGAGGACGACGAACTCGGGCGCATCAACCTGCTGACCGCGGAGAAGGTGCTCCAGGGCGTGCGCGAGGTGGAGCACGGGGTCACCTTCAGCCTGAGCCTGCCGCTGGACTATCCGGGCGGGACCGCCCTCAACCAGCGGCGTTACCCGCCGATCCTGAAGCCCACCGAGGACCTCGCGCACAACCAGGACGTCTTCTACAACGTCGTGGCGCGCGACCAGATCGATCCCTCCCTGATCGACGTGTGGTCCGACGACGTGGTGACCCTGTGGCTGCAGTACTCGACCCAGTGGGACTCCCTCGCCCACCAGGGCGCCGAGTTCGACGCCGACGGCGACGGCGAGGCCGAGCCGGTCTACTACAACGGCTTCCGCCCCGGTACCGATCTGGTGGGGCCGCAGGAGGACGCCAAGGGCGACGGCAGCGGAAGCGTCAGCTTCGCCCGCCACCTCGGCCTGGAGAAGATGGCGGAACACGGTGTCCAGGGCCGCGGTGTGCTCATCGACATCGCCCACCACCTGGGCACGGGCTACCAGGCCGTCAGCTACAAACAGCTCCAGGAGATCATGGCCGCGGACGACGTGACCGTGGAGCCCGGGGACATGGTCCTGCTGCACACCGGTTTCGCCACCCAGGTGCTCGCCTGGAACAAGAACCCGGACCCGGTCGCGATCCACCAGACCGCCGCGTATCTCGACGCGGACGACCCGGACATCCTCAAGTGGATCGCCGAGTCGCAGATGTCGGCGCTGATCTCCGACAACTACGCCGTCGAGGGGGTGGGTGTCACCCAGGCCCAGGGCCGGCACACCCTGCTCCCGATCCACCACCTGTGCCTGTTCAAGCTGGGCGTCCCGCTCGGCGAGCTCTGGTACCTGCACGACCTGGCGGCATGGCTGCGCGAGCACAACCGCAGCCGCTTCCTGCTCACCGCTCCCCCGCTGAACCTGCCCGGCACCCAGGGCAGCCCGCTGACTCCGGTCGCGACCGTCTGAACCACGGCCACGACCGGACCGCCGCCGGCCCATTACTTGTCCTGCCGACGAAGGCGGGCCGGCGGCGGACACCACGAAGGGGTGCCCCCGGGAATCGGATTCCCGGGGGCACCCCTTCGGTGTGCCGCCGTACCGCCGTGCGGTCACACCGCCGCGATCCGCCGCAGCGTGTCGGCGATGGTGTCCCGCGAGGGCAGCCAGAGCCGTTCCAGGGCGGGGCTGTAGGGCGCCGGCATCGGCGGCGCGGCGACGCGCGTGACGGGCGCGTCCAGGTGCCAGAAGCCCTCGTCGACGGCGAGCGCCGACAGCTCCGCGCCGACGCCGAAGTCCCGTACCGCCTCGTGGGCGATGACCAGCCGGTTGGTCTTGGCGAGGGAGGCGAGGACGGTCTCGCGGTCCAGCGGGGCGATCGTGCGCAGGTCGACCACCTCGACGCTCACGCCCTCGGTGGCGAGGAGTTCCGCGGCGGCCAGGGAGTCCTGGACCATCCGTGACCAGGAGACGAGGGTGATGTCGGTTCCCTCCCGGACCACTTTGGCCCGGCCCAGCGGGACGAGGTGGTCGGCCGGCGGCCGCGGCCCCTTGAAGCCGTACTGGAGGCGGTTCTCCACGAAGACCACCGGGTTGGGGTCCAGGATGGCGGCCCGCAGCAGGCCGTAGGTGTCGGCCGGGTCGGCGGGCATCACCACGGTCAGGCCGGGGATGTGCGCGAGCAGCGCCTCCAGCGACTGGGAGTGCTGGCTGCCGGAGGAGCGGCCGGCACCGAACTGGGTGCGCACGACGAGAGGCATGGCGGCCCGGCCGCCGGTCATGAAGCGCAGCTTGGCGGCCTGGTTGAGCAGCATGTCCAGGGCGACGCCGATGAAGTCCATGTACATGATCTCGACGACGGGCTTCATCCCCGCCATGGCCGCACCGACCGCCGCGCCGAGGATCGCGCTCTCGCTGATCGGCGTGTCGCGCACCCGGCCCGGGAACGCCTGGGCCAGACCGCGGGTGAGGCCGAAGACGTTGCCGCCCGCGCCGACGTCTATGCCGGCGACGAACACGTCCGGGTCGGCGGTGAGTTCGTGCTCCAGGGCAAGACGTACGGCGTCCATGGTCCGGAAGACCTCCCCCTGGGCGGGGGCGGGCTCGGGTACGGCAGGACGCGGGGCGGAGACGAAGTCGTAGAGCGTCTCGGGGGCGGGCTCCGGCAGGCTCCGGGCCCATTCCACGGCCGCCTCGATCTCCTTGTCGATCTCCTCGTCGACGGCGTCCACGAGCGCGGTCGCCACCCCGGCCGCCGCGAGGTGCCGACGGGCGATGAGCAGGGGGTCGCGTTCCTTGGCGGCCGCGACCTCCTCGGCCGGGCGGTAGCGCTCGGGGTCGCCCTCGTAGTGGCCGTGCCAGCGGTAGGTCTCGGCCTCCACCAGGACGGGTCCGCCGCCCGCGCGCAGGCGTCCCACCACGTCCGTCATCAGCGTCTGCACGGCGAGTACGTCGTTGCCGTCGACGTGCTCGTAGCCGATGCCGTATCCGGTGGCGCGGGCGGCGAGGGTGGCTCGGTGCTGTTCGGCGGCGGGCGAGAACTCGGAGTAGTGGTTGTTCTCGCAGAGGAAGACCACCGGCAGGTCCCATACGGCGGCCAGGTTGACGGCCTCGTGGAACATGCCCTGCGCGACCGCGCCGTCCCCGAAGAACGCCACCACCACGTCGCCCCGGCCGCGCAGCTTGGCGGCCGTGGCCACGCCCCCGGCGATCGGCAGTCCGGCGGCGACGATGCCGTTGGCGCCGTAGATGCCGATGCCGGGGTCCGCGATGTGCATCGAGCCGCCGCGGCCCCGGTTGGTACCGGCGTCCTTGCCCATCAGCTCGGCCATCATCGGGGCGGCGTCCAGGCCCTTGGCCAGGACGTGGCCGTGGCCGCGGTGGGTGGAGGTGATGCCGTCGCGCTCGGTGAGCGGCCAGCAGGCGCCGACCGCACTGGCCTCCTGTCCGATGGACAGATGCAGGAAGCCGGGTATCTCCGTCGCCTTGTACAGGTCGGACGCCCGCTCCTCGAAACGCCGGATGCGCCGCATGCGGCGGTACATTTCCAGGAGGTCGTCCGCCGGAGCGGAGCCGGTGTGCTGCGGTACCTGCGTCATGCGCGTCCTCGCAATGCTCACACGGACGGCCGGGCCGTCCGTATTCCGTGTTTTAATGTACCGTTTGGTCTAGCAAACTGGAACGAGGCCCTGGAGTCCGCTTCCCCCGGATGCGCCGAAGGCTGTTCGACGCGGGCCCGGGAGCCTGTTTCAATCGACACGTCGTCACATCACGCGGGGAGAGGAATCCATGCCACGTCCGCCGGGCCATGGACCGGGTTTCGAGGTCAGACGCCAGAAGATCATCGACATCGCGGCCTCGCTGTTCGCACAGCAGGGGTACGCGGCGACCTCCATCAACGACCTGGGTCGCGCGGTCGGGCTCGCCAAGGGAGCGCTGTACTACTACATCGGCTCCAAGGAGAACCTGCTGGTCGAGATCCAGTCCCGGGTGATGGGGCCGCTGCTCGCCCGCGCCCGCCAGATCGCGGACCTCGACGAGGAGCCCCTGCTGCGGCTGCGGCTGCTGTCGGAGTCGCTGCTGACGATCATCTTCCGGCGACTCGACCACATCTGGGTCTACGAGCACGACTACCGCTCGCTCAGCGGCGACGAGCTCAAGACCCTGCTGGGACAGCGCTCCGACTTCGAGGAACTGATGGCGGCCCTGCTCTCGGAAGCCATGGCGCAAGGCACCTTCCGGTCGATGTCGCCGCGGCTGGCCACCCTGCAGTTCCTGAACCTGCACAACCACACCTATCAATGGGTGCGGCCGGAGGGGCAGTGGGACGCGGCGTTCCTGTCCGCCGAGTACTGCGCGACCCTGTTCCGCGGGTTCGGCGCGCCGGACCACGCCCTGCCGAGGGTTGAGGACCAGGCCGCGGCGTTCAAGCGCGAGCGGCCCGGTCTTCCGCTCGACCCCGAGGCCGAGTGGGAGCAGGTCCCCGCCGCCGGCTGACGGACGGTCCCGCGGTGTACCGACGCACACCGCGGGAACCCGCACCTGCTCACGCCTCGCTGACCAGCGCCCTGGCGATGACATTGCGCTGGATCTCGTTGGTGCCCTCGCCGATCTCCAGGATCTTGGCGTCGGCGTAGAAGCGGGAGATCTCCGACTCCCGGACGTAGCCGTACCCGCCGTGGATCTGCACGGCCTGGGAGGCGGCCCGGTTCGCGACCTCGGAGGCGTAGAGCTTGGCCATGGCGGACGCGGTGCTGTGCGGACGCCCCCGGTCGGCGAGCCAGGCGGCCCGGTAGACCAGGCAGCGGGCGGCCTCCACTTCGGTGCCCATGTCGGCGATCTTGTGCCCGACGGCCTGGAAGTCCGACAGCGGGCGCCCGAACTGGTGCCGTTCGGTGGCGTGCTTGACGGCCAGGCCGAGCGCGGCCTTGGCCAGGGACAGGCCGAGCGCGGCGACGCTGATGCGGCCCTTGTCGAGGACGGAGAGGAACTGGCGCAGGCCGCCGCCCTCCTCGCCGATCAGGTGGTCGTCGGGGATGAAACAGTCGTCGAACACCAGCTCACGAGTGTCCATGGCGTGCCAGCCGAGCTTCTTCAGCTTGTGACCGACGGTGTAGCCGGGGGTGCCGGTCGGGACGTAGAAGGTCGCGTAGCGTTTGCGTCCGCCCTCCTCCCGGCCGGTCACGGCGAGGATGGTGACGCCCTGGCTGATGTCGGTGCCGGCGTTGGTGATGAACATCTTGGTGCCGTTGATCAACCATCCGCCGTCCGCGCGGCGGGCGGTGGTGGCGATGCCGGCCGCGTCGGAACCGGCCTCCGGCTCGGTCAGGCCGAAAGCGCCGATGGCCTCGCCTGCCGCCAGCGGGGTCAGCCAGCGGTGCTTCTGCTCCTCGGTGCCGTAGGCGAGCAGCGGCAGGGTGGCGATGGTCGAGTGGGCGTTCCAGGAGGAGGCCACGGACTGGTCGGCGGCGCCGAGTTCCTCCATCACGGCCACGTACGTGACCATGTCGGATCCGGCGCCGCCGTACTCCTCGGGCACCAGCATGCCCATCAGGCCGAGTTCGCCGAGCTTGGTGAAGATCTGAGTCGGGAACTCCTCGTTCTCCGACCACTGGGCGGCATGCGGCGTGATCTCCTTGGCCGCGAACTCACGGACCATCTCCTTGAGGGCGACGGTCTCCTCGGGCAGGTCGAAATCCATGTCGGTCATCCCTTCGGGGTCAGCAGAACCTTGAGGTGGCGGGCCCGGTCGGCGGCCAGATCCGCGAAGACCCCGGCTCCCGCGGAGAGCGGGAAATGCCCGGTGACCAGCGCCGAGGCGTCCAGGCGCCCGGTGCTCATCAGGTCGATCACGCGGGGAATGTCGAAGTTGTAGCCGAGCGTGCCGAGCACGGAACGCTCGTAGAAGACGAGCTGCCCCATGTCGAACTCGACGCTGCCGTGGCCGACTCCGGCGAGCACGACCCGGCCGCCGCGCCGGACGGTGGCGACGGCCTGGGCGGCGAGCCGGGGCACGCCGGTCGCGTCGATGACGGCGTCCGGGCCGATCCGGCCGGTGCGCAGGAACACCTCGCGGCGCACGTCGGTCTCCGTCGGGTCGAAGGCCTCGGTGACGCCTAGGCCGAGGAGCATCTCCCGGCGCTCCTTGAGGGGTTCGCTCACATAGAGGCCGGCCGCGCCGGCGATCCGGGCCGCGAGAACGACGGCGACGCCGATGGGTCCGCCGCCGACGACCAGGACGTTGTCGCCGGGGCGCACCCCGGCACGGGTCACGGCGTGCAGGCCGACGGCCAGCGGTTCGGCGACCGCCGCCATCTCGTCGGTGACGTTGTCGGGCAGCCGGGTCAGTCCGGCAATCGGTACGGTGACGCGGTCGGCGAAGCCGCCGGGCGAGGCGAGGCCGACGGAGCCGCTGCTGGGGCAGATGTGGTATTCGCCGCGCGCGCACCAGAAGCACACGCCGCAGCGCCAGACGGGGTCGGCGGTGACCCGGTCGCCGACCGTGATGCCGGGCACCTCGGTGCCGAGCGCGACGACGGTGCCGCTCAGTTCGTGGCCGAGGGCGAGGGGCGGCTCGGCACCGGTGAGCGGGTGCGGGCCGGTGCGGATCATGTGCGGGCCTTCGAGGAACTCGTGCAGGTCGGTGCCGCACACTCCGCACCAGGAGACCTCCACGACCGCCTCGTGGGGTCCGGGCTCGGGAGGGTCGGGGACCTCTTCGAGGCGGAGGTCGCGTGCGCCGTGCCAGCGCAGTGCCTTCATGGTGGGCACCCCTTTCGTGTCGTCAGTGCTTCGCTGCCGGCGCGGTCATGTGTTGTTCTTCGGCTGCGGCGCCGTGGGGGCTGGTCGCGCAGTTCCCCGCGCCCCTTCGGGGCGCTCCTGGGCCGTATCTCCGAAGCGGGCCCGGCCCGGGCCGTGGGCGAGGAAGGAGTGGATGCCCGTGGTGGCGTCCTGGGTGCCGAAGACGCCGGTGAAGAGGGCGCGTTCGAGGCTGAGTGCGGTGGACAGGCTCGTGTCGGCGCCGTGGTCGACCGCCTCCTTGATCGCCTCCAGGGCCGCGGCCGGTCCTTCGGCGAGCCGGCGGGCGTAGTCGAGTGCGGTGTCGAGGACGCGGGCGGCCGGGACCACCTCGTCCACGAGGCCGAGGCGCAGGGCCTCGTCGGCGGCCACCCGGCGGCCGGTCATCAGGAGGTTCTTCGCGCGGGACGGGCCGATGAGGCGGGTGAGGCGCTGGGTGCCGCCGGAGCCCGGCATGATGCCGAGCTGCACCTCGGGCTGGCCGAGGAGCGCGTCGTCGGCCGCCACCCGGTAGTCGGCGGCGAGGGCGAGCTCCAGGCCTCCGCCGAGGGCGTAGCCGGTGACGGCCGCGACGACCGGCATCGGCAGCCGGGCCACCTCGTCGAAGGTCCGCTGCAGGGCGCGGTTCCAGCCCCGGATCTCCTCGGGGCCCATCGCGGCCAGTGCCTTCACGTCCGCCCCGGCCGCGAACAGCCGCTGTCCGCCGTAGATCACCACGGCCCGTACGCCGGGGGCGTCGGCGAGTTCGCGGATGCAGGCGGCGAGCTCCGCCCGCTGGGCGGAGTCGAAGGCGTTCATCGGCGGGTTGTCCAGGCGGACCGTGACGACCGGCCCGTCGAGGTCGAAGCGGATGCGTGGCACAGGCACCTCCTCGTCGGCTCCAGCACATCCCGCCGGTTCCGGCACCGGCAGGCGCGGGAGCGCTTGTCGAGGCCTTCATGCCGTCGTAAAGTGCGGAAACAAGTTTTATAGACCAAGGGGTACACTAAATCTTCGGTGCGGGCAACCGACCGGTCGGGACCCGATTTGCCCGTGAGCCGGGGCAGCCGCGGTCGCCGTCGAACACCACAGAGCGAGAGTGAGCCGTGCACAATTTCGCGAGCATCCTCGACTACCACCTGGCCCAACGGCCCGACGCCATGGCAGTCGCACAGGGGGACCAGATCCTGACGGTTCGTCAGCTGCACGAGCGCGTCAACCACCTGGCCGCCGGGCTGACCGAACTGGGCATCGGGCGCGGCGACGTCGTCGCCCTGCTGCTGTACAACCGGCCGGAGTTCCTGGAGCTGGTCTACGCGGCGAGCCGGATCGGCGCGGTGTTCCTGCCGCTCAACTACCGGCTCTCCGAGGAGGAGTGGCAGTACATCCTGGGCCACGCCCAGGCCAGGGCCGTCATCGCCGAGCCGGAGTTCGTGCCGGCCATGGAGCGCAGCGCCGGCTGCCTGACCGACCTGGAGCACCGGATCCTGGTCGGCGGCGCGCCCGAGGGGGCCTGGAAGGGCTACGAGGCGCTGCTCGACGGCCATCGGGGCGCCCGGGTGGAGCCGGTGGACGTCGGGACGCAGGACCTGCAGCGCCTGATGTACACGTCCGGCACCACCTCACGGCCCAAGGGCGTGCGCATCACCTACGGGAACCTGCAGGCCAAGAACTTCGCGCACATCGTCCACTTCGGGCTCACCGCGGCCGACACCACCCTGGTCTGCGGCCCGCTCTACCACGTCGGCGGCCTCGACATGCCCGGCCTCGCGACCCTCTACGCCGGCGGCGCGGTCGTGCTCCAGCGCAGGTTCGACCCGGTGGGCGTCCTGGAGGCGATCCCGAGACACCGCGTCACCAACCTGTGGCTGGCGCCCGCCATGGTCAACGGGGTCCTGGAGGTCCCGGACCGCGACAGCTACGACACCACCTCGGTCCGCTTCATCCTGGGCGGCGGCGAGAAGACCCCCGAGCCGGTGCTGCGCCGCATCATGACCGCGTTCCCCAACGCCTGGTACGCCGACGCCTACGGGCTGACCGAGACCGTCTCCGGCGACACCTTCCTCGACCGCGAGCACGCCCTGTCCAAGCTGGGCTCGGTCGGCCGCCCGGTGCCGCACACCCGGGTCAGGATCGTCGACGACGAGGGCAAGGAGGTGCCGGCGGGCGAGCTCGGCGAGATCACCCTGCGCGGCCCGAAGGTCTTCGCCGGCTACTGGCGCGACGAGCAGGCCACGGCCGCCGCCCTCAGGGACGGCTGGTTCCACACCGGCGACATCGGTCACCTCGACGAGGACGGCTACCTCTACATCGACGACCGCAAGAAGGACATGATCGTCTCGGGCGGCGAGAACATCGCCACCCCCGAGGTGGAGCGGGTGCTGTACGAGCACCCCGCCGTGCTGGAGGCGGCCGTGGTGGGCCTGACGCACCCCCGCTGGGGCGAGGTCCCGCGCGCGTTCGTGGTGCTGCGGCCGGGCACGCAGGCCGGCGCGGAGGAGCTGCGGGAGTTCTGCCGCACCCGGCTGGCCAAGTTCAAGGTGCCGGCCCGCTTCGACTTCGTCGAGGTACTGCCCCGGACCCCGTCGGGCAAGGTCCTCAAGCGGACCCTGCGCGAGATCCCCACGGAGGGCTGAGCCATGACCGACGTGAACACCGAACTGCGCCTGGACGGCAGGACGGCGTGGGTGACGGGGGCGGGGAAGGGGCTGGGCCGTGCGATCGCGGTCGCCCTCTCCCAGGCCGGCGCCACCGTCGCCGTGACCGCCCGCACCGCCTCCGACCTCGACGAGCTGGAGGCCGAACTCTCCGGCCACGGCGGCAAGGTGCTGGTCGTGCCCGGCTCGGTCGCGGACTCCGCCGCCGTGCGCGCGATGGCCGAGCGCATCACCGACGCCACGGGCCGGCTGGACGCGCTGGTCAACTGCGCGGGGATCAGCCCGCACTTCACCCGCAGCGAGAAGGTCACCGACCAGGACTGGCAGCAGGTCCTCGACGTCAATCTGCAGGGCACCTTCTACTGCTGCCGGGAAGCCGGCAAGGCGATGCTGGCCCAGCGCTCGGGATCGATCGTCAACGTCTCGTCCGTGCACGCCAGTACCGGCTTCGAGCGGATCGCCGCCTACGCCGCGAGCAAGGGCGGGGTCGAGGCGCTGACCCGGGCACTGGCCGTGGAGTGGGCCGACCGCGGGGTGCGGGTCAACTCCCTGGCGCCCGGCTACTTCCACACCGACCTCAGCTCCGGGCTGCTCGACAGCCGCTGGGGCGAGCGGATCGTCCGCGGCACTCCGCTCGGCCGGGTCGGCGACGCCGGCGAGCTGGGCGGCGCCGCGGTGTTCCTCGCCTCGGACGCCTCCCGCTTCGTCACGGGGACGACCCTCACCGTGGACGGCGGCTGGACGGCCTGGTGACCCACTGCCGCCGACAGCCTGGTGAGCCACTGCCGCCGACAGCCTGGTGCACCTGCTCCGGCCGTCGGCCCGGGGGGGCTAACCCACCAGTACTTCGTGGCGGTCCGGGCGCGGGGTCCTGAGGAGTTCCTCGGACACCGCCCGGACCACGTTGACCACCAGCGGGGCCACCAGTTCCAGCGCGGAGCCGTCGTCCCCGACCACCGATATCGCCGCGACCGGGCCCTCGGGCCCCCGCAGCGCGAGGCCGACGCACCCGATATGAGGGAAGCACTCCCCCCGTTCGATCGCCAGGCCGTTGCGCCGCCGGACCAGGCCGAGTTCACGGTGCAGCTGGTCGAGACGGCCGATGCTCTGCGGGGTACGGGGCTCCATCACCTGCGCACACCGGTCTTCGACCTCCTCCGCGGACAGCCAGGCGAGCATCGCCTTGCCCAGCCCGGTGCAGTGCGCGACCGCCCGGCCGCCGACCTTCGAGGGGATGTCGAAGGCGGCCCGGCCGCCGATCTTGTCCAGGTAGTAGATCTCCGGCCCGTCGAGCACGGCCAGGTGGACGACCATCCTGGTCCGCACCGCGAGGTCCAGCAGGTGGGGCGCGGCGGCGGCGCGCAGCGCGCTGTGGTCGATCTCCCGGCCTCCCAGGCCGAGGGCGCGGGCCCCCAGCGTGTACCCGGCCGCCGTGTGGCGCAGCCAGTCCAGCCGGACCAGCTGGTCGAGTATGCGGTGCGTCGTCGAGCGCGGCAGCTGGGTCCGGCGGGAGATCGCTTCGAGTGTCAGCCGGGTCTGCGGACGTTCGAAGAGATCCATGATCAGTGTCACGCGCTCCATCATCGACGGAGGCAGCGCGGGGCCGTCGGCCTCGGTGGTACGCGCGCTCGGGCGAAGGGCAGACGTCATCGTCGGTGCCTCCCTGCTCAAACTGAAATCAATTCTAGTTCGGCGCCGATGACAAAATACCAACGGCTTCGGCCGCGGAGTAAGAGGCGTGCAGTCATTTATTAGAGTGATTGGTCTATTCTTCACGACACGCAAAAACGTACCGCCCCCGGAGGTGCTCCGGGGGCGGTGGTGCGGTCCGGGTCAGCCGCGGGCGGTGAGGTCCAGGGCGATGTCCACGATCATGTCCTCCTGGCCGCCGACCAGACCGCGCCGGCCGACCTCCTCCAGGATGGTCCGGGCGTCGAGGCCGTACCGCTCCGCCGCGGTCTCGGCATGCCGCAGGAAGCTGGAGTAGGCACCGGCGTACCCGAGGGTGAGGGTCTCCCGGTCGACGCGCACCGGGCGGTCCTGCAGCGGCCGTACGAGATCCTCGGCCGCGTCCTGGAGGGCGTGCAGGTCGCAGTCGTGCTTCCAGCCGTGGAGGTTGGCGACGGCGACGAACGGCTCGATCGGGCAGTTGCCCGCGCCCGCCCCCTGTCCGGCGAGGGAGGCGTCGACCCGGGTCACCCCCTCTTCCACCGCGACCACGGAGTTGGCGACCGACAGGGAGAGGTTCTCGTGCGCGTGGATGCCGATCTGGGTCTCCGGGTCGAGTACGTCGCGGTAGGCGCGGATGCGGTCGCGTACCCCGTCCATGGTCAGCCGGCCGCCCGAGTCGGTGACGTAGACGCAGTGCGCGCCGTAGGACTCCATCAGCCGGGCCTGTTCGGCGAGGGCCCGCGGGGGTGCCATGTGGGCCATCATCAGGAAGCCCGAGACGTCCATGCCGAGTTCGCGGGCCGTGGCGATGTGCTGGGCGGCGACGTCGGCCTCGGTGCAGTGGGTGGCGATGCGGACCGAGCGGACCCCGAGGGCGTAGGCGCGCTCGAGCTCGGCGATGGTGCCGATGCCGGGCAGGAGCAGGGAGGTGAGGACCGCGCGGTCGATGGCGTCGGCGGCGGCCTCGATCCACTCCCAGTCGGTGTTGCTGCCGGGGCCGTAGTTGAGGCTGCCGCCGGCCAGTCCGTCGCCGTGGGCGACCTCGATGGCGTCCACGCCGGCCCGGTCGAGCGCGGCGGAGATCTTCGACACGAACTCGGGGGTGATGCGGTGCCGGATGGCGTGCATGCCGTCCCGGAGGGTGACGTCCTGCACGTAGAGCCTGCGGGTCACCTGGTCACCTCGGAAGTCGTGCGGAGGGCGATGCGCTCGGCGACGCGCAGGGCGGCGGAGGTCATGATGTCGAGGTTGCCGGCGTAGGCGGGCAGGTAGTGGGCGGCGCCCTCCACCTCCAGGAAGACGGAGACCTTGGTGGCCGGCCGCTCGGTGACGTCCTCGGGCAGCAGGGTGTGCACCGGGTCCCCGGCGGGCACCGGGGTGAACTGGACCTGCTGCTTGAGCCGGTAGCCGGGCACGTACTCGGCGACCGCGGCCACCGTCTCCTCGACGGACGCGCGGATCGCGTCGTGGTCGGCGGCGCCGATCAGGCAGTACACCGTGTCCCGCATGATCAGCGGCGGTTCGGCCGGGTTGAGCACGATGATCGCCTTGCCGCGGCGGGCGCCGCCGACCTTCTCGATGGCGCCGGCCGTGGTCTCGGTGAACTCGTCGATGTTGGCCCGGGTGCCGGGACCGGCCGACCGGGAGGAGATCGAGGCGACGATCTCCGCGTACGGCACGGGGGTGACGCGGCTGACCGCGTGGACGATCGGGATGGTCGCCTGGCCGCCGCAGGTGACCATGTTGAGGTTCTCGACGTCGCCCGCGAGGTGTTCGTCGAGGTTGACCGTCGGCACCACGTACGGTCCGAGCGCCGCCGGGGTGAGGTCCACCAGGCGCTTGCCGTAGGGGGCGAGCTTCCTGGCGTTCTCGACGTGGGCCTTGGCCGAGGTGGCGTCGAAGACGATGCCGATGTCGTCGAAGCCGGCCATGCGGATCAGGCCGTCCACGCCGTCGTGCGTGACGGGGATCTGCAGCCGGGCGGCGCGCGCCAGGCCGTCCGACTCCGGGTCGATGCCCACCAGCGCGGCCATCTCCAGCGTGTCGGACAGGCGCAGCACCTTGATCATCAGGTCGGTGCCGATGTTGCCGGAGCCGATTACGGCCACCTTGGTCTTCGTCATCCGTGTTCCTTGGCTTGGAGGGCTTCGAGGGCTTCGAGGGCTTCAGGGGATTCCTGGGGCTTCCTGGGGCGTGAAGGTCGCGGTCACCGAGCCCAGGCCCGACATCTCGGCCCGTACGGTCGTGCCCGGCGGTGTGGGGACGAGCGGGCCGAGCGCGCCGGAGAGCACGACCTGCCCGGCCATCAGCGGGTCGCCGAACTGACGGGCGGTGCGTGCCAGCCACAGCAGCGCGGCGAGCGGATCGCCCAGGCAGGCGGTGCCGTCGCCCTCGGAGGCGAGCTTCCCGTCGGCGTAGAGCCGCATGGTCACCGCCCGCGGCTCGAACTCCTCGATGCCGACGGCCTGTTGCCCGAGCACGAAGAGTCCGCTGGAGGCGTTGTCGGCCACCGTGTCCGTGATCGCGATGTCCCAGCCGGCGACCCGGCTGTCCACGATCTCCAGCGCGGCGACCGCGTGCCCGACCGCCGAGCGGACCCGCGCCAGGTCGAGGTCGGCGGTGTCCAGGTCGGCCGCGAGCACGAACGCGATCTCCGCCTCGGCCCGGGGCTGGAGCAGCCGTCCGCTGGGGACGGCCGGCAGTCCGGTGACGTCCATGTCGTCCAGCAGAACGCCGAAGTCGGGTCGGTCCACGCCCACCTGGCGCTGCACCGACGGGGAGGTCAGCCCGATCTTGCGGCCGACGACGCGCGCTCCGGCGGCGATGCGGTCGCCGACGACGCGTCGTTGGACGGCGTACGCGAGGCTGATGTCGTCCGGGCCGAGCAGATCCCGTACCGGCGCACAGGGTCTGTGGTCGCTCGCCGCCCGGGCGAGGCGCGCGGCCGCCTCTGCCACGGCTGCCTCGCGGTCCGCGACCGCCCTCGGTTCCCGCACGTCCGTCATCGCCGTCCTCACCTCGTGCCGGCCTTCAGCCTGTGGCGCCGCACGAGGTGCCGTCGGGGACTTTCCGCTCACCGGGACTCGGGGACGGCTGCCTGCACCGGCATCGGCGTCGCAGGCCGGTGCGGCCAGGCCGGGGGCGGGGCCTCAACTGCGGGCCGGCGACGGGAGGTCTCGCTGAGCGAGATGGCGCGGGAACGACCTCGCGCTGTCTCATTACCGTCGTCCGCGGGGCTGCCGTGGGACGCGGCATGCCCCGAAAGGCGGGGCCGTGGGACGTCCCGGTCGGTCGGCCGCGCAGGCTCGCCGTCTCCGTCACCGCACGAGGGCGCGCGCGTTACCGGTTCCGCACCGCCCCCCCCACTCACCGCGCGGTCTCCCCCACCAACAGGTTCGGCACCCACCAGGAGGTTCGGATGAGCATCGACGAGGATGCCTACGACGTGATCGTCGTTGGGTCGGGCGGAGGTCTGGTCGGGGCGTACGTGGCGGCGTCGCGCGGCCTGCGCACGCTCGTCGTCGAGAAGACCGACCGGGTCGGCGGCACGGTCGCGTACTCCGGCGCGGGCCTGTGGTTCCCGGGCTCGGCGCCGCTGACCCGGGCCGGCCTCGGCGACGATGTCGAGGAGGCTCGGTCGTATCTGCGCGCGGTCGTCGACGACCCGTCCCGGGAGGGGCTCCAGGACGCGTACCTGGCGGCCGGGCGCCGGCTGATCGACGAGCTGGAGCAGAACACCTGGTTCCGGTCCTTCGTGCACGGGCCGGTGCCGGACTACTACGCGTCGAGCCCCGGGTCGTCGCCCACGGGGCACACCGTCTTCCCGCCGCCGCTGGACGTCGCGGACCTCGGCGCGCGCCGGGCGCTGGTCCGCGACTCGCTGCCCACGGAGCGGTTCGGTTTCGACGAGGGCCCGTTGCTCAGCGGCGGGCGGGCGCTGATCGGCCGCGCCCTGTCGGCGTTCCTGGAGACGGGCCGCGGCGAACTGCGGCTGAACACCGCGCTGGAGAGCCTGATCGTCGAGGACGGCCGGGTCGTCGGCATCGAGGCCGTCAGCGAGGGCGAGCGGGTCCGGATCCGGGCCGGCCGGGGCGTGCTGCTGGCGGCCGGCGGCTTCGAGCGCGACCGTGAGCTGCGCGAGGCGCACCAGTACCCGCTCACCGGGGAGTGGTCCGACGGCGCCCCGGCGAACACCGGTGACGCCCTGCGGGCGGGCATCGCCGTCGGCGCGGACACCGACCTGCTCGACGAGGCCTGGTTCGTGCCGGGGCTCGTCCACCCGGACGGCCTGCCGGTCTTCCACACCGGGACCCGGGGCGGCATCTGGGTCAACGGCGCGGGCGAGCGTTTCGTCAACGAGACGTCCCCCTACGACCAGGCCGGGCACGAGATCTTCCGCCGTCACGCGGCCACCGGCGTGCGGCACATCCCCTGCCACTGGGTGTTCGACCAGCGGCAGCTGGACCGGGACGGCATCGGCTTCCCGCCGGCCGCGCCGCCGGTCGAGGAGTGGCTGGCCTCGGGGGTGCTGAAGAAGGCCGACACCCTGGAGGAACTGGCGCGGCTGATCGACGTCCCCTTCGACGCCCTGGACCGCACGGTCAAGGAGTTCAACGGGTACGCGGCCACCGGCGTCGACGAGAGGTTCCACCGGGGCGAGACACCCTGGGACCAGATGTTCCAGCACATCGTCCCCTTCCCCGCCGACCCCCGGCAGAACTTCCCCGCCGAGCCGTCCCCGGAGTGGCCGAACCCGCTGCTGCTGCCCATCGACCGGGCGCCGTTCTACGCGGCGACCATCGTGCCGTCGGACATCGGCACCAAGGGCGGTCTGCGGATCGACACGCACGCACGCGTGCTGCGGCCGGACGGCGCACCGATCGACGGCCTGTACGCCACGGGGAACACCGCGGCGGCGATGTCGGGGCGGGTCTACCCCGGTGCCGGAACCCCGATCGGGTCGAGTCTGGCATTCGGGTACCTGGCGGTCCTGGACATGGCCGGAGCGACGGACTGACAGGACGAGGAGAACGTGTGCCCGGGACGCGGTGTGTCCCGGGCACCCTCACACGTTCAGGATCCGGCGATCAGCCGCACGGCCAGCCGCAGGTCCGCCTCTCCCTGCCCCGCGGAGATCTCCTCGGTCAGCATGGCCACGAACACCCCCCACCAGCTGTAGACCAGCAGCCGCACCCTGGTGCGCCCGGTCTCCCCGTCCGTACGGCGCCCGAGCAGCCACAGGAGTCGCTGTCCCAGCGCGCTCTCCACGATGTCGATCCGGCTGCGGGCGGCGCTCGCGTACTCCGTGAAGGACGACAGTGCCACCGCCGAGGCGAGCAGCCGGTGGTCCAGCAGCCTGTCGCTCAGTGCGACGAGCGTGTCGGCCACCTCGGTCACGGGGTCCGTCATCTCGCCGGCGGCCGGGCCACCGTCACGGCCGCCGAGAAACCGCTCGATGTGCCACTCGAGGACCGACAGGAACAGATACGGCTTGGACGGGAAGTAGCGGTACAGCGTGGCGATCGCGACCCCGGCCTCCTTGGCCACGTCGTGCATCTGCACGGTGGCCAGCCCTTCGCGCGTGCCCAGGTCGGAGGCGGCGCACAGGATGCGGGTACGACGGTCGGTCTGCCGACTCGACATCGGGGCGGCGGGACGGCGGGTCCGGGCCGATCTCGCCACGTCGTCGTCCCCCGGGTCGCCGGATGGCTCCACGCTCGGCACTCAGCCGGCCTCCGGGCGGGTCAGGAAGGCCAGCACCGCGCTCTCCCACGCCTCCTTCTGCTCGATCATCGCCCAGTGCCCGCAGTCGGGCAGCACGTGCAGTTCGGCCTTGGGGATGGTGCGCATCGGCAGCAGAGCGCTCTCCAGCGGTGTGACCCGGTCGTCGCGGCCCCAGGTCAGCAGCGTCGGCGCGGCGACCTTGTGGAGCATGGCCCAGATCGGCTGGTCGGACCGGGACTGGGCGGCCTGCATCGCGGCCATCGCCTGCCGGCCGTAGATCCGGCGGGACGCCTCCAGGGTCGCCGGTTCGGTGGCGCTCGCCCAGCGTTCCTCGATCAGCTCGTCGGTGAGCAGGGCCGGGTCGTGGACCATGGATCGCAGCCACTGGACGAGGTTGCCGCGGGTGGGGTTCTCGGCGAACTCCACCAGCAGGTTGAGCCCTTCGCTGGGCCCCGGGGAGAGGAGGTTGCGGCCCACTCCACCGATGGTCACGACCCTGCGGAACAGGTCCTTGTGGGCCACCGCGAGCCCCACGGCGACGAACCCGCCCATCGAGTTGCCGATGACGTCCACGCGGTCGAGGCCGAGACCTTCGAGGAAGCGCAGGACCGCCTTGGGGGCGGCCGCCATCGGGTTCTCGTCGGTCGGGTCGCTCACCCCGAAGCCGGGGAACTCCAGCGCCAGGCAGCGGAAGTGCCGGGCGAACACGGGCAGGTTGCCCCGGTAGTTGCGCCAGCCGGTCACACCGGGGCCCGAGCCGTGCAGCATCAGCAGGGGCGGCCCGTCGCCGGCCTCGTGGTAGCGCAGGACGCCGTCGTCGGTGGGCAGTTCGCGCAGGGTGTCCTCGTAGCCGAGTGTGCTGCGTGTGCTGGGTGTCATGACGGTCACCGTGGCACCCGCGCGGCCGCCGTCGCCGTACGTCTCCCGATCAGTGGGACGGCCCCGGCGGCGGAGCCGTGTGGCCTTCTACCGTCGCGGACGTACCGATACCGGGGGCCCGACGGGCCGCCTGGGACCTGACCAATGTGAGGGGAGGACCTGATGGGTGTTCGCTCACTCGGGTACCTGCGTCTGGAGTCCAATGACCTCGACAGGTGGAAGGCGTTCGGGGCCGACTTCCTCGGCCTGATGCCCGTCGAGAGCGACTCCGGGTCGCTCGCCTTCCGGATGGACGACCATCCGTCCCGGATCGTGGTCGCGCCGGGTGCCCAGCCCGCGATGACGGCGCTGGGCTTCGAGGTCCTCGACGAGCGGGAGCTGGCGCGGCTGGCCGCGGACGTCGAGAAGGCCGGGATCAAGGTGACCGCCGGCACCGAGGCCGAGGCGGCGGAGCGGAAGGTGACCGGCTTCGTCAAGTTCAGCGACCCGGGTGGCAACCCGGTCGAGCTGTTCTACGGCAGGACCCTCGACCACCTGCCCGTGCAGACCCCGCTGGTGTCGAAGTTCGTCACCGGCGGCATGGGCTTCGGGCACGCCATCGTCTCCGCCGAGGACGCGCGGGGGACGTTCGACTTCTACGTCGGCGTGCTCGGGTTCATCGAGCGGAACACGATGCGCTCGCCGGGCGGCACGACCTGGTTCATGGGCTGCAACCCGCGCCACCACACGCTCGGCGTCACGCCGATGCCGGGCCCCGGGCGGCTGCTGCACTTCATGGTCGAGGCGGCGACCCTGGACGACGTGGGGCGGGCCCTGGACCGGGCCGGCAGGTACGAGGTCCCGATGATGCACTCGCTCGGCAAGCACACCAACGACCACATGGTGTCGTTCTACGTCTGGTCTCCGGAGAACTACGCCGTCGAGTTCGGCTGGAACGGCCTGAAGGTGCCGGAACCCGTCCCCGTGTACGAGATCACGGACGGCGCGTTCTGGGGCCACCACTTCACTCCGCCGCCGCAGCCTGCCGACTGAGTCGGCGGGTAAGGGGGGAGCGAGCCCCCCCGGGCGCGGGCCCGGGGGCGCGCGCGGCGGGGGGGGGCTTGGGCGGGGGGGGGGGGGGTGTGGGGGGACCTGGTGTGAGCG
>NZ_JBHXMA010000086.1:0-19082 GCF_042721035.1 Streptomyces sp. NPDC058464
GCCTCGGTGCCGCGAGGCCGGCCCGGAAATGCGGGCGACCGCAGACCTTGTACAACGGATACGAACGAAGAGGGACTCGTGCTCCGCATTTCTTTCAACGACGGCTGGCAGACCCGGCCCAAGGTGAACCCCTTCGCCGAACTGGGCGGCACCACGGCCCCGTTCCAACCGGCGACCGTGCCGCACGACGCGATGATCGAACGGGAGCGGGTCGCGCCGATGGGCGAGATCGGGATGGAAGGCGGGGCGGGGGCCTACTTCCCCGGCGGGACCTTCGAGTACCGCAAGACCTTCTACGTCGCAGAGGAACACCGGGGCAAGCGGATCATCCTTGAGTTCGAGGGCGTGTACCGCGATGCGACCGTGCACATCAACGGTGACTACGCCGGGCAACGCCCCTTCGGCTACTCCCAGTTCCACATCGACGCCGACCGATTCCTGCGCTTCGGCCAGGACAACGAGATCAAGGTCGAGGCCCGCAGTCACCGCGACTCGCGCTGGTACACCGGCGCGGGTATCTACCGTGACACCTGGATGCTGGTCGGTGACCTGGTACGAATCGCCCCCGAAGGCATCCGCGTCACCACTCCCGACATCGACGCCGAGCAGGCAGTTGTGGAGGTGAGGACCAGGGTCGAGAACGACTCGATCTCGATCCGAACCCTCGACGTCACCACCGAGGTCCGCGACGGATCTGGGACCGTGGCCGCCACCGACATCTCCAGGATCACGGTGCTGCCCGGCGAGCCGGCAACGGTGCGTCAGCGTCTCTACGTGCAGGATCCGTTGTTGTGGAGCCCGGATACACCCGCTCTCCACAGCGCGAACGTTGTCCTGAGCGACGGGGATGGCCAGGTGGACGCTGACAACGTCACCTTCGGCATTCGCTCGCTGCAGTTGGACCCCCACCGCGGCCTGCGGATCAACGGCGAGAGCGTGAAACTGCGTGGAGCGTGCGTCCACCACGACAACGGTGTCCTGGGCGCGGCGACGTTCGCCCGCGCCGAGGAGCGGCGGGTGCAGATCCTGAAGGACGCCGGGTTCAATGCGATCCGGATGTCCCACAACCCGATGAGCAAGGTGATGCTGGACGCCTGCGACCGACTCGGCATGCTCGTCGTGGACGAGGCATTCGACATGTGGACCTCGGGCAAGAGCGAGTTCGACTACAGCCTCAGCTTCCCCGAGTGGTGGGAGCGCGACATCGAGGCGATGGTCGCCAAGGACTTCAACCACCCCAGCGTGATCCTCTACTCGATCGGCAACGAGATCCCCGAGGTCGGGTCCTCGTCGGGAGCCGCGTGGGGTCGGAAGCTCGCCGACAAGGTCCGCTCGCTGGACGGCACCCGATACGTCACCAACGGCATCAACGGCATGCTGGCCGTGATGGCCGACCTGGCTGCCAGGAAGCAGCAGACGGCCGACGAGGGCGCGGGCATCAACACCATGATGGCCGACCCGGCGGCGGGCATGAACGCGATCGGTGCCTCCGAGCTGGTGAGCCGGCGCACCACCGAGTCCTTCGCGGTCCTGGACGTGGCCGGCATGAACTACATGGAGTCCCGCTACGCCGCGGACCGGGAGCTGTTCCCCAACCGGATCATCCTGGGCACCGAGTCCTTCACCACTCACATCGACGGCAACTGGAACCTGGTCAAGCAGTACAGGCACGTCATCGGCGACTTCGCCTGGACCGGCTGGGACTACTTGGGTGAGGTCGGCATCGGCCGGCCGCAGTACCTCACTCCGGACAACCCACGCCCCGCCTTCTCCGCTCCCTATCCCTACCTGGTGGCCGGCTGCGGTGACATCGACATCACTGGACACCGCCGGCCCGCCTCCTACTACCGCGAGATCGTCTTCGGTCTCCGCACCCAGCCGTACCTGGCCGTCCAGCGGCCCGAACATTACGGGCAGGCCAGGGGGTCAGCTCCCTGGGCCTGGAGCGACACCGTCTCCAGCTGGACCTGGCCCGGCTTCGAAGGCTCGCCCGTCGTCGTCGAGGTCTACAGCGACGCCGACGAGGTGGGGCTCTTCGTCAACAACCGCTTCCTGGGGCGCCGGCCCGTTGGCGAGCACCACCGTTTCCGCACCGCCTTCGACACCCTCCACGAGCCGGGCGAGCTCCTGGCGATCGCCTACCGTGACGGCACAGAGACCGGCCGCAGCATCCTGCGGTCGGCCACCGGCCCGGTCCTGCTGCATGCCGAGGCCGACCGGCCGGTGATCACGACAGCGGGCGGCGACCTCGTGTACGTCACCCTGACCTTGACGGACTCCGACGGGACCCTGCACACAGGGGCCGACCGGCTGGTGAGTGTCGAGGTCACCGGGCAGGGCGCTCTGCTCGGGTTCGGAAGTGCTGACCCCTCGACCGAGGAACGCTTCGACGCCAAGCAGCGCCACACCTACCAGGGCCGCGTCCTGGCCGTCCTGCGCCCGACCGGGGCAGGCCAGATCCGTCTCACCGCCAGTGCCTCGGGGTGCGAGCCGGCCGAAATCTCCGTCACCGTCACCACCAAGTGAGCATGCCTCATGCCGAGCACGTCATCGGGGTTCGAGGCCAGGACGCTACCTGCGGTATGAACTACCCGGCCCGGGGAGGGTGCCGCACCCGCGATTCGAGTGTGCTGATGCCGCGCGGGGTAAACACGCCCGCGAGGATCTTGCGGTGAAGGTCACTCTCGCATGCGCTGGTAGGTCGGCCACGGATCAGGCGCGAAATGAGCATCATCGGGGTCCCAGCTGAGCGCGCCGTTCTGGCTCACGGGCGAGCCTCTCGCTGCCGAGACAAGACCTTCGGCGAACATGTCCGGCGGTCAGCAGCGATGAAGGCTGCGCAGGAAGACTTGCACGGCGAGTTCGGTGTGTTCCTCCTGCACCTCTGGCTCTCGCAGGATGCCGAGCGACGCGAGCCGGGCCGGCACGCTCGCGACGAGCCCGAGGAACAGCTCGGCGAGCATCGCGGTGTCACCAGGAAGGGCGATCGCCCCGGTGGCCGCGTGCCGCTCAAGCAGTTGTACGACGAATCGCCTCCTCGGAAAGGTTGGTGCGGCGTATGTCTGACGGGCGAGGTCGGGGAAGCGGTCGGCCTTGGCGATGGCGATGCGCGCCAACTTCACCATCGACGGGTGCAGCGCACGGCGGACCGCAGCCTGCGCGACAGCACGCAGCGCGACTTCAAGGTCGTCCAGGTCCGGCGGCTCCGATTCCCGAATGGGCCAGTCCGGCTGCACGATCGCCCACTGGACCACCTCCTGGAAGAGCGCCTCCTTACTGGAGAACCGGGCGTACAGCGTTGCTTTGGTGGTCCCGGCCGCGCTCGCGATGGCATCCATCTTGGTTGCTTCATAACCCTGTTCCAGGAACACCGCCAGCGCGTGCGCGCGGATGTCCTGTTCGAGTTGGGCCGCCTGGCCCCGGGTGGGGCGGCCGCCGCGAGGGGAACGCGGCCGGGTACCTGTACCAGACATGATCTCAGTCTGCCAGACCTGGAACACCGGCTCACGATCAGTCGGCAGAGAAACGCGATGATCAGACCGGTCGGCTGGCTGTGCCGACCGGCACCGGCCGCCTTCGCAGCCACCGTGAAATGCCCCTGGGCCGACAGGCGAGTTCGGGCGGATCGCACCGATGACGATCACGAGCCGGGACACGGCGCACAACGGGCGGTGGCCGGGGGCGAATCCGCCGGTGCGCTCCGTTCACTCGTCTCCTGCGGGAACAGACCCCACGGATCTCTCCCCAAGCGCTGCGGGAGACAGGACACTGCGGCGGTCGTGCAGGAATTCCTGGGGGTAATCGTGCCTGACGCGTGTGGCGGCGTCGAGGCGTTCCATCTGGACGTCGTCGAGTCGCAGACTCCGTGCGCCGAGGTTGTCGTGGGCCTGCTTGAGAGTACGTGCTCCCAGTACTGGGACAAGGCCCTGCCGCAGGAGCCAGGCGAGGGCGACACGCGCGGGCGTGGCCCCGGTCTCGGCAGCGGTCTCCCTGACGGCGTCCACTGCCTGTCGCCGGGAGCTGGAGAGCCGTGGGCCTGCTCCCTTGCCGGTCAGGAGCCCTCGGGCCAGAGGGCTCCAGGCCGTCACCGTGAGGCCGAGGGCTCTGGCCATCGGAAGAAGTTCGCGGTCCGGGGACCGGGCGGCGAGGGAGTACTCGATCTGCATGCCGCAGTAGGCGGTCCAGCCACGCAGTTCGGCAATGGCCTGGGAGCGGGCGACGACCCAGGCGGGGGTGTTGCTGACGCCGATGGCCAGGACCTTGCCGGAACCGACGAGATCGTCGAGTGCCCGCAGCGTCTCCTCGGTAGGGGTGCACTCGTCCCACGCGTGAACCCACAGCAGATCTACGTAGTCGGTGCGCAGGCGGCGCAGGCTGGCCTCTACGCTGTGCCGCAGGCTCTTACGGTGGCTGCCGCCGGAGTTCGGATCGGATCTGCCGGTCGGCAGAGTGAACTTCGTGCCGAGCACGATGGCGTCGCGTTCGGCAGAGATCAGGCGTCCGACGATTTCCTCGCTCGTGCCGTCGTTGTAGACGTTGGCGGTGTCCAGAAAATTGCCGTCCGCCTCACGGAAGGCCGTGTAGATCTCGCGGCAGGTGTCCTCCTCGGTACCGAATCCCCATTCGGTACCGAACGTCATCGTCCCCAGGCAGAGCTCGCTGACGCGCAGCCCGGACCGGCCCAACAGGCGCGTCCTCATGGCTTCAGGCATCGTCGTCAGCCACCCAGTTGACGAACCTGTGCAGCGGGTACATACCGTCGTGCGGGTTGCCGATGCTGCCGGTGAGGGCGCTGCCGAGCTTCACCAGCCGCTGCACTCCCGCGGTCGCCATCGGGTCCCGCAGTTCAGTCTTGCGATCCCCCGGGTAGACGCCCACGGTCTGGGTGGCCACGGTCGCGAAGGCCGCAGCGTCCAGGACGGAGCCGATGGGGATGACGTTGACGGTCTTGTTCTCCGGATGGAAGTCCACCGGCTCGGGCGAGCGCACCACCAGCCCCCGGCCGTCGTAACCGCCCCAGACCCGGTACTCGGGATCGAGGAAGCGCAGGCCGTCGACCGTCTCGCGGATGTCCCGGGGCGTCTTCGGACCCGCGGCGGAGGCGAAGTCGCGTTCGACACCGAGCCGTTCGCACAGCAGGGCGCAGAATCGGTCGGCCTGCTCGGTCGTGCCTTCGACACAGATGTGGCGAGCGGCAACACAAGCGTCCTGGTTGAAGACGGTCGCGTCCGCCGCCGCCAGGTCGGCCACCTCGCGCAGAGTCTGCTCGGAGGCGAAGGCCTCTCTGCCGATGACGGCCATCGAGACCTTCGGATCGAAGGAGATCAGCTGGAAGCCGGGACCGGCGTACTTCGCGGCGTTCTCAATGGCCGGGCCGCCGCCCCAGGCGACCAGTTTGTCGAAGTACTGGGAGCGGTACAGGACGCCTTCGACCCGGGCGTCGCCGCCGCGCCAGTACACCGCGGACATCGAGCGGAGCACGGGGTGATCGGGGTCGATATCGGCCATGGTGCGCAGTACGGCGACGGTGGTGAACGGATCGGCGGAAGGCATCTTGAAGACGTTCACACCCTTGACGAGTGCGGCGTCGGCGATCGAGGTCATGGCCGCGCTCGGGGAGTTCCCGGCAAGCATGTGGACCAGCCGTGGGGGAAAGGCACGGACCCGGCTGACCCGGCCGTTCGGGTCCGTGTGTTCGACCCAGCCGTCCAGGACGTCGGGGCCACCGAAGGTGCGCTCGATGCGGTATTCGAGGGCCTCGCGGGTGAGGAACTGCCCCGGTCGGCGGAAGGTGTTCTCGATGATGCGACGTGGCAGAGCACTCACCCTCAGGGTCATCTCAAGCGATTCCTGGAGGTGGGAGTTCTTCTCAAGGGTGAGGTGCTCACCGATCTCGACGAGGTAGTCGATGATCTCGGCGACCGGGACGTCGAAGGCCGGTCCGGGCCGGGTGCGCGGCTCGAAGAGCCCGTTGAGTTCGAGCTTCGGCGTGACAAACGGCACGTTGAAGTCACGTGAGAGGTACTCGGTGTCCTCACCCCAGATCAGGCGGCCCTGTACGAAGTGCGGTACCCGGATCTTCGAGGAGACGGGCGCTGTGGTGTTCATGGCCACCCCTCTCAGTCCTCGATGAAACCGCGTACATAGGCGTCCATGGTGCCCGCGCACGTGATCTTGTCCCCGTCAGGGAGATCGGAGTAGCGGGTGATCTCGTCGAAGACGGTCGATCCGGGCCGGCCGCAGGGACAGACTCCGAGGTCGGCAATGATCTTGTCGCCGGAGATCGTTCCGCCCCACCGCCCGTCGACCGTCATGTCGAAGAAGGCGGCCCGGCCCTCGACCTGGCCATCCGAGACAGGCGCGAGAGACTCGCCCTCCTTGTCGAGCACGAAGAGTGTGAGTTCTGGAGGTACGTGGTAACGACCCGCGGGGCACTTGGCGAGCCGGACGTTCAACTCCTGCATGGAGTAGTAATGCAGGAACCGGCTCGGCTCGATGTTCAGCAGTCGGAAAATCTGCTCCCGGTAGTCGGGCGGCAGGCGCATACCCTTCAGCCCGCCGCCGGCCATCAGCGCGTTCCGGCCGGTGAGGTCCCCATCGGACGCGCCGAGTTCCCTGAGGATCTCGCACAGCCGATACAGCAACGGGAGGGTCGCGTTGAAGAAGACGCGTTCGGAGCGTCGCATGAGCAGCTGCTCGGCAAAGTGGCGAAGGCGCCGCTCGGTCTCGGCCTGACGACCCGCCGACTCCGCCTCGAATGCCGCGACCTCATCGGGAGCGGCCGCGCCCTCGGCCATCGCGCGGCGCATCGCGGCGAGGCGGGCCATGTAGCCGTACGGTCCGGCCGGCGCGTTGCCGCGAGGGAACGCAATCGCGTCCGGTCGGCCGTAGGAGGAGATGAGCAGGTCACGGACGGCGACGTGCTGGCTGATTCGCGTGTCCGGTCCGATGGGCAGGACGTGCCACGACGGATCCGGGGGCAGACCGAGCGCGCGAAGACAGCAGATCAAGTCCCCCAGTGAGGCCTTGCGATCCGCGCGGGTCTTGTTGAGGAACGAGCCCTTGCCGCTGGTGCCACTCGAACTCGCCACGAGATGCCCCGACGCCTCCAGCCGCTCGATCCATCCGTCGACGTCCTCGACACCGGACACATCGACGTCGCCGACCCGGTGAGTCGACAGTGAGTCGAGCCATCGGTTCATCTGGGCCCAGTGCCCCTTCACGATCAGTGACTCTGGGTAGCTCTTGTACGTCATGTGAGGGAAGAGCAGCGGAAGCATGTCCTCAGGCGAGCGGATCGTCGTGATCCCCTCCGCCTCGGCCCGCCGGGCCAGGACGGGAACCTGACCGCGGCGTTCCTGGAAACGCGCGTCGAGCCCCTTGATCACTTCCGGGTCATGCGCCGTGACTGGCATTGCGCCTCCGATCGTGATGCGATCACCGATAACTATACTTTCGGGTATAGTTTTGTCCAGAGGGCCGACTGGCGCCAACAGCGCTCGGCTCGATGAGATCGCAGGAGTCCTCCGGCCCGTCGTCGACCAGACGTACCCGTTCGATGCGGGGGGCGCGGTCGTGATCGCGGTGATGTGAGGCCGTACCCGGTCGGTCCCGCGGCGTGGCGGACGTCGGGGACCGCGAACGGGTCAGTCCCCGATCGCCCGCGCAGGGACCGCACATGGCGTCGCCTCGACTGCGCCCGTGACGCGGCCGGCCGCCACGGTCTTCCACCAGCCCCAAGTCTCCGGTACGAACGGCCCGTAGTCGTCTGATGTCAAGAATTGGTCGCCTGAAGCCAAGCCCGTGGGGCGCCGAAGTGTCACGATCGTGGAGCCGAAGTCACACCCGTACCGGACATACCGACTGGTCGGCGTCTTCTGAAAGGCCGGGCCATTGTCATCATTGGACTGCGAACTTCTCGAGGGCGCGCTCGTGGTCACCCTGGACCGCGAAGAGCGCCGCAACGCCATCGACGACGACATGCGCAACGCGCTTCTCGCGCTTGTGCGTACCCAACCGGAACCGCCGAGCCGCGTGCTGGTGTTCCGCGCTCGTGGACCGGTGTTCAGTGCCGGCAACGACATGAAGATGATCGAGGCCAGGAAGGCGGCGGGCGGAGCCCAGGCACTCGGACAGCTCCAGCTCGAATCGCTTCAGCTTCTGCAAGCCTTCGCCACCTGTCCTGTGCCGACGCTGGCCGTCGTCGACGGTCCCGTCTACGGGTACGCCGCGGACATCGTCACTCACTGTGACTGGGTCATCGGCAGCGAACGGGCCACGTTCCACTGGCCCGAATGGAAGTTCGGGATCATGCCCACGGGGTCGAGCCTCGAACGAAGTGGTCCCGAGTTCCTCTGGCGCGGCCTTTCGGCGGGGTTCACCGCTGAGGAGGCGCTCTCCTCGGGTCTGCTCAGACAGCTTGAGAAGAGCGAGGATCTCGACGCCGGCCTCCGCGCACACACCGGATGGGTCGCCGAACTCTCGCCCGGAATGTACGAGGCGTGGCGCGCCGCCGTTCTCAGTGTCCGCCGTCCCCCGCCGGACCTCTGGTCCCGCCTCCCCGGCTTGTGGGCTCCCGAAGAGGACCAGTCGTGAGCACGAACGTCGCACGCCTCGCCGCCGAGGTCGGTGTGCCGCTCGACGAGATGCGCGACTGGTCGGTCTCCCAGCCGGACGAGTTCTGGGCCGCGGTGTCGCGCCTGTACGGGCCGCAGTGGACCACGCCCTACGAGAGCGTTCGTGGGACCGTCCCGACGGGCCCGGAGTCCTGGTTCCCCGGCGGTCGGACGAACATCGCCGCGTGGGCGCTCAGCGAGTCCCACCCCGAGAGGCTGCCGGCTCTGCGTTGGCTGAGCGAAGACGGCGCGGCCCTTCGGCTGACGCGGGCAGAGCTTCGGGCCGCCGCAGCGGAGATCTGCCACCGCCTTCGGGCACTGGGCATCGGGCCCGGCAGCAGGGTCGGCCTGGTCGCCGCACCGCACTGGTGCGGCTCGGCAGCCATCCTCGGCATCCTCGCCGCGGGCGCGTCCTGCCTGCCGCTCTTCTCGGGATACGGCGCGGGCGCCCTGCGCGACAGGGTCGAGGCAGGCGCGCCCGATCTGATCCTCGTCCAGGGCACAACGTGGCGCAAAGGCACCGAGTACGACATCGCAGCGCCGGTTCGTGCCGCCGTGGGCACCCTGCCCCGGCTCGGAGTGATCACGCTCAACACCCGAGGGACGACGCAGCCGGGTGACCCCGCGGCCTGGGATGTCGCTGAGCTGACCACGAGCAGGACTCCGTGGGCACCGGCGGCCCTGCCGTCGGGCGCGCCCGCGATCGTCCTGTTCACCTCCGGGTCGACCGGGCTCCCCAAGGGCGTCGTCCTCTCCCACGCGGGATACGCCCACCAGCTTGCCTCCGAGTGGCGGCTGCACCTCGATCTGAGGGAGGGCGATCGTGTGCTCTGGCCCGCCGATCCCGGCTGGGTCGTCGGCTCCTTCACCCTGCTCGGTGCACTGGCCGGCGGCGCCGAGTTGACGCTGCTCGACGGGAATCCGGCAGCCACCATCACCAGGCACGCGGACTTCTCCGATGTGACGGTCCTCGGCGGATCGCCCAGCTTCCTGGCCTCGGTCGCTCACGGCCCCGAGGCGTACGGGCTCCGCCCGCGGATCATCGCGGCGGCCGGGGAGCCGTTCAGCTCCGAGGCATGGGCGGCGGTGGAGCGGAGCCTGTCCGGCAACCGCCCGTCGATCATCAACCTCTGCGGCGGGACCGAAGTCGGGACGTGTCTGCTGGCCACTCTTCCCTACGACGTTCCTCCGAAGACCGGCTTCGGTGGCCCGGCGCTCGGCGTGGACGCGGACGTCGTAGACGACCTCGGCAGATCGGTGAGCGACTCCCTGGGAGTGCTCGTCGCCCGCAACAGCTGGCCAGGACGAGCGATCGAAGTCTTCAACACGCCGTACGGTCTCGACGGGTACTTCCGCCGGTTCGGCGGCGGCGTGTGGTCGCAGGAGGACCTGGCCATGCGGACATCAACGGGATGGTTCGTGAAGGGCCGGGCGGACGAGGTCCTGAAGATCGCCGGCCGCCGCGTCGGCCCGAGCGAGATCGAGGACGTGGCCCTTGCCACCGATGGGACGTCCGCATGCGTTGCCGTCGACGCGACCGTTGACGGGCACAGCGTCCTGATCGTGGTCGTCGAGTCCGCACCGGGAGCGGACACCGATGTCCTGGCGCGGCAGGTCAGTGCGGCCATCGAGGGCGACATGGGCCGCCCGTTCCGCCCGTTCTGGACAGGCGCCGGCCCGAACCTGCCACGCACGACGACCGGGAAGCTCGATCGCCGAACGGTGCGCAACGAGGTGCGCGCCTCCATCGCATCGGCGACAGGAACCACGGCGACACAGGCGCTTCGCGCCTGGATGGATACGACCACTCTCACCACCACCGCTACCACCACCCAGCCGTCGACAGCGGCACGTCACCCGAGGAGGACCACCATGAACACCGTCAACTGGGACCGCGTCCAGCGAGGCCTTGAGCGAGAGAACCACCGCATGATCTGGCGCCCCTACGGGTTGCCGACCGTGAGCGACCCGAACCGCTCCAGCTTCTTCGAGGGTGAGGTCTCACCCCGCTGGGACGTGCCCCGCCAGATGGCGGTGTCGGTCGCGATCACCGGAGCCTTCTTCCAGCACGAGCAGAACCCGAACCAGCCGATCACCCCGCAGGAGATCTACGAGGAGGCTCGCGCTGTCGCCGCAGCAGGTGCGAGCACCGTGCACATCCACGTTCGCGATGACAAGGGCTACAACACGCTGAGTGCCGACCGGTTCCGCGAGGTGATCGTTCCGCTGAAGAAGGAGTTCCCGGACCTCGCCGTCGACGGATGTCTCGTGGCGGCACTGGACGGCGAGTGGGAACAGATGAAGGAGGTCCTCGCAACGGGGCTCCTCGACGCGGTACCGCTCAACACGGCGGCGACCTATGTCGGCGACGCGCTGTTCGCGAAGCCGATCCCGGTCATCCTCGAGAAGGCGCGATTGATCCTGGAGAGCGGCGCCAAGCCGATCATCGCCTGTTACACGGACGGCGACATCAGCAACGCGGACCGGTTGCTCTTCAAGTCGGGCCTGATGCAGTCCGGTGCGTACTGGTGTCTGCTGCCGGCCCTTCCGGGATGCAGCCCGATGACGACCCCGAGGCAGGCCTTCGAGGGGCTGCTCCACCTCTCCTCGGCGATACGCGAGGTCGACCCCGAGGCGACGATCCTCGTCTGTGCCGCCGGCCGCGCGTCGACGTACCTGGTCACCGCCGCGGCTGCCCTCGGCCTCCACGTGCGGGTCGGCATGGAGGACACCATATGGAACTGGCCGCACCGCGACGACCTCGTCCAGTCGAACCTGCAGATGTTCGAGACGGCCAAGGACCTGGCCAGGCTTCTCGGACGAGACATCCCTGATCACGCCGAGTACCGGTCCCTCGTCGGCCTTGCGCCCGCATCCGTGCCGGCGAAGGGCTGACCGTGCCCATCACACACCAGGGCCTGGTCTGCTCGGCCTTCGGGCCGGTGAGCGACCTGCAGTGGCTCTCCCGGCTACAGCGCGAGTTGGGGCCCGAGGACGTGCGGGTGGCCGTGCGCGCGGCGAGCGTCGGATTCATGGACAACCTCATGGCCCGGGGCCTCTACCAGCTCAAACCCGACCTCCCGTACGTGCCGGGCGCGTGCGGGGCCGGGGTGGTCACCGAGGTCGGCGAGAGCGTCACGGACTTCCTGGTCGGCGAGCGCGTCTCGTTCCTGAACTACTTCGGAGCCTTCGCCGAAGAGATCGTCACCGAGCGGTCGACGCTCGTGCGTCTGCCTGCCGACATGGCGTTCGACCAAGGGGCGGCCTTCCGTCTCACCTACAACCCGGCCTACTTCGCCCTCTCGGTCCGAGGAGGCCTGCAGCCCGGCGAGACGCTCGTCGTGACCGGGGCCACCGGTGGGGTCGGCGCAGCCGCGGTGCAGCTCGGCCTGAGCCTTGGCGCCACGGTCATCGCCGCGGTCAGCAGCCGTGAGAAGGCCGGGTTGGCCCTCCAAGCCGGGGCGCACCACGCCGTTGTCTACAGCGACGGGAGCCTGCGCGACACGGTCAAGGGCCTCACCGGAGGGCGTGGCGCCGACGTCGTCCTCGATGTGATCGGAGGCGACGTCTTCGACGAGCTCACACACTGCGTGGCACCGCTCGGCCGCCTCCTCGTGATGGGCTTCACGAGCGGTCGCATACCGCAGGTCGCGACGAACCTCATGCTGCTGAAGAACGCGTCCGTGGTCGGCGTCTTCTTCGGCGGCTGGGGGATCGGCAAGAACGCCGAGCAGGTCCGTGCGCTCAATGACCGCCTCTTCGAGCTCGCGTCCCAGCGAGCCCTTGAGGTGACCATCGGTCATCAACTCCCGATGCACGACGCAGCCATGGCACTGGAGTTGGTCGCCGAGCGCGAGACGATCGGCAAGATCGTCCTGTACACCGAAGGCTGACCGGTCTGGGCCAGGTCTAGGCCGTCGTTGTCCTGTCCCGCCGGCGCGCGGCCAATTTGCTCGGTGACTCGCCGTACCAGCGCTGGCAGGCTCGGGAGTAGCTGCTCTGCTCGGAATAGCCGAGCATGGTCGCGATCTGCGATGCCTGCATCCCGGTCGCGGCGAGTTGCCAGGCCATGGTGCGCCGCACGTCGTCGAGGATCTTCTCGAAGGACGTGCCCGACTGGGCGAGCGTGCGCTGGACGGCGCGCGGATGCAGGGCCATCTCGTGGGCGACGACGGTCAGGCTGGCCTGGTTGACCATCAGCAACCGTTGGATCAGCTCATGGACATGGTCGGCGAACTCACGGTCGGGCCTGACCTGAGCGAGGTAGTTCTCCGCCAGGGTCAGCGCCGCGGCATCTCGTCCACGAATCGGCCTGGCCAGCACATGGTTCGGCAGATGAATCGAGTTCACGTCGCTTCCGAACTCGATGGGACAACCGAACATCTCCTGATATGTCTCGGGCGGTGAGATACGGCGGTGCTGCATGGTCACCTTGAGCGGGACGAAGTCGTCACCGACCATCAGGCGGAAAGCGTCCATCGCCACGCCGAGGGCCTTCTCCACCATCTGATCGCGGTGCGGGAGCTGCCGCAGGGTGATGGCGAAGGTGAACGCCGCCGCTCGCGGTCCGCGCCGGAGCTCGGTGACATCCGCGGGTGCGCAGTTGTACAGGTATCGCGAGACGCCCTCGATTGCGTCAGCGACGGTCTCCGAGTGGCGGATGATGACCGCGACCGGACCCAGGATCTTGATGTCCTGCCTGCGCGCCAGACGCATGCCGAAATCCGGGCAGTCCAGCTCCTGCGCCGCAGCACCGATCACAGATGCCGCCGCGGTGTAGCTGATGAAGTGCTCGTAGTCCCCCGCCGTTGCGGGGTCGATGCCATGTGCGCGCATCAGTGCCCCGGCATCGCCACCGAGGGTCGATACCAGGTCCTCGAACGCGAGCAGCGCGGTGCCCCTCGTAAGATTCGCCATTGTCGTGAGATGTTAACCATTCGTCGTGTGAAGTCAAGGACTCGCGATCGTCGTGCTGGCACGCTGGCGGCAGTTGAGGTCAGAGGCTAAAGCAGACGAAAGGAACTGCCAGTCATGTCGTCTCTCGAGAAGCTCACCGTCCTGGGAGCAGGCGTCCTGGGTGGGCAGATCGCCTGGCACAGCGCGTTCAAGGGCAAGACCGTCGCGGTATACGACATCGCGCAGGACGCCATCGACCGCTGCCGGGCCGCGCACGATCAGTACGCCGCCATCTACCGTGCCGAGGTCGGTGCCAGCGACGCGGACATGACCGCCACGCGACAGCGCTTGACCTACGGCACCGACCTGGCTGCCGCAGTCGCGGAGGCCGACCTGGTGATCGAGGCGGTGCCGGAGATCCCCCAGGTGAAGACCGCGGTCTACGAGGAGATGGCCGAGCTTCTCCCCAAGGACACGCTCATCGCGACGAACTCCTCGACGTTGCTGCCGAGTGACTTCGCATCGGCCACCGGCCGTCCGGACAAGTTCTGCGCACTCCACTTCGCCAACATGATCTGGGCCATGAACTACACCGAGGTCATGCCGCACGCCCGGACCTCGCGAGAAACGCTCACTGCGGTGACGGAGTTCGCCGTGGAGATCGGGATGGTGCCGATCGCCCTCCGCAAGGAGCAGAACGGCTATGTCGCCAACAGTTGGGTCGTCCCACTGCTGAATGCCGCGCAGACGCTGGTGACCAACGGCGTTGCCACACACGAGGACGTGGACCGCACGTACCTCCTCACAGGAGCCAAGGTCGGGCCGTTCGGCATGATCGACATGATCGGCATGGAGACGTGTCACAACGTCCTCACCTACTGGGGGAGTGTGCGGGGCGACGCGCAGATGAACGCCAACGCCGACTACATCAAGACGCACTTCCTCGACCGCGGATTCCTGGGGCTGCAGACCGGCAGGGGTTACTACGAATACCCCGACCCGGCCTTCGAACGCCCGGGTTTCCTCGCGGTTCCCGACATCTCGGTCGTCCCGGACCTCGTGACGCTGATGACGACACAGACGGAGACACTGGCATGAGCGCCGACGCCGCGACGACCACGAAGCTCGGGCATGTCGACGTGTTGGTCGTCGGCGCCGGCATCTCCGGCATCGGCATGGCCTGCCACCTGAAGAGAAAGCAGCCGGACCGGACCTTCGCGATCGTCGACAGTCGCGACTCGATCGGCGGGACCTGGGACCTCTTCCGCTACCCCGGCATCCGGTCCGACTCCGACCTGCACACCTTCGGCTTCGAGTTCAAGCCGTGGACCAGGGACAACGCGATCGCCAACGGCGACGAGATCCTCGACTACCTGCACGAGACGGTCGCCGAGAACGACCTCGCTCGCCACCTGCACCTCGGGCACAAGGTCGTCCGCGCAGACTTCTCGTCCGACCAGGCGCGCTGGATCGTCACGCTGGAGCGCGCGAGTGACGGCGAGCAGTTCGACGTCACCTGCGGCGTGCTGTTCTCCGGTGCCGGCTACTACGACTACGCCCGCGGGCACACGCCCCACTTCGAGGGGCGCGAGGACTTCCGCGGTCAGATCGTGCACCCACAGCTGTGGCCGGAGGACCTCGACTACACCGGCAAGAAGGTCGTGATCATCGGCAGTGGCGCCACGGCCGTGACGCTCCTGCCGGCGCTGGCCGAGAAGGCCGGCCACGTCACGATGCTGCAGCGCTCACCGGGATACATCATGCCCATCCCGCGCAAGGACCCGATCGCGAACTCGCTGCGCCGGCTGTTGCCGAGCCCCGTCGCGTACCGGATCACCCGCAGGATCAACATCAACAGGATGAAGCTGCTGTACAACCTCAGCCAACGCTTCCCGAAGCAGATGCGCCGCGTGATCCGCAGGCTGAACACCATGGTGCTTCCCAAAGGGTACGAGGTGGATACTCACTTCAATCCGCACTACGGCCCGTGGGACCAGCGGCTCTGTGTGGTCCCGGACGCCGACATGTTCAAGGCCATCTCGAGCGGCGACGCCTCGGTCGTCACTGATCGCATCGTGCGGTTCACCGAGGGGGGGATCCTGCTCGCGTCGGGCGAGGAGCTCGCCGCCGACATCATCGTCACCGCGACCGGCTTCAGCATCCTGCCGTTCGGCGGGATCGCACTGGAAGTCGACGGTGAGCCGGTCGACCTCCCCAGCCGCATGGTCTACAAGACGATGATGGTGAGCGGCGTGCCCAACTTCGCGTTCGCGATGGGCTACCTCAACTATTCGTGGACGCTCAAGGTCGACCTCGTCGCCGAATACCTGTGCCGACTGCTCGTCCACATGGACAGCCACGGCTACGCCACCGTCACCCCGCACGTAGACGATCCGACGCTGACCCGACGGCCGTTCCTCGACATGGAAAGCGGCTGGGTCGGTCGATCCAAGGACCTGTATCCGCAGCAGGGCTCGCACGGCCCGTGGACGGTTGACCAGAGCTACGCGCCCGACCGCGACCGGCTGACCAAGGCCCCGATCGAGGACCCCGCCCTGAAGTTCACCGCAGGCCGTGGTCGACTCGCAGCCACCGGCCGTACGACCACGCCCACCATGATCGCTGTCCAGGGCCGGCCGACCCGGGTTCGTATCGTGGGAGATCCGGCGAACCCGCCACTGCTGCTGCTGCACGGGATCGGCCGCAGCCTCGAGGACTGGGCTCCGCAGTATGCCCGCCTGGCAGACACCCACCGGGTGATCGCGCTCGATCTTCCCGGCTCAGGGTTCTCGGCCCGGGTGCCCGAGCCCACCACGCTGGAGGTCCTGGCACGCGGCGTTCTCGAGACGCTCGACACCCTCGGCGAGCGGCGACCGCTGCACGTGGTCGGCAACTCGCTCGGCGGCGCAGTCGCCATGCAGCTGCTCGCCCTGGATCCGGGGCGGGTCGCCAGCCTGGTGCTGGTCGACAGCGCCGGCTTCGGCGCGAAGGTCGCACTTCCGCTGCGGCTGCTCGCCCTGCCCGTCTTCGGCGAGCTCATGACCCGACGGACCACACGTGGCGGCGCGCGCATGGCCGAACGCCTGATCTTCACCGACCGGACGCTCGCGACTGGGGCGCGGATCGAGCACGCCATGGACATCGCCGGCCAGCCGGATACAGGCACGGTGGTTCTCGAGACCACCCGTGCGCTCGCCACCGTCCGCGGAATCAAGCCGGAATGGCGCGCACAGTTGGCCGCCGCCGTCACGAAGCATCCTCGCCCGACCCTGGTCATCTGGGGCGACCGCGATCGCATCGTGCCGGCGGCCAATCTCGAAACCGCGCACCGGGTGTTCCCGCACGCCGAGACCCAGTTGTTCACTGGTGTCGGTCACATGCCGCAGCTCGAATGCCCCGACGACTTCGCAGCCCGCGTGCTGGCGTTCCTGGCGGACGCGGAGCCAATGCCTGCGGCGAAGGGCCGACACGACGACGCGCGCCAGGAGGAACTCGATGGGCAGCATTGACGGCCGGGATCTTGGGACATTCGGGGTCTGGACCTTCGACTTCGAGTTCCAGCCTGCCGCGCAGATGCGGGCGTCGATCCAGGAGCTGGAGGAGCAGGGCTGGAGGGCGTTCTGGATTCCGGAGCTGTTCGGCCGCGAGGCGCTCACGCACGCCGGCTATCTGCTCGCCTGCACCGAGCGGATCAACATCGTCAACGGCATCGCGCGGATCTGGTCGCGCGATGCCCGGTGGACCCACGGCGCCGCCGTGCTCCTGGCCGACGCCTACCCCGACCGCCACGTGCTCGGGCTCGGGGTCAGTGGCTCACCCCCGGCAACAACCACGCCCCTGGCGGCGATGAACGCGTACCTCGACGAGCTCGATGCGCTGACGACCCCCAATCCGGCGCCGAAGGCGCCGATGCGCCGCGTCCTGGCCGCGTACGGGCCGAAGATGCTCCAAATGGCTCGTGACCGCTCTTCCGGCGCGCACACGTACAAGGTCAACGTGGCACACACACGGCAGGCGCGGCAGATCCTCGGGCCGGACGCGTTCCTCGGCGTCGAGCACGCCGTGCTCTTCGAGTCCGCCCCCGACAAAGCCCGGGCGATCGCACGCGAGCACCTGCACACCTATCTCAACACCCCGTTCAACTTGGCGAAGTTCCGCCGCCTCGGCTACTCCGAGGAGGACATCGCCAACGGGGGCAGCGACCGGCTCGTCGACGATCTCGTCTTCTGGGGCGACCTCGACACCATCGTCACCAAGCTCCATGCCCACGTCGAGGCCGGCGCGGACCATGTCGGTGTGCAGGTCATCGGGATCGAGCCGGGTAAGTCCGCGATGCCCTACTGGCGCATGCTCGGCGAAGCGCTCCTGCCCCGGGACCACGTGCACCGACCCACGATCCAACCGCTCGTCCAGTGAAAGACACTGCCCAATGAAGATGGGCGGATCTTCTTCTGGGGGCGTTCGTTTCGAGCCCCACGGGCTGTCGATCACCACTGCGTCCATGGATGCGTCGACTGCCCGATTCTCTCCTGCCCCAGCGGTCTGCCCGCCTGTGATGACGCCTCGGATCAGGCCTCTGTCGGTCAGCCGCTTCATGACCTCCGATCGCAACGGATCACCGACGGAACCTCAGTAAGGAGCAGAGCAATGCGAGGCACCATCACCATCGTCGACAAGGGCAACGTACGGGTGCACAGCTACATGGCGCCCGAGACCGGCCTGAACGTCACCACCCAGCTGATCGAGACCCCGAGCCTGCTCATCGCGGTGGACGGCCAGGTCAACGTCGCGGACGCCGACGAGGTCGTCGAATACGCCAAGGGGCTCGGCAAACCGCTGGACCGGCTCATCGTCACCCATGCGCACCCGGATCACTTCCAGGGCGCAGGCCGCTTCAACGTGCCCATTCACGCATTGGAGATCGTGCGTGAACAGATGGCGGCGCGGGGTGATCTGCAGGACCTGAACGGCGTCCCGATCCCGGCAGCGGAGATGGCCCCCACCGACCTGATCACCCCGGGTACTGAGGTGATAGACGGTGTTCCGTTCGTCTTCGAAGCCGTCTCCGGCGGTGAGACCACGGACCAACTGCTGATCCGGCTGCCCGAGCACGGCGTGCTGGTGGCACAGGACCTCGTGTACCACCACACTCACCTGTTCGTCGGGAACGACGACATTGCCCGCTGGCAGGTCATCCTGGAGTCGCTGGCGGCCGACCCGGCTTACGACACGATCCTGCCCGGACACGGGCTGCCCGCAGGACCGGCCGTTCTCGCCGAGAACGCCGAGTACTTGCGGGTAGCCAGCGAGCTTCTCGGTGACGACGGCGAGGCCTACAAACAAGCCATCATCGCGCGCTTCCCCGCCCTCGGAGTTCCGTTCGTGATCGACATCAGCAACTTCTACCTGTTCGGCACCCGACCCGCCTGACCGTTCCAAGTTCCGGACTGGCACCCGCGCCAAAGACGTGATCCGACGGGGCGCCCCCGCGGGTAACGGCTTCTGTGGGGGTTTACCCAAAAACCCACACGTTTTTTGCGAGGTGGTGCCCTCACCTCCGATCAAATTACA
>NZ_JBHXMA010000086.1:19092-19413 GCF_042721035.1 Streptomyces sp. NPDC058464
CGGGCCGACCCGGGGGATCACGTCTGCTTGGGCGGTTACCCCTTCCACGAACACTTTGTTCGCGAGGTGGTCCCGTCAGCTCGGATCAAGATCCTGCGACGCCGGGTGTCGGCCGCCGGCTCGATCCGAGGCTCAGCTCGGGCGATCACCTCGTGCCTGTGCACGTCAGCGGTGACAGGCACCACGGCGGCCGGGGCACCCCCGGGGGGGGGGGCCCGGCCGCCGGGGGGGCGCAGGGGGTCCTGGTTACCAGCCAGAGGCCCGGTGGTGGCCCCCGCGAGGGGTGGTCAAGGGGTGGGGGTGGCCCCGCCGAGATAAAAG
>NZ_JBHXMA010000087.1:0-18506 GCF_042721035.1 Streptomyces sp. NPDC058464
CCGGGCGCTGGAAGGCGAACGTGGGAACAGACATGGGGGTGGCAGTCATGGCTTCCTAAGCGGGAGGAGACAATGGGGGCGGCTCCTGGGCCCGGGTCGGGCCGGTTCCCGACTGTTACCGGTGCGACTGGGGGATGCCGGGAAGAAATCTGGGAACTGACGGAGAGTCAGAGATCAAGGTCGAAAACCGGCCACCACTTCCGCCCCGCATCCCCGCGCCCACTCTGACGTGGCATTTTCCGGCGCTACGGCGCTCCGCACACCCCTCCCGCCTCGCCTCCCGGGATCTCCCGCACAGGAATAGGCAGGCTGCCTGCTATTGTTTGTCAGGCAGCCTGCGTAAATTGCCCGAGCGGTTCCACGCGGGCCCGGCAGCAGCGCGGGAAGGGAGGAGCAGCACCTTGGAAACCACCGCCCACACCACCTCCGTACAGCAGGAGAAGGCTCCGCCGGGCAACCCGTTCGGAGCGGCCTTCGTGACCCCGCTGTACATGGGCGCCGTCCTCAACCCGATCAACAGCTCGGTGATCGCACCCGCCCTGGTGGCGATCGCGGCCGCGATGCACACGTCCGTCGGCGGTACCGCGATCCTGATATCGAGCCTGTACCTGACCAGCGCGATAGCCCAGCCGGCGGCCGGCCGGCTCGCCGAGGAGTTCGGGCCCCGGCGGGTGTTCTTCGCCGGCATCTTCCTGGTGCTGGCGGGCGGGATCCTCGGTGCGGTGGCATGTGACATATCACTGCTGGTCGCGGCCCGCGTGCTCATCGGCGCCGGCACCTCCACCGGCTACCCCTCCGCGATGCTGCTGATCCGCCGCCGGGCCCGGGACGCGGGCCGGTCGGAACCGCCCGGCAGCGTCCTCGGCGGCCTCGCGATCGCGGGCGCCGCCACCGTCGCCGTCGGCCCCGCCGTCGGCGGCCTGCTCATCGGCCGGCTCGGCTGGCAGACCGCCTTCTGGATCAACATCCCCGTCGCGGCCGTCGCCTTCGTCATGGCCGCGGTCTGGATCCCCAGGGACACCGACCGGGTGCGCGGACGCTCGGCGCGCGAGCTCGTCTCCCGCCTCGACCTGGCCGGCATCGCCGGTTTCGGCGGGGCGCTCACCGCACTCCTGGTGTTCCTGTCCTCGCTGCCCGGCCCCGAGTGGCCGGCCCTCGGCGTCTCCGTCCTGATCGCCGGCGTCCTCGTGGTCTGGGAACTGCGCGCCGCCAACCCCTTCCTGAACGTCCGGCTGCTCGCCTCGAACCTCGCGCTCACCCGCACCTACCTGCGCAACGGCCTGACACTGCTGGGTACTTACGTGATCCTCTACGGCCTCACCCAGTGGCTGGAGGCGTCCCGCGGGCTCACCGCCTACCAGTCCGGCCTGGTCCTCGTCCCGATGGGTGTCCTGTCGGCGGTCTCCGCCCGGGTGGTGTCCCGGCGCAGCCGGGTCCGCGCACCGCTGGTCGTCTCGGCGCTGCTCCTGCTGGTGGGCGCCGTCGCCACGCTGTTCCTGGACGGCGGCACGCCGGTGGCCGTGGTGGTCGGGATCACCGCGGTGTTCGGCCTCACCTCGGGCGCCGGCACGGTGGCGAACCAGACGGTGCTGTACCAGGAGGCGCCCGCGGACAGCGTCGGCACCGCCTCGGGGCTGCTGCGCACCTTCGGCTACATCGGCTCCATCGCCTCGGCGGCCATCACCGGCACCGCCTTCCACACCCACGTCGACGACACCGGCCTCCGGCACATCTCCTGGGCGCTGGTCGGCATCGCCGCCGTCGTCCTCGTGATGACGGTCCTCGACCGGCAGCTGGCGCACGCCGACCGGCGGCCCGCCCCCTGACCCCCCCTCCCCCGCCATCCGGCACCGCACCAACCGTCCGGAACCCTCCGGCACGACACGAAAGTCCAGGTCATGACCAGCACCGTCCCGTATCTCGACCCCGCCCGCACCGCCCTGCTCCTGATGGACTTCCAGCCGGCGGTCCTCGCCGCCGTGACCGACCCGGACCAGGCGCTCTCCCGGGCCCACGCGGCCCTGTCCTGGGCCCGCTCGCACGATGTCCAGGTCGTCCACGTCCGGGTCGCCTTCGCCCCGGAGGACTTCGCCGCGATACCCGCGCTGAACAAGGCGTTCGCCGCCGTCGCCGAGAACCGCTTCCTGCCCGACGGCAGCCCGGAGGCCGGACTCCACGAGTCGTTCGAGGTGGCGGAGCGGGACATCACCGTGCGCAAGACCCGGTTCAGCGCCTTCGCCTCGACCACCGACGTGCGCGGGCTGCTGCGCGAGCAGGGCGTCGACACGCTCGTCCTCGCCGGACTGTCCACCGGCGGCGTGGTCCTGACGACCCTTCGGCAGGCCGCCGACGACGACTTCGCCCTCTACCTCCTCAAGGACGCGACCGCCGACCCCGACCCCGAGGTCCACCGCGTCCTGACGGAGAAGGTCTTCCCGCACCAGGCCCACGTCATCGAGACCGACGAACTGCCCGGCCTCACCAAGCCGGCCTGATCCCGGCCGCCCGTCGTCGCCCGTGGGCGGTCACCCCCGCCGGTCTCGCCCCGGCCCCCGGCCCCCGGCCCCCGGCCCCGCCCCTCACCTGCCGCTGTCCGCGATCCTGTTCATGATCGCCGCGGCCTTCAGCAGGGTCTCGCGCTCGTCCGCCCGCAGATGCGTCTCGATCGCCGCGCCGAGCCAGGTCGCCCGGGCCACCGGGATCGTCCCGATCAGCGTGCGTCCCTCGGGCGTCGCGTGGACGAGGGTCTTGCGGGCGTCACCGGGATCCTTGCTGGTACCGACCAGGCCCTCGGCGCGCAGGGCGGCGAGCGTCTCGGCCATCGACTGGCGGCGTACGTGCTCGGCCTGCGCCAGTTCGGTGGCCGTGACCGGGCCCTCCTCGACGATGCGGGCCAGCGTCGTCAGCTGCGACCAGTTCCACCGCCGGTCGCTGGGCGCCGACTCGGTGCGCAGCCGGGCGCGCAGCCGGGTCATCGCCTTCATCAACTCGGCGGCGACCTCGGCCTCGGGGCTCGGGTCACTCGTCATCCGCCCACCATACCCAGCGCTCACCTCGCCCTTTACGCAACTGTTTGCGCCGTCAAGCATTTTGGGGAGGCTATATTCAGACCTGTGAGCACCTCCGAGAGGCGTCGTCATACCGAGGAGCCGCCCCGATCACCCTCGGGCGAGGACCGGCTGCGGGGGCGCAAGGCAGAGCTGGAACTGATCGACTCCCTGCTCGCCGGTCCCGGCCGGGGCAGCTCCGGCCTCCTGCTGCACGGCGAGCCGGGGGTGGGCAAGACCGCGCTCCTGGACGCCGCCGCGACCCGGGCCACGGCGCTCGGGATGCGGGTGCTGCGCGCCGCCGGTGTCCAGTCCGAGGCCCGGATCCCGTACTCGGCGCTGCACCAGCTGCTGTACCCGGTGCGGCACGACGCGGACCGGCTCGGCGGGCACCACCGGGACGCCCTCCACCAGGTCTTCGACCTCACCCGGCCGCCGGCCCCGGAACCGCTGGTGTCGACGGCGGTGCTCGCCCTCCTGGAGCTGACCACCGCCGAGCGCGGCCTGCTGATGATCACCGACGACGTGGCGTGGTTCGACGAGGCCAGCGCGGCCGTCGTGGGATTCGTCGTACGGCGCATCGCGGACGCCCCGATCGTCTTCCTGGCCGCCTCGCGGACCGGCACCGAGGATCTCTTCCGGCGGTCCGGGCTGCCCGAGCGCAAGGTCGAGTCGCTGGACACCGGAGGGTCCGGCGCCGTCCTGGACGCGCACGCGCCCGGGCTGGCGCCCGCCGTGCGCCGGCGGCTGCTGGCGGAGGCGGACGGCAACCCGCTCGCGCTCCGGGAGTTGCCCGCGGCGCTGACCGACCGGCAGCTCTGCGGCCAGGACCCGCTCCCCGACCGGCTGCCGCTGTCCCGGCGGCTGGCGGCCACCTGCGCCGGACTGCTCGCGGAGCTGCCCGCCCCCACCCGCACGCTGATGCTGCTGGCGGCCCTGGACGCCGACGCCGGGGTCACCACCCTGCGTGTCGCGGCGCGGGGGTCGGCCGACATCGACGACCTGGTCCCGGCCGAGCGGGCCGGTCTGGTCCTCGCGCCCGCGGCCGGCCGCGGTCTCTCCTTCTGCCACCCGCTGATCGGCACGGCCGTGGTGGACCTGGCCGCGCCGAGCGACCGCCGGGCCGCGCACGAGGCGCTGGCCGCCGCCCTGGCCGACGATCCCGAGCGCCGTGCCTGGCACCTCGCGGAGGCCACGACCGGGCCCGACGAGTCGGTGGCGCGGGCACTGGACGAGGCGGCGCTGACCGCCTGGCGGCGCGGCGGCGCCGCCCCCGCCGAGCTGCCCGCGCCGGTCGGTGCGCTGGTCGCCGACCGGCGCCGGACCGCCGCGTCCACCGCGGTCACGGCGCTGGTGCGCGCCGGCGAGCTCAGTCCGCACCCGGTCGACCGCTCCCGGCGGCTGGTCGAGGCCGCCTTCCTCGCCACCATGACCGGCCAACTCGACCAGGTGAACCGGCTGCTGGCCGACGCCGGCCAGACCCCGGACACCCCGACCGGCCTGGTCTTCGCCGCCACCGCCCACCTCCTCACCCATGACGACGGCGACGTCGACGCCGCCTACCGGCTGCTGGCGCGGGCCCTCGACGACGTCACGGGCAAGGCCACGAAGGGCGACTGGGACCGCCTCGGGATCCTGTACACCCTGCTGCTGGTCAGCCTCTACACCCTCAGACCCGAGCCGTGGAAGCTGCTCGACACCGCGATGGCCCGGTTCCCCCCGGAGGCGGTCACGCCGTTCCGGCTCTGCTACGACGCGTACGTCGACCCCACCCGCAGGTCCGAGTCGATCCGGGAGGGGCTCGCGGACGCGTTCGCGGAGCTGCCCACGGACGCGGCCCCCTGGCAGATCGTGCCGCTGGGGTTCGCCGCCGTCGCCATGGACGCCCTCGCCGACTACCGCTGTCTGCTGGTGCGCATGACGGAACGGGAACGCGACGGCGGTGCGATCGGCATGGTGATCCCGGCACTGCTGCTGCTCTGCCAGGACTCCTATGTACACGGGCAGTGGGACGAGGCGGAGCGGCTCGCGCAGGAGGGGCTGGACCTGGCGACGGCCTACGGCTACCAGTTCTGGGAACGGCAGTTGCGGGCCGTGCTGGCCTCGGGCGCGGCGCTGCGCGGCAACGCCGACCTCGCCCGCAGCCGCAGTGAGGAGACCACCTCCTGGGCGGCGCCCCGGGGCATGGAGGTGACCGAGGGGTACGCGCGGTCGGCGCGCAACCTCGTGGCCATCGGCCAGGGCGACTACGAGGAGGCGCTCGTCCAGGCGGCGCGGATCGGCCCGCACGGTGCCCCCACCCCCGGTGTGCCGGGCCGGTGGATGGTGCTGGACTTCGTGGAGGCGGCGGTCCGCACCGGGCGCCTGGCGGACGCCCGGGCGCATGTCCGCGCCGCCCAGGAGGCCGGCCTGCCGCGGATCGGGCCCCGGATCGAGCTGATCACCGCGGGGGCCGCGGCCGTGGCCGCCGACGACGCGCAGGCCGCCGGGCTGTTCGAGGCCGCCCTGGCCCTTCCTGACGCCTCCCGCTGGCCCTGGGACTACGCGCGCATCCGGTTCGCGTACGGCCAGTGGCTGCGCCGTACCCACGACATGGCCGGAGCCCGGGTGCAACTGGGCGCGGCCCTGGAGACGTTCGACCTGATCGGCGCCGCGATGATGGCGCAGCGGGCCGCGGCCGAGCTGCGCGCGACCGGTGTCTCCGTCACCGCCCGGGCCGACGCGGCGGCCGAGCCGCTGACCGCCCAGGAGCGGCAGATCGCCGAACTCGCGGCGACGGGCCTGAGCAACAAGCAGATCGGCGAGCGGCTGTTCCTGTCGCACCGCACGGTCGGCTCGCACCTGTACCGCGTCTACCCCAAGCTGGGGATCACCTCGCGGGCCGCTCTCCGCGGCGCGCTGGAGGCGATGGCCGGCACGGAGGAGGCCGGGCGCCAGGGGGACGAAGACCGGCCGATCGGGCAGTAACGGAATGAGTCGAATGACCGATCACACGGGGCCGTCGCGCCGCTAGCCTTCGTGCCCGTCATCGCGGTTTTCCGGGCCGGGGTGGAAGTCGGCGCCACGGCACGCTCGTTCACGGAGGTCACCTTGCTCAGTTCGCCCAACGCGCTGCTCTGGCGCGGCCTGCTGGCCGTCGTCATCGGCATCGTCTCCGTCTCCTGGCCGGGCATCACCGTCGGCGCGTTCGTCGTCCTCTTCGCCATATACGCGTTCATGTACGCGGCGATGGACGGGGTCCGCGCCTTCAGCAGCGACCGGGTGGGTCCGGTCCTGGGGTGGCTGCTGCTGGCCGTGCTGTCGGTCGTGGCCGGCGTCAGCTCCCTGGCCTGGCCGGGCATCACGGCCCTGGTGCTCACCCTCTGGGTCGCCGCGTGGGCCCTGACGACGGGTGCCATGGAGGTCGCCCTGGCCTTCCTGCGCGGTGAGACGGCAGGTGAGCGCGCCCTGTTCCTGCTGACCGGCCTCGTGTCGGTCGCGCTCGGGTTCGTGCTGTTCGTGCGCCCGGACATCGGTGCGGTCTCGCTCGCCACCGTCTTCGGTCTCTTCAGCATCGTGCACGGGATCTCGGCGGTCTTCGCCTCGTCGGAGGTGCGCCGCCGGAACCGGCCGCAGCCGCTCGGGGGCTGACCGGCCGCCCGATTTCCTTGCTTGACAAAGCACATACTGGTCCCGGCATACTCGATGGCGACAGGTTCGGATCACGGAAGGCCCGCATGAACCTAGGCATCGCCATCGCGGATTTCACCCAGCCCGGCGGCCCGGCGGGCATCGCACGTCATGTGGCCCGGCTCGCCCGCAGCGCGGAGGAGTTCGGGTTCCGCCGGATCGCCGTCATGGACCACCTGTTCCAGATCGGGATCGTGGGCGCCTCCGAGCAGGAGATGCTGGAGGCGTACACGACCCTGGGCTATCTGGCCGCGGCCACCGAGCGGGCGGAGCTGCTCGCCCTGGTGACCTCGGCCGGATACCGCGAACCCGGACTGCTGGCCAAGATGATCACCACGCTCGACGTGCTCTCCGAAGGTCGCGCCGCCCTGGGCATCGGGATCGGCGCCGGCTTCAACCTCGCCGAGGCGCGCGGGCTCGGACTGCCGTTCCCGCCGGTCGCGGAGCGGTTCGAGCGGCTGGAGGAGACGCTGCGGATCTGCCTGCAGATGTGGAGCGACGACGAGAAGCCCTTCGAAGGCCGCCACTACCGGCTCGAACGCACCCTCAACTCCCCCCGCACCGTGCGGCGTCCGCACCCGCCGATCCTGATCGGCGGCTCCGGCGAGCAGAAGACGCTGCGGCTCGTCGCGGAGTACGCGGACGCCTGCAACCTCTTCCACGGCCCGGACCTGCCGCACAAGCTCGACGTGCTCCGGCGGCACTGCGACCGGGCCGGGCGCGACTACGCCGAGATCGAGAAGACGGTCCTGCTCCCCCTCGACCCCGGAGCGCACGGCGAGCGGATCCCCGCCCTGCTCGCGGAGTTGCGGCGGCTGGCCGACATCGGCATCGACCACGTCATCGGCCCGGTGCGCGGCGCCGACCAGCACGCCGCGCTGCGGCTGCTGGGCGAGCGCGTGGTGCCGGAAGCGATGCGGATCTGACCGGGCCCACCATGACGACACCGACACCGACACTGATTCCGATTCCGATTCCGAGCATTTTATTTGCTTGCCAAAGCACAGAACAATGCTGAAGGAGAGACGCAGATGAGCACCCCGAGCGAACACCCCGCGGCGCACGAGGCCGACGTCGTCATCGTCGGCGGCGGCTCCGCGGGCGCCGTACTCGCCGCCCGGCTCACCGAGGATCCGCGGCGCACGGTCCTGCTGGTCGAGGCGGGCCCCGACTACCCCGCCGACCGGGTCCCCGAGGGGCTGCTGACCCCGCACCTGCTGGCCGACCCCGACCACGACTGGGGTTACACCGCGCGCGCCACCGACCGCGCCCCGAGCATCGCCGCACCGCGCGGCCGGGCCATGGGCGGCAGTTCCGCGGTGAACGCCGGTGTGGCGATCCGGGCGCGGGCCACGGACTTCGCCGCGTGGGCGGAGCGCTACGGGATCAAGGGCTGGTCCTACGACGAGGTCCTGCCGGTCTTCCGGGACATGGAGAACACCCCCGCCGGCGACCCCGCCCACCACGGCCGCACCGGCCCCTTCCCCGTCCGGCAGTGGGCCTACGCGGAACTCACCTCGCCCATGCGGGCGTTCGTGGACAGCGCGGCGGGCCTCGGCTTCCGGCGCAACGACGACTTCAACGGCGAGCGCCAGGACGGCGCCGGCGCCTACCCGGTGAACATCGTGGACGGGGTGCGCCAGAGCACCGCCCTGGCGTATCTGACGCCGCGGGTGCGCAGCCGCCCCAACCTGACCGTGTTCAGCGACGTCACGATCGACCGGGTGCTGGTCGAGGACGGCAGGGCGCGTGGTGTCGTCAGCGCGTCGGGCACGGTCTTCCGGGCCGGCGAGGTGGTGCTCAGCGCCGGCTCGTACGGCAGCCCGGCCATCCTGCTGCGCTCCGGCGTCGGTCCGGCCGCGGACCTGCGGGGCCTCGGCATCGAGGTGGTCGCCGACCTGCCCGTCGGCCGCCGGCTCCAGGACCACCCCTTCTTCCACTCGCTGTTCGCGCTCGCGCCCGAGCACCAGACGATGACGTCCGCCTTCGCCGCCCACCTCTGGTTCGCCTCGCGCGAGGCGAGCCCCGGTGAACTGGACCTCGCCGTCGTCGGCACCCAGTTGCTGGACGGCTCGTTCAGTCCGACCGGCGGGGCGATGGTCCTCGCGGCGGCCGTCACCCGGCCGGAGTCGCGCGGTTCGGTGCGGCTGGCCGGCCGTGACCCGTACGACGCCCCGGTCATCGACGACAACTACCTCGCGACGGACCGGGACCGCCGCCGGATGCTGGAGGCCGTGCGGCTGGTCCGCCGCCTCGCGGGCAGCGCGCCGCTCGCCGGTGCGGTGGCGGCCGAACTGGTGCCGGGCTCGGCCGTGGACGACGACGGGCTGGCGGCGGCGATCGAGAGCGGCATCGCCACCTACGGGCATCCGACGTCGACGGTGCCGATGGGCGGGCCCGAGGACCGGTGGGCCGTCGTGGACGAGTCCGGCGCGGTCAGGGGGCTGGCGGGGCTGCGGGTGGTGGACGCCTCGATCATGCCCGAGGTGCCGTCGACGGTGACCAACGCCACCACCATCATGATCGCGGAGCTCATCGCCCGGCGCGTGTACGGGAGTTGAGGGCGCCGGTGCTCCCCGGGGCCGGTCCTGGCCGCGGGCGTCCGGTCAGAGCACCGCCGTCTCGTCCCGGCCCAGCCGGTGGACCACGGCGAGGCCCCACGGGATGCCGAGGAGCACGACGAGCCCGAGCCCGAGGTACAGCGGCGCGGGCCGGGCGGCGCCGAGGGCCACGGCCGCGAGGGCCACGACGACGCTGGTGCGGGCGAGCGGCCGGTAGAGCGCGCGCTCGTCCTGCCAGGCCTCCAGGCCGGTCGCGATCACCATCGTCGTCACCAGGACGACGGCCACGCCCGCACTCAGCAGCCAGGCCGTGGCGGCGGGCGTCCGGTCGGCGTGGGCGTGCTCGACCAGGCCGACCATCGCGGCGCCCATGGCGGTCACCGCGGCCGTCAGCGGGAGATGGACGAGCATCCACGACAGGGTCACCGCACGGGTGCTCCGGGGCCGGCGGTGCCCGGCGAAGTCGAAGTACGTCCACCACGCGCCGAATCCGACCACCACCGCGACGAGCCCGACCGCGAGGCCCATGGCGGAGGTCGACTCCTCGGCCAGCCCGTTCACGACGCCCGTGACGGTCTCGCCGAGCACGATGATGATGAGCAGTCCGAACCGCTCGATGAGCGAGTCGGTGGGGGCGAGCGACGACGCCTGGGTCGGCGGCGTCACGCCGATCACCACCGCGAACCCCACGAGATAGGCGACGTCCAGCACTCCCCAGGTGAGCAAGCGGGTGTCGGCCGGCAGCGGGGCGCTCGCGAGGAGGACGGCCGCGCAGACCGCCGTCCCGGACACGTAGAGCAGGCTGGGGGTGCGGTACTCCGCGGGGCTGCCGCGTCCGGCCAGCAGCCAGAGCACGGCCAGCACGGCGAACAGGACGCCCCCGGCGACGGCGAAACGGCCGCCGTTCTCGCCGCCCGCCGCGGGGATGAACGCTCCCAGCGGGACGAGGACGAGGATCTGCGCCAGGAACAGACTGCGGCCCCGGGCATCGTCGTGACCGTGCAGATCGTGGTGGAGGGTGCCGTTCAGCCAGGCGATCCACACCAGCGCGAACACCACCGCGAACTCGGCGAGGCCGTGCCAGGTGAGATGCCCCGCCAGGTGGTGTGCCGCCTGGGCCACCAGGACGACCACGACGAGGTCGTAGAAGAGCTCCAGGGGGCCGACCACCCGGTGCCGGGGCTGTGCGCCGTGGGCGCGCGGCGGCCGCCACAACCGGCCCAGCAGCCGGGCCCGGCTCTCCCGTTTCTCCGGTCGCGAGGTCATGCCGGCCGTCTCCGCCGAGGTCGCTCCCGCATCGCTTCTTCCCGGGTCGTGGTCCGGCCGGAGCCGCACAGGGCCACTGTTTGACGCTTGTATATTAGCGGGGCAGCCGATGCCGCGGAGTTCAGTCGAGCTTCTCGACGACCGCTTCGAACTGCCGCACCATGGCGGGCACCGACCGGCCGTCGAGCAGGTCCACGACCCGCTTGCGGGCACTCGCCAGGTGCACGGGGTAGGCGTCCCGGAGCCGCTTCAGCCCCTCCGGGGTGAGGGTCGCGACGTTGCCGCGGGCGTCCCCCTCGTAGCGCCGCTTGACGACCTGGCCGCGGCTCTGCAGCGCGTCCACGACCCGGGTGATGCGGCTGGCCGAGAGGGCGGCGGCCGAGGCGAGGTCCGTCATGCGGAGTTCCTGGTTCTCGGCCTCGGAGAGGTTCATCAGGACGACGTACTCGGTGAGCGTGAGCCCGGTGGAGCGCAGCAGGTCGTCGTCGAGCGAGCGCGGCAGCGCGACGATGACGCGCATCAGGGCGCGCCAGAAGCGTTCTTCCTGGGCGGTCAACGGCTCTTCTGCGCTCATTTGAGCAGAATAGCGTGCTCAAGCAAGGAATCTCAACCCGATCTCCGCCTTCCGGTCCACGTCAGGGACTGTTCGGCGGCTCGGCCGGACAGCCCCCCGACCGAGCCGCTCAGGCCTCGCTCCAGGAACGGAACACCGCCGCCTGGCCGTGGCAGGTGCCGTCCGCCTCAAGGAGGTTCCACATGGTGACGTCCTCTATCCAGAACCTCCGGCCGGACCCGGCTGTCCGCAGCCCCCGGTAGCCGGAGGCGTGTCCGCGGGCGGCCACCGAGTGCACGAAGGCGTCCCGGTCGCCCTGCGCGTCCGGGTCGGCGGACAGCCGGGACGGGAGCCGTACGAACTCCTCCCACGGGTACTCGAAGCACTTCTGGGCGGTGGTGTTCGCGTAGACGAAGACCGGATCCGGCCCGGCGCCGTGCGCGAGCAGCCCGAAGGGTGCGCTTCCGTAGAGCCAGCGGGCCGCCTCCCCGTCGTCCTGGAACCCGGTGGGGCACAGCGGAGCGCCGGTCAGCCGCTCGTGGCTGGAGAGCAGAAGCCGCGCGAAGGCCGGGCCCCGGCTGTGCTCCGCGTCGTAGGCCGTGACCATCGGTGTCCGCCTTTCGTCGAATGCCGAAAGGATGGTTCCAGAACGGGTACGGCCGCCGACCGCCGGGTCACCACACCTGCTGGTCCTCCTGGAGGCGGACGGCCACGAACTTGGTCTGGGTGTAGTGGTGCAGCGCCTCCAGGCCCTTCTCGCGGCCGTACCCGCTGTTCTTGTAGCCGCCGAACGGGCCCTCGACCATCATGCCGGGCGGGTAGGCGTTGACGTAGACCTGCCCGGCCTGCAGGCGCGCGGCGACGCGGTGGGCGCGAGTCACGTCGGCGGTCCAGAGGGCGGCGGCCAGGCCGTAGTCGGAGTCGTTGGCGAGGGCCACCGCCTCCTCCTCGTCCTCGAAGCGCAGCACGGCGAGCACGGGGCCGAAGATCTCCTCGCGGGCGATGCGCATGCCGGGGGTGACGTCGGTGTAGATGGTCGGCTCGAACACCCAGCCCTCCCCGGTCGGCCGGCCGCCGGTGAGGAGGGTGGCACCCTCCTGCTCGGCGATCTTGAAGTACTCGTTGACCTTGTCGTACTGGGCGCGGGTGATCGCCGGCCCGTAGGTCTCCCCCGGCGTGATGTGGGTCAGCACGGTCTGCAGGGCCGCGACGAACTGGTCGTGGATCCGCGCGTCGACCAGCAGCCGGGTGCCCGCCATGCAGGACTGGCCGCCGTTGGGCAGGAACGCCTCGACGGCGCCCTGGGCGGCCTTGGCGAGGTCGGCGTCCGCGAAGACGACGTTGGCCGACTTGCCGCCCAGCTCCAGCGTGAGCGGGATGATGCGGTCCGCGGCGATCCGGCCGATCTCGCGGGCGGCGCGGACCGATCCGGTGAACGCCACCTTGCGGACCCCGGGATGGCCGACGAGCGCCGCGCCCACGGTGTCCCCCATGCCGGTGACGACGTTCAGCACGCCGTCGGGCAGACCGCACTCGGTGGCGATGCGGGCCAGCCGGAGCGTGCTGGCCGAGGTGAACTCGGACGGCTTGACCACCACGGCGTTGCCGGCCGCGAGGGCCGGGGCGATGGAGCGGGCGGCCTGGTTCAGGGGCGCGTTCCACGGCGTGATGACACCGACCACGCCGAGCGGCTCGCGCCGGGTGTACGCGTGGAAGGCCGGACCTATGTTCACCACCTCGCCGCCGGGCAGGTCGACCAGGCCGGCGTAGTACTCGAAGTAGCGGGCGGCGCCCTCCACCTCCAGCGGGGACTGCCAGGCGGGCTTGCCGGTCTCGGCCGACTCCAGCTCCGCCAGGACGGCGGCCTCGTCCCGCAGCCGTTCCGCGACGGCGGCCAGAAGCCGCCCCCGTTCCACCGGCTGCCGGTTCCACCAGCCGTCGACCGCCCCGGCCGCCGCCCCGACGGCCCGCGCCACGTCGGCGGCGTCGCCGAGGGCGATCTCGTGCAGGACCTCGTCCTGTCCGGGAGAGGTGGACGGCAGCCAGCGATCTGATGCCGGGTCGGTTTCCACGCCTGCGATCCAGTGGCCGTAGCGCTTCATCGGCGCGCTCCTCATGAAGAGTGATGGGATGAACCAGGGAGTGAATGAATCTTCATTCACTCCGCACCCTACCCCTCCGCCTTGACAAGATCGAGTGACTGAACGAAGTTTCACTGGTGACCATGCCCCCCGCTGCGACGGCCGACGAGACGCCCCTGCGCCGCAAAGTGCTGGACGCCGCGCTGGAGTTGTTCGACGAGCGCACCTGGGACGGCACCAACGTGCCGGAGATCGCCGCTCGCGCCGGGGTCGCGGTGGGCACGATCTACCGCTACTTCCCCAACAAGCAGGCGCTGGGCGAGGCGGTCTTCACCGAGGCGAAGACCGCGTTCGCCGACACCGTGGTCACCGACGCCGTACGCGCGGCCGATCCGGCGACCGCGATCGGCCTGATCTGGCAGCACCAGGTCGCGTTCGCCCTGGCCTACCCCCAGGCGTTCTCGTTCCTCGAACACCAGGTGCACGGCTCGTACCTGCGGCCGCAGGCGTACGAGGCCTCCGACCGGCTCAACGCCGAACTCGTGGCGATCCTGCGAGCGGCACAGCAGGCCGGTGCCGTCCGCGCCGGTGATCCGCAGGTGCTGCTCTCGATGGCGTTCGGCGCCTTCGTCGGCGTCACCAAGCACTCTCGCGCCTCGGGGGTCCCCCTGGGCGAGTACGACCTGGAGGGCGTCCGGGAGGCCGTGATGAGCCTGATCGGACTCACCGAGCCCGGCGCCGCCTAGGTTCCCCGGACCGCTCAGCGCAGTACGGCCGCCAGCAGATCGGCTCCCAGCGCCGTCAGGTCGGGGAGGTTGAGGGTGTAGCGGACGTAACGACCGTGCCGCCGGGTCGTGAGCAGGCCCGCGCGGCGCAGGACGGCGAGGTGGCGGGAGACCTCCGGCGGTGAGAGTTCCCAGGCGTGGGCCAGCTCGCCGGTGGTGTGCGGGCCGCGGGCCAGGGTGCGCAGCAGCCGCAGCCGTACCGGATGCGCGAGCGCCTCCAGCCGCAGCGTGACCGTCTCCAGCGACACCGGCTCCGACGGTGTCGGCTCGGCGACGGGGTACTGCACCACCGGCTGCCACCCGGGCGCGTAGACCGCCACCAGGTGCGGGCGGCCGAAGACGCTGGGCACGAAGGTGACCCCGGTGCCGTGGGCGGCGGTCGCACTGTCCTGCAGCTTGTCCACGATGATGCAGTCGCCGTCCGGCGCCAGGGTCACGGCGCCGGAGACCGACGCGAGCGCCGCTCCGATGCCCTGACGCTTGAGCAGGTCGTTCTTCAGGCGCAGGTCGGTGGCGAGTTGCACGGCGACGCCCGTCCAGGCGGCGTCGAAGAAGGCCTCTGCGCACTGTTCGAGGGTGTCGCGCACCCGCGCCCGCACGGCGGCCGGGTCCGCGAGCAGCCGTTCCGCGAAGGCCTCCTGGAGCGCGCCGCGGGCCTGGGCCAGGTCCAGGGCCCGCTCCCGCGCCGCCGCGTCGGCGAGCGGCGACGGGGCGGCGAAGTGGATCCGGTTGCTGCCGCACGTGGTGGTGAGCGCGGCGGTCACATAGGTTTCGTCGTCGATCCGGTCCACGTCGTCCAACTCCTCGGCGAGGGTGGGCCGGGGACGGGCCGGGACCAGGAAGTCGGCGCGTGAGGAACGCCAGAGGAACTCCGCCTCCCTGAGCCGCTCGGCCAGCTCGGGCCGCAGCCCCGCCCAGACGTCCCCGGCCCAGCCTGCGAGCTGCGGGTGATGCCCGGGTTCGGCCAGCACGTGCAGCATCGCGGTCAGTTCGGCCAGCGGGGAGGCGGCGAACCGCAGCCGCCCGGACGGCAGGCCGCCGATGTCGATCCTCAGCGTCATCCCCTCATCATCGCTGGCCGGACGGCCGGCGACCGCGTCGATTGACGGTGTCCGTCAACCCACATGGCCGGCCCGGCGGGCGACCGCACCGTTGACGCCATGACAACCACCGTCAATGTCCAGCCGCGCGCCCTCGTCCATGCCTCCGGAGGCCCCCGCTATGCCGTCGCCCTGGCCGTGGACGCGCTCGGCACCGGACTGCTGCGGCCCTTTCTGCTGCTCTACGGGGTGACGGTGCTGAATCTGTCCGCGCCGGCCACCGGCATCGCCATGACGGCCGGCGTCGTCGTGGGTCTGGCCTGCATGCCGGCGGTCGGCCGATGGCTGGACCGGGGCGCACGCAGCACGGTCGTGGCGGCGTCGATGCTGGTCCGGGTGGTGGGCGTGGCGCTGCTGCTGGCCACGCCGGCGGGGCACGTCCGGCTGTTCGCGACGGCGGCACTCTTCCTCGGCATCGGCAACCAGGCATGGCCGGCCGCCCATGCGGCCCTCGTGGCCACGGTCGCCCACGGCCGCGAGCGCGACGCCGCGCTCGCGGCGGGCCGCGCGCTGCGCAACGCCGGCCTGGGGGTGGGCGCCCTCCTCGCCACCGCGTGCCTGGCGGGCGGCACCACCGCACTGCGGGCGCTGGCAGCCGTCACCGGGCTCGCCTACCTCGCCGCCGCAGCCCTGGCATGGTCGGTCCACCTGCACACGCAGCCGGCCGCCGCTCCGCCCGAGGACGGGGCCGGCGCACCCGCACCCCGGATGCGCGCGCTGCTGGCCGCCAACGTGATCTACGCCTTCTGCCTCAACGTCACCGAAGTCGCGCTCCCCCTCGTCCTGGTGACACAGCTGCACGCGTCCCCGATGTGGTCGGCAGCCATCTTCGTGACGAACACGGTGCTGGTGGTCACCCTGCAGGTGCCGGTCACCGTGCTGCTGTCCCGCTTCTCCCGGCGGACCGTGCTGGCCCTCGCCGGCGTGGTGGTCGCCGTGTCCTACCTCGGCTTCCTCGCGGCCACCTCACCCGGACACGGCTGGAGCGCCCCGGCCGTCGCCGCGGTGGCGGTGGTCTGCACGATCGGCGAGATCATCTACGCCGGCAGCGCCACCGCGCTCGTCACCGCCCTCGCCCCGGCCCATGTCCTGGGCCGCGCCCTCGCCCGCTTCCAGCTCTCCACGGGCTTCGGCCTCGCTGTCTCCCCCGCGGTCATCACCGCTCTCGCCTCCCACGGCCCGGCCGCCCTCTGGGGCAGCCTCGCCGCCGCGACGCTCCTCTCCGCCACCGCCGTCGCCGCCGAGAACGACCGGGGAACGCGGCTCAGCCGTGGCCGCCGCCGGGCGCGAGCAGGCTCGTGAACCCGGCGATCGCCGCGGGGGACGACGTGAAGCGGCCCTGGTCCGGGCACCCTTGGCCCTGACCGGGCACCGCTCCCCGCTCGGGTCAGACGACTGCCGTGCGGTAGCCGGCGACGTCCGGCCGGCGCGGGGGCTCCTCGCCGCATCCGGCGCCTTCCCCGGCCACGGGGCGCTCCTGCCGCCCGGGGCGCTCCCGGTGCCCCGGGCCGCGTTCGCAGGGGGAGGCGAGCGGGTCGGCGACCGACTTCATCTGCTCGGCCAGCCGCTGGACCAGGGCGGGGTCGAGCTGGTCCATGACGCGTCTGCGCGCGCTGGCCAGATGCGCCGGATAGGCAGCGGCCAGCCGCAGCAGGCCGGCGTCGGTCAGTTCGGCCACGTACCCGCGGGCGTCCGTGCAGTGCCGCCGCTTGGTCACCAGGCCCTGGTCCCGGAGGTTCTCCACCACCCTGGTGATGCGGCTCGCGGACAGCGCCGCCGCCGTGGCCAGTTCGGTCATGCGCATGCTGTTTCCGTCGGCCTCGGAGAGGTTGGCCAGGACGATGTACTGCGTGAGCGACAGGCCCGTGGCACAGAGCAGGTCCTCGTCGAGCGCCCGGGGCAGGGCCACCAGCATCCGCTGCAGCGCACGCCAGAGGCGTTCCTCGTCGTCGTTCAGCGGATACGTGGGCTCCGGTGACTGCGGTGACACGCGCTGACCTCCCTTCCTTGTCCGGCCCTTACCACTGAAGCACAGGATTACTTGCTTGACAAAGCATTTCGATGGCGCCAGGATACTTGCCAAGGCAAGCAACAGCGTCGCAGCGGACCAGCCGCGCGACGCCAACCGAGAGGCCGGAAAGGCATGAGCGTCGAACTGCCCCCCGCGGGGACCTACACGGTCGATCCCGAGCGGTCGTCCATCGGCTTCACCACGCGGCACATGTTCGGTCTGGGCAAGGTGAACGGCACCTTCCGGGTGGAGTCGGCGAGCATCACGGTCGCCGAGCCGGTCACCCGGTCGACCGCGCACGCCGTGATCGAGGCGGGCAGTTTCCACACCGGGACGCCACGCCGTGACGAGCACGTGCGCTCCGCGGCGTTTCTCCACGCGGAGCGCCACCCCGAGATCCGGTTCGAGTCGGCCGGGGTGGCCCGCGGTGCGGGCGGCGCCTGGGTCGTCGAGGGTCACCTGACCGTCCGCGGGCACCGCGCACCGGTCGAGCTGACGGTGGACTCCCTGTCCGTCGAGAACGGCTCCCTGAAGATCTCGGCCTCGGCGACCGTCGACCGGTACCGCCACGGGCTGACCGCGGCGAAGGGGCTCGCGGCGCGTCAGCTGCGGCTCACCCTGTCCGCCACCGCCCACCCCGCGGCGTCCGCCGCCCAGCAGACCGAGACGGCGTCCGCCGTCGAGAGCGCAGCACAGCGAGAGGAACTCCCCATGTCTCCCAAGATCGCGGTCATCTACTACTCGTCGACCGGTACCGTCCACGAGCTGGCGGAGGCCGTGGCCGACGGCGCCCGCAAGGAGGGTGCGGAGGTACGGCTGCTGCGCGTCTCCGAGCTCGCGCCCGAGGAGGCCATCGCGAGCAACGACGCCTGGTCGGCGCATGCCACGGCCACCAGGGACATCCCGATCGCCACCCCGGCCGACATCGAGTGGGCCGACGCCGTCGTCTTCGGCACCCCGACCCGGTTCGGCAACATCGCCAGCCAGCTGAAGCAGTTCATCGACACGCTGGGCGGGCTGTGGGCCCAGGGCAAGCTGGCCGACAAGGTCTACAGCGGCTTCACCGCCACGGCCACCGCGCACGGCGGCCAGGAGTCCACGCTGCTCGCGCTCTACAACTCCGTCCACCACTTCGGCGGCATCCTCGTCACCCCGGGCTACACCGACCCGGTGAAGTTCGTGGACGGCAACCCCTACGGCACCAGCCACGTCAACGGCCAGGGCGCGATCCCCGTCGACGACACCGCCCGCGCCGCCGCCGTCTACCAGGGCAAGCGGGTGGCCGCCATCACCGCGCGCTTCACGGCCGCGTAACCGACGACCGACGAGGGCCGCGCAGCGGACGGCCCACCGGAGACGGCCGTGTGCCCGGCGGCAGGGGGCGTGACGCCGGCCCCCCCGGCCGAAACGACGGCGCCCGCCCCCCCCCCCCC